>JAYWIJ010000063.1:0-64089 GCA_043788935.1 Gemmatimonadaceae bacterium | reverse complement strand
GCCTGAATGCCGACCGTCGGCGTCGCATCGTGCGTCCACTCGGCCTCGATATCCGCGTCGCGAAAACCGCCGAGTGCGATGGAGCCATCGGGGAGTTGCTGCCAGTACTCGAAGCCATCGCGCCAGTATACCGGGCGAGGCACCTGCAGGTCAGTGCATGGCGCCGTGGCGAGCATCTGCAATCGTGCCGTGCGAACGCGCGGTGACAGTTCGGGGAGCAGCGCTTCGAGGCGGCCATCGACCGCGACGATCACGCGGCCACAGGTGATGGTGCCCTGCTCCGTCACGACGGCCGATCCTGAGACGTCGTGCACGCGAGTGCGACCGTGCAGCCGAGTGCCTGACGCGAGTGCTGCACTCGCCATCGCACGGATGCGGCGCAGCGGCTGCATCACGCCGTCGCTCGGCACCAGCAGGCCCTCGCCTTCGGTGCCGTGGTACCACTCTGCTGGCAGTCCGTCGGCCTGCATCTGCGCAAGCTGTGCGCGACAGTCGTCACGCTCGATGTCACTGGCAGCGATGCGCAGGGAGCCAGTGCGACGGGTGCAGTCCGGGAATTCGGTGAACACCGCATCCAGCTCGGCGAGCGTGCGACGATAGAGCGTCAGCGCCGCATTGTGTCCGAGCGACTGCACGGCGTGATGATGAAAATCGGCGAGACCGGCGAGCAACAGCCCACCATTGCGTCCGGCCGCACCGGCGCCCGCGTCGTGTGCGTCGACACCGATCACGTTCACGCCCTGCGCGCGCAACGCACGGATCACGACGAGGCCGCTGCCGCCCAGTCCGACGACGCACACGTCGCACACCGCATCACCATCGAGCGGAGGCAGCGGCGCCCAGTCAGGCTCGTCGTCCCAGACAGGCGTGTTGTGCGCAATCACGGTCGGGTGACGGCGCGACGCGGCGCAGGCGGGAGACAGGTGGCGCGGGTGCTGTCGTACACGCGACCCACGGCCTCGCAATCCTTGCGCGGATTGGGCAGTCCGATCCGTTCGCGACTCGCGTACACGCGCAGTCCGATGAAGGCGATGCCGACCAGCGAGATCATCGCGACGATGACCTTGATGGTGCGTTCGAGACGCAGGAGCGGATCGGTCATTCGCGCGTGCCGCGGGCGCCCTTCTGCTGCTGCGCCGCGTGGGCCTCGATGACCGCGCGCGCCGCCTCAGCCGGATCGTCGGTGAGCAGCATCAGGTCGAGATCACCGGGGCTGATCTTCCGCTCGCTGAGCACGCGCGACTGCAGCCAGCGCACGAGGCCCGCCCAGTAGTGCGTGCCGAAGAGTACCACGGGGAACTGAAAGATCTTGCCGGTCTGAATCAGCGTCACGGCTTCGAACAGTTCGTCGAGGGTGCCGAAGCCGCCGGGAAAACAGATGAAGGCGTTGCTGTACTTGATGAACATGGTCTTGCGGACCATGAAGTAGCGGAAGCTGACGAGCGTATCCACATACGGATTGGCGCCCTGCTCGAACGGCAGCTCGATGTTGCAGCCGATGCTGGGTGCGCCGGCGATGCGCGCGCCCTTGTTGGCCGCTTCCATGATGCCCGGGCCGGCACCGGTGATGATCGAGAAGCCCGCTTCGCCAAGCAGCCGTGCGACTTCGGTGGCGGCCTGATACTGCGGATCATCGGGCGACGTGCGCGCCGAGCCGAAGATCGACACGCCCTTCTGCACCGACGCGAGCGCATCGAAGCCTTCGATGATTTCGCCGGTCATGCGCAGCACGCGCCACGGATCGGTGCGGGTGAAGTCGTCGCGCGGTCCCGGCGACTGCAGCAGCTTCGAGTCTTCGGTGAGTGCGACGACGTCACGGATGTCCGTGTCCACGGTGGGCTTGATCAGCGGCGACGCTTTGCGTGTCGTGGCAGCGGGCTTCACCGACTCCTTCATCGGCATCTTGCCTGGGGCGATGACACGGGAGTCGAGCGGTGTGGCGCGTCCGGCGCTGCGGTGCCCGTCGACGTGGCGCTCCATGACACCTTGCAGCGCCTCCGTTTCGGCGCGCTGCATCGTGGCGGGGGTCGCCTTCTTGCCGCCGGCGGTCTTGGCGCCGACCGACTTGCCATCGAGTTTCGATGCGGCGGCGGTGCCTTTGGCCGTGGGCTGTGCGGTGGTTGCTGACGACTTCGCGCGTTTCGCGGGCATGCTGGCGGGGGAATGGGTGTCGCACTGGCGTCGCCTGCATCTCACGCGGGCGCCGAGCCGGATAGAATTGTAGCGCGGTGACCGTTCCCACCTGCCTCGACCGTCCGGAGGCAGTTCCCTTCCGGCGTCTGCCCGTCCCACTTGTCCCACGTCATCATCGTCGTCGCCGACGGCGTCCGTCCCGATACGCTCACGGCCGCGATGGATGCGGGCGAAGTGCCCGCGCTGCAGGCACTGCGGGCCGCTCAAGGCACACACACGCTGACGACGGTCTTTCCGTCGGTCACCGGGCCGGCGTACGTGCCATTTCTGATGGGAGAGCATCCCGGTCACGTGGGGCTGCCGGGGCTCCGGTGGTTCGACCGGAGTCGTGCCGACACCGCCTGGCCGCACTACACGCGCAGCTACATCGGCAGCGAGATGCGGAAGGTGGATCGCGATCTGTCGCCGGAGACGCCGACGGCGTTCGAACGCGCCGGCAGCGGGCTCGCGATGATGAACATGATCGGCCGCGGATTGCCGCATCGCAACAAGCTGACGAACACGGTGCAGTTCGCGCTGCGTGCCGGCTACACCCACTTCCGCGGTGACGTGGCGGGGTGGCTGGACGTGGATCGTGCACTGTCGAAGGAGATGCTGGGTCGTGTGCTGGCCGAGCGTCCGAAGTTCACGTTTGCGAGCTTCTGCGGCGTGGATAAGACGAGTCACAGCGTGGGCCACACGGATCCGATCGTGCGCAAGGCGCTGACGATCGTGGATGGCTTCGTGCGGGACGTGACGAAGGCGGCGACGAAGGGCGGATGGATGAAGGAGCTGGCGATCTTCGTCGTCAGTGATCATGGGCATGTGGACGTGCATGGTCACGACGATCTGGCCGACCTGTTTCGCGACGAACACAAACTCCGGGTGCTGGCGCATCCAAAAGTTTTCGGCGTCCGTGATCCTGAGATGGCCGTGATGGTCAGCGGCAACGCGATGGCGCACCTGTTCGTGCAACTCGACTCGCGCACGCGTCCGTTCTGGCCGGCGCTGTCGCCGCGGTGGAACGAGACGGCGGAGATGCTCGTGCAACGTCCGTCGGTGGACCTGTTGCTGCTGCCGCACGACGAGCACACGGTGGAAGTACGCGGCGGCAACGGTCGTGGCTCGGCGATGCTGCGCCGCAGCGGTGAGCGCTATCACTATCACTGTGGCACCGGCGATCCGCTTGGGCTGGGCGACGTGCATGGTGTGCTGGAAGCCGACGCGTGGGAGCGCACGCAGCAGACCGACTATCCCGATTCGATGGTGCAGATCCTGGCGCTGAACGATTGCCGTCGCACGGGCGACATGATCCTCAGTGCGACGCGCGACTGGGATTATCGTGCACGATACGAGCCGATTCCGCATCGGTCGTCGCATGGTGGGCTGCACCGCGACCACATGCTGGTGCCGATGCTGACGAACATTCCGTCGGTGCTGCCGTACCGGCGGACGCAGGATGTGTTTCATCGGGCGATGGCGTTTCTGGGCGTCTGAACGATCCTGTCGGCGAACGGCGGCAGCCGGGTGAGAGAGGCGCACAGCCTTGTCGCGGTCGGTAGTTTTGGAGCATGACGTGGATCTCCCTTGTCCTGGCGCTGGTCTGGCGATGCGTGCGAGAGCCGTCGCTGATCGGACCATTGCTGCTGGTGGGGTGGCGGTTCAGGCGGCGGAACTGGTACGCGCGCTTTCCGTTCCTGCCACTGCCGGCGTGGGAGTACGTGCAGTGGCGGATGCATACCGCGTACGGGCACCACGACGCCATTCCGCCGGTGGACGACATCGCGAACTACGCGCGGTGGACGTGGCGGCTGCCGACCTGACGTGACGCTGCAGGCGCCGGCGGGCTTCGCACACCGGCTCAAGGCCGAGGCGTATGCGCGCGGGGCGATGCTGGCGGGAGTGGCGCGGCTCGGGCCGATGGAGACAGCCCGGGCCTACGATGACTGGATTGCGAACGGCTATGCCGGCGAGATGGCGTATCTGGAGCGTGGCGCCGAAAAGCGTCGGGATTCGACGCGACCCGTGGAGGGTGCCGTCAGTGCGCTGGTAGTCGGCGTGAACTACGGTGGCCGGGAGCCTGATGGTCCGGTGGCGCGGTATGCGCGTGGTGCCGACTATCACGACGTGCTGGTGCCGATGCTGCGCGGTGTGCAGGACTGGGTGTCGGCGGAACTTGGCGTGGCGGTGCCGGGAAAGGCCTACACCGACACGGGGCCGATTCTCGAGCGCGATCTTGGGCGTCGGGCGGGGCTGGGGTGGATGGGCAAGAACACGATGCTGATTTCGCCGCGGCATGGGTCGTTCTTTTTTCTTGGCGTGTTGTTGCTGGGGGTGGAGTTGGAGGTGGACGAGCCGCTTGGCAGTGATCATTGCGGGTCGTGCACGCGGTGTCTCAAGGCGTGTCCGACGGAGGCGTTCGTGGCGCCGCGGGTGTTGGATGCGCGGCGGTGTGTGTCGTATCTGACGATCGAGGCGAAGGGGGAGATTCCGGAGGAGCTGCGGGCGGGGGTGGGTGGGATGGTGTATGGGTGTGATGTGTGTCAGGAGGTGTGTCCGTGGAACGTGAAGTTGTCGCAGGAGCTGGCTGACGATTCGCCGTTTCGGGCGCGGGAGTTCATCGCGGGGAAGAATGCGGTGACGCTGGCGACGGACATCCTGGCGCTGGACCAGGAGGCGTTCAGCACTGCGTTCCGGAAGTCACCGATGAAGCGGGCGAAGCTGGCGGGGCTGCAGCGGAATGCAATGGTGGTCCTCCGCAATGCAGAGGCCGCGGACAACACTGCCAGCTGCTGACTCCCGACATACGTCCGTCGACCACGCACGTCAGTACGTCAAGCGGAGACCCACTTGCACCTGATATGGATCGCCACCCTTCGGCAGGACACCTGCAGATTCGTTGACGGTGTACCGAAAGCGTCGTGCGATTGGGTCGAACCCCACGACGCGCAACAGCGGTACCCGATTCACCACGGGATTCTGCGATGAGATCCCGACAGGCAGCAGATACTGCGCTCCCCATCGGTGGTTCAGCAGATTGCCAAGGTTGAACACATCGACCAGAAGCTCCGCGGAGTGCACCGCACCGCCGCGGCGGATCGCGAACCGACGCGCCAACCGTGCGTCGATACGATTCGTCCACGGCGTCGTGAGGGTGTTCCGGCCCGCGACCTCTCCGAGGTGCGCCGCGATGTAGCGCCGGGCCAGGTTGCGGGGATCCGCGAGGACACGTCGCATCGATGCCGCGACATCGGCTGGTGTCGCCACGTCGTCCGGATCGAACAGAAACGCGCGGTCGTTGCCATTCGCCTCGTCACCGTTGATGTCGCCGTCGACGACGAGCGAGAACGGGCGTCCGCTCGCGCCGACATACCGCCCTGTCACCACAATTCCCAGCGGCGCACGCAGGGCAAGTGACCCGACAATGCGATGACGCGTGCTCAGGTCCGACGGCGCCCAGGCCTGACGCAGGTCGCGCGGATCGTCGACGACCGGCGTGAAGGTCGTCGCCGTGCGCGCGAGGCAGCACCCGTAGGTGGAGTTGTCACGCGCAGACGAGAATGCGTAGGCGAGCGTACCGTTCATACGTTCACGCGTGCGAAACGCCACCTCCCCAGTCAGCGCGACCTGCTCAGCCCTCGCATTCGATTCGAGTGAAAGCACACGCGAAAAACCGGCCACGCGCGACGCATTCCGCACGTCGGTGACCCCGGTGGCCGCCGCAATGCTCGCCGCAGGCACCCAGACGGCACGTCCCCCTTCGGCTTCGAGGCGGAATGCGGGCGTGTCAGGCAGGTTGCGGTCGACGTAGTGATAGCCACGGCTCATGCGCGCGAACTGCGCGCCGATGGTGGTGGTGACGCCATCCATCACGCGATGCGACCAGGCGGCGGCGGCCTTGATCGTCCGCGGCGCGCGGACATCGCCGGCAACGTTCACGAATGATGCGGGAATCGCCACACCGGATTGCAGACCCGGCACGGTCGCGGGTGATGCGCGATACCCGACGAAGTCGGGTACCGGCACGGCTACGCCGCGAAGATCGACATCGGCGAGTGATCGACCATCGTACAACAGCTGATTGTGCCCCGCGTAATACGGGAGCTGCGCGGTGAAGAGGCCAGCTCCAATGCGCACCATGTCCCGCGCGTCAGCCTGCACACGCCAGAGGAGCTGCATCCGTGGCTGCACCTGCCTCCAGTCCTGCGGTGCACGTGCGGTGCGCACACCGAACGCGACGTCCACGGCGCGATCGGTGGCCGGCGCGCTTAGGAACGCAGTGGCATCCCATCGCAGTCCGCTGGTCACGGTGAGTCCATCGGTCACCTGCCACTCCAACTGCGCCCATGCGCCAAGTTCGAGGATGTGTTGCTGCGTGACCGGTGCCGTTCCGGAGAGCGGTACGGTACGCGTGAAGCGGTTGGGTTGGCGCGCGGCGAGTGCCGCGATGGACGGGAAGACGAAGAGACCGCTCTGCGATTCCGAGATGAGCGTGCGCGTGCCGACGAGCGAGTTGTCGGTGCCGAGCGTCCAGAGCACCGGCCCGCGCTGCACGGTGAATCGGTCCATGACCTGGAGCTGCCATTCGCGGCTGTCGTCAGGCGCGAGGCGATTACCGCCGAACTGGATCGTCGCGTTGCCAGTCGTCCCGTCGGGGAGGAGCGAGCGTACCTGCACGAAGCCGCGAGGCACACCGGGCGTCTCCGGTACCAGGGCGCGACGCGAGGTGCCTACCGCGAGCTGCAGTTCGTTGAGTGCACGACCGCCGAGTTGCGAGGTGAGCGATGCAAGCAGCTGCACCTCACGCGACGAAAAACCGGAGCGCGCTTCGCGCAGCGCGATCGGCTGGTCGACTCCGCCACTCAGCGGGCTGCGCCAGCTGCTTGCCGTCAGCCGCACCATCGCGCGGTGCGATTGCGTGGCCTGCCAGTCGACACGGGCGAAGAGCGTCTGTGACACCGGGCGTCGCGCCAGTCGACCGAGCTGTGCGGCATCGCCATCGGTGCCGTACAGCCGGCTGAGGATGTCGAGCACGCGTGCGAGTGAATCGCGCGCGACACCCGCCGCCACTTCCGCCTCCGCCGTGCTCACGTCGCCGGTGCTGAGTGGCTCGCTCGCGTCCTGTCGCTCGTAGGCGGCGAAGAAGTGCGCCCGATCGCGGATCAACGGGCCACCGATCGAGAACGCACGCTGCACGACCTGCGCCACGCGCGCCTCGCGCGGCCGGCCCTGAAAGTCGCGCGCGGCTCCCAGACGCTCATTGCGAAACGCGGTGAACAGCCCGGCGGCGACCGCGTTCTCGCCGGCCCGTGTGACGGCCGCGATCTGCCCACCACCCTGGCGGCCCTGCTCGACATCGAAGACGGCGGTGTTGACCTCAAACTCGCGGACGGCCGCGAGCGGAATCCCCGATGGACCACCATTCGCTTCGCCCGCCCGCAGGAGATTGCGCGCTTGCACGCCATCAAGGCGCACGTCGGTACCCGTCCACCGTTGTCCGGCCAGCGCGAGCTGAGGCCCGGCCAGTGGGCTGAGCGCCGCGAGGCCGGCAAAGTTGCGGTCGATGATGGGGAGCGCGTCGATCTGCGCCCCCGCGATGCGCGTGCTGCCGCCGAGCCGTGTCTCGCGTCCGGCGCCGGAGTCCGCACGCACCCCGACGCGCGCGAGACGCGTCACCACGGGACGAAGGACGAAATCCACCCGCGGTCGCGCCCCGATGGTGAGGACGAGGCCCGCGCGCTCGACGGCCAGATAGCCGAGGCGTCGCGTGCGAAGCACGTACGGCCCGCCAAACGGCAACCCGAGGAGGATGTAGCGTCCCGCACTGTTCGTCGTCGCGCGCGCGACGTAGCCTGTCGAACCATCTCGGGCCTCGACGACGACCGAGGCGATTGCCACGCCGAGCGAGTCACGCACGACACCGGCGATGGCACTCATAGGCGATTGGCCCTGCACCTCCGTTCCGGCGATGGCGAGTAGCAGCGTCAGGCCGATCCAGTTCCGACACCACCGTGCTCCTTCTGCCATGACGACGCTGCTCCTACGCATCATCTTCGACGAGGATCGACGGCTGGGACCGGGCAAGATTGCGCTGCTCGAGGCGATTGCGTCCACCGGCTCCATCAGCGGCGCCGCGCGGGAGATGGGGATGTCCTATCGCCGGGCGTGGGTCCTGCTGGACGCGATGAACGCCATGTTCGCCGAGCGGGTGGCCGAGACGAGCCACGGCGGCCAGCGCGGAGGGGGGGCCCAGCTCACGCCGTTCGGGCGACAGGTGATCGAGCGCTATCGTGGCATCGAGGCCGCATTCTGGCAGACCGCCGCCGGCGACGTGGCGTTTTTCGAGCAACATCTGCGGCAGGGTGCACGGTAGGATCGCAGCGCGGGGAGTCGATATATACGCTCCGATACATCGCTGATCCAGCGCCGGGATCAGGTGACGGCCTGAGGCGGTCAGGGTGCGGGGACGGGACATCGGCGGCGTTCGGAACCGTGCTGAGCGCACGCCTCTTCATGGCGGCGCTGGTCTCAGACGAGATGTGGCGCCGGCATCAGCCCAACCGGGTTCCTCGCTTGCGTGGGCAAGGGCTGGTTCGGCGGGTTCGGTCGGGACAGCCGGACAGCCACGTCAGTCCGCGCGGATGTCGGCTAGAGCTGTTGGCCCCTGAGGGTTCGCCGTCCCGTTGAGAGCCGAAGCTCAAAACGGTTATACCGACACATCTCCCAGGACGTGTGTCCGTGGAACGTGAAGTTCTCGCAGGAGCTGGCTGACGACTCGCCGTTTCGGGCGCGGGAGTTCATCGCGGGGAAGAATGCGGTGACGCTGGCGACGGACATCTTGGCATTGGATCAGGAGCAGTTCAGCGCGGCGTTCCGGAAGTCGCCGATGAAGCGGGCGAAGCTGGCGGGGCTGCGAAGGAATGCCGTGGTGGTACTGAGCAACGCAGATACACAGGTGGACAGAGCGGCGCGAGCCTCCGAGGGCATGCTGTCGGATGGATAACGCGGGGCGCATCTCGCCGACGCTGGCAGCGACCGAGCGATATCGGCTCAGCTGTCGCTTGCTGAGGAATGGGCTCGGCATGACGGCGATTGGGCGGGGGTGCGACGGACGGATGCTCGCAACTGCCGTCCCTCCGCTCCCGCGTCAGGACGTGTGTCGGGTGCGACCTTCACGGTGCGTGGCGTACCTGGTGTCGGCGCGAGGGGAAAACAGGTTCACATGTATGGAGCCGGACACGCCTGTTCCAAGGGATCGGAGGTTTCCACGTCACGGGGCTCACGGTTGGATACGCAACGTCGATTCGACGAGCGAGAAGTCGGCCCGGTCGAGGATGCGACGTGAGTACCATACCCGCGACAATGCACAAGACCGACAGCGAAGCCTCCGCGGGCTTATCGCGGGAATTTCCCCAGTCAGCTACAAGAGCGCCGAACAGCACGGCAACCGATCATGGGCGCCGATGCCATGCTCAGCTGCTGGGTCAGTTCGGGTGGAAGTAGAGCCACGCATTGATGGCGGAGCCAATCACCGCGACGACGCCGATGATGACATGCGTCCGCGTGTCGCCCAAGTCCTTCCCGTCGTACCGGATGCTCGTGACGCCACCATACAGCTCCGGCTTGACCAGCAGGACGACACCCGCAGCGATTGCACTTGGTGCGAACGCCGTACCAAGGAGACCGAAAGTTCCGCCGTGCAGGTATGCCTGAATGAACCGGTACTCACCCGCGAGGCCGCCGACGAGAAGCAGCACTCCCCAAAGTCGATGCTTCAGGCTGGATCCTTTGGATTGCTTTGGCATGGTGGCGATGGGTGATGGGCGAGTCGGCCGCGGTGTGTGGTCAGGAAAGCAGCATACTGGCGATGCGCTGCGTGACTTCTGGGCGTGCGGAATCGTGCGGCCTGGCTTGAACGTCGCGGCCATCGCACGAGCAGAATGGGTGCAGCGTTCTCCGAACACTCCCAAGTAGTCTCAGAAGGCATTTTGCTCTCCTGAAGCTTGATGAGCAACGACAACATCTGATTCATCTTCGCGACCGTGGGCTCGCGGCAGGTGCAGAGGCTGGCCGAGGCTCGCCATGGCGATCGGACGTCCTCGCTCGACGCCGTGCGCGTGATTGTCGTGAGGCAGGACGGCCCGACCGGTTGCCGGCGTGGCCCACTTTCGGCGACAGACGAGCCATCTGCAGGCAATCGCGCGCGCGCATCAGCCAGCGATCGCATCAGGCGTGGGAGGACGGTGACTGCAGGCCGAAGACGCGCGCGGCATTGCCACCCGCAAACAGGGCGTGTTCGTGCGCTGACAGCGGCGCTGTATCGAGAAACTGCACCGCGGGCGCCATCGGTTGATACGGGTGATCGATAGCCCACATGACGCGTTCGGCACCGAGCGTGTCAATGGTGTAGCGCAGCGCGCGCGGGTCTTCTACGCCGCTCGAGGTCACGAGGACGTTGCGCGCGAGATACTCGCCGGGCGCGCATGCGTTGTGTCGACCGGCGCGGCTTCCCGGCTGGCCCATGAAATCCAGACGCCATCGCCAGAACGGCAATCCCTCGCCCATGTGTCCGATCACCAGCGTGAGGTCGGGAAAGCGATCGAGCGTGCCGGAGAACATCAGGCGCAGGACGTGTGTCGCCGTCTCGACGCCGAAGCCCCACACCGCGCCTTCGAGCCGATAGTCGCGCAATGGTCCACCGAGCGTGGCCGACGGTGCGCGCGGGTGAAGGTAGATCGGCTTGCCGAGCGCCTGCGCGGCTTCGAGGATGGGCCAGAAGTACGGCTCATCGAGGTATCGGCCATCAGTGTGTGAGTTGATGATGAAGCCATGCAGTCCGAGTCGCGTGGCCGCGCGGTCCATCTCGCGCACGGCGGCGGCCGGATCCTGCGGCGCGATGGTGGCCAGCCCGGCGAAGCGCGTGGGGTATGCGCGGACCGCGTCGGCGAGCCGGTCGTTCGCCACACGCGCGAGCGAGACGGCGAGTGGCGGCGGAAAACACTGCACGCCAGGGGATGTAAGGGAGAGCACGTGCATGTCCACACCGTCGGCGTCCATCCGGGCAATGCGGTCTGCCCCCAGTTCGAGGAGGCGCGGCAGCATGCGCGACGACCACGCATCGCGCGAAGTCGGGACGAGATCGGCGGTCGTGCCGACCGCCGCCGCATCGGGACAGTACGTCTGCCTGACGATCGGCAGATCGAGATCGGCTCCGCCCGCGTGCACGACGTCGCGCATGGCATCGGCGACCTCCGGCACGGTGAACGCTTCTTCGGTGGCGATGCGCCGTGGCCGCTGTGCGGCGGCGATGGGGGGTGTTGACAGCACGCGGTATTCCTCCGTATTCTGATGATCAGATGTCTGACTATCTTACCACACCGATGCCGACACGCAAGCGCCGACCCGACAATGCTCACGCCCCCATCGCGCTCGCGCGGCGACTCTACCAGATCGCGCGCGCCCGCCTTGCCGAGGTGCAGGAACCGCTGGGACTGCGACCACTCGAGTTCGGGTTGCTGATCCGCGTGCACGACGCGCCGGGCATCGACCAGAACACGGTCGCGGAGCAGCTGGCGCTCGATCGCACGAGCACCAGCGCGCTGGCCACACGGCTGGAAGCGGTGGGCCTGTTGCAGCGGTCGGTCGCCGACACGGATCGTCGCGCCCGGTCGCTGACGCTCACACGCGCCGGCCGTGCGCTGCACGATCGTCATCGGCCGGAATCGGAGGCCGTGCAGGTCGAGATGCTGGCGTGCCTCAGTGCCCCCGAGCGACGCACGCTGATGGCAATGCTGGTGCGCGTGATCGAAGCCAATGCGACGTACGTCCGGCCGGGCGCCGGGCGACGCAAGCCGACGTCGCGTGTCGCGCGAGCGGTGACGCGCTGATGCGCGCACCCAGCTCACGACCGCATCCGTGGCGGGGCCGCATCCTGACCACGGTGATGCTCGCCTGTGCGTTGCTGCCTGGCGCGTGCACGCAGCGCGATGTGGCGACCAGGTGGCCGAGTGGCGCGGTGCGACTCGTCGTGCCATTCGGCACCGGCGCGAGCACCGATCTCGCGGCCCGTCTCATCGCACCGCGCCTGGCCGAACGCTGGGGTCAGCCGGTGGTGGTGGACAACCGGCCCGGCGGCGATGGCATGGCCGGCGCGCAGGCGTTCATCACGGCGCGTGATCCGAACGCGCTGCTGTTCTCGCCCGTGGGCATCGTAAGCACCAATCCCGTGCTGCACACGCGCATGCCCTTCGACCCGGCCACCGATCTCGTGCCCGTGGCCGGCGTCGTCGCGACGGGCATCGGCGTGGCCGTCCCTGCACGTGCGGGAGTGAGCACACTCGCGGCAATGGCGACGCGCGTGCAGAGCCGTCGATCGCCGCTGCTGTGGAGCGCCACCGCGGGGCTGCCCGAGGTCGTCGCGCGTGCGCTCATCGCCAGCGCCTCACTCGATGAGCGCTACGTTCCATATGCCGAGCTCAGTTCGGCTGTGCGTGATCTCGGCGAGGGTCGGCTGGACATGCTGGTGACGGCACTGCCGACGCTGGCCACCGCGCGCGGGGCCGGACGTGTGCACGTCCTTGCCGTGGCCACTGCGCAGCGGTCACCGGCGGCACCCGACGTGCCGACGTTGCGCGAGGCCGGGTTTCCGACGCTCGCCGTGGAGGGACCACAGGGACTGTTCGGCGGGCGTGGCCTGGACACGGCGCAGCGACGCCTCATTGCACTCGACGTGGCGCACGTGATGTCGGAACCTGCACTGGTCGCACGACTCTCCAAGATGGGTTTCGCAGCAGCTGCAACCTCGCCGGAAGGGTTCGCGGCCGCGATCGCCGCACAGCGTGAACGCGTCCGCGCGTTTCTCGCGCTCGCGGGCGGTGTGGAGCGGCTGCGTCGGTGATCCCGCACCGGCACGCCCTGCGCGCGCTGCTGACCGTGCTGGGCGGCGTCGCTGCCTTCGCGCTGCTCGTGGAGCGGGCCGGACTCGTGCCGGCCACGTTCGCCGCGACGCTGCTGGCCGGGCTCGCGCCGAGTGATGCGGTGCCGGTACGCGCGGTCGTTCACGCGGCCGTGGTGACGGTCGTCATTGCCGTGCTGTTTCTCCTCTTGCTCGCACAGCCGTTGCGTGCGTTCGGAGGTCCGTGACGTGGACGTTCTCGCGCACCTCGCGCTCGGCGCGCACGCGGCGCTCACTCCAGGCAACCTCATCGCCTGCCTCGCCGGCTGCGTCATGGGTACCGTCGTCGGTGTGCTGCCCGGTCTGGGTCCGGTCGCGGCGATCTCGCTCCTGCTACCGGTGAGCTTCTCGCTCGACCCGTCCAGCGCGATCATCATGCTGGCCGGCCTCTACTGCGGTGCGCAGTATGGCGGCTCGATCGCAGCCGTGCTGCTGAATCTGCCCGGTGAGGCTTCGTCGGCCGTCACCTGTCTCGACGGCCACGCCATGGCGCGTGAAGGGCGCGCCGGCCTCGCTCTCGCCACGGCGGCCCTCGCCTCGTGCGCCGCCGGAACGGTCGCGGCCCTGCTGATGGCCGTTGCTGCCGGACCGCTCACGTCGGTGATCGGCGCACTCGGACCGGCGGATTTCACGGCACTGATGGTCGCAGGGCTCGTGCTGACGATCGTCGTCGAGGGCGAGCACACATTGCACGCCGCGGCCATGGTGACGGTCGGCCTGCTGCTGGGAGCGGTCGGGACGAGTGTCGCGACCGGAGGCGAACGCTTCACGTTCGGCGTCAACGCACTCTATGACGGCATTGGCTTCCTGCCCCTGGCCATCGGCCTCTTCGGCGTGAGCGAGATCGTGGCATCGCTGGCGGGGCGCGACACCGATCGCGCGGCGCCAGCCGTCGTCGGCGCGTCGGCGCTCCGGCCCGGCGAGCTGTGGCGCGCAACAGCCGCCACGGCGCGCGGAACGACCGTTGGCAGCCTCCTCGGCTTGCTGCCTGGTGGCGGTCCTACGCTCGCGTCGTTCGCGGCGTACTCGGTGGAAAAATTGTTCGCGCGCGGCCGGCGCGAGCTCGGTCACGGCGCCATCGAAGGCGTGGCCGCTCCTGAGAGTGCCAACAACGCCGCGGCGCAGACGTCACTGCTTCCCTTGCTGCTGCTTGGCGTCCCGTCGAACGCCGTCGTTGCCCTGCTCCTCAGCGCATTGATTGTACAGGGTGTGCAGCCCGGACCGGACCTCATGGTTCGGGAGCCAGCGCTGTTCTGGGGGCTGATCGTGAGCTTGTGGGTCGCCAACGTAATCCTGGTGGTGCTCAACCTGCCGTTGGTGGGGCTGTGGACGCGTGTGCTGACGGTTCCGCCGCGCTACCTGCACCCCGTCACCGTCGCGCTGGCGTGCGGCGGCGTCTACGCGGTGAATCATTCCACGACCGACGTCTGGCTCACCGCGGCCTTCGGCCTCGTGGGCTATGCGCTCCGACTCGCGGGCGTCAACGCCGCGCCGCTTCTGCTCGGCTTCGTGCTCAGTCGACCCATCGAGGAGAATGCACAGCGCGCGCTGGCATTCGCGGCCGGAAACTGGACCACGTTCGTCCGACAGCCGGCCGGTGCGATGGCCGCAGCGTTCGTGCTAACAGGGCTCGGAGTGGCCACGTTGCGGCGCGCGCGCGGTGAGCGACCTAGGAACGACGAGACGGACTGACTCGTCACATCCTTCTCCGGCCGAGGTGCGGTTGGCACCAGCACGCCACGCGCCAGGAGCTCGTCAGCGCCGTTCGCTGATGGACAAACGCGTGCCTTTCCAAGAGTGAGGGCACCGGTCGAGAGCACAACCTCAAAACGGTTACTGGCCGACTGCGGCCTCAGTTGTCAACGTGCTCCCCAGAACACCCCACCTGATGCCGGATGTGCTGCGCGACACGCTGCAGGAGGCGATCCAGGGTCGTCATGGCGTGCTCGTGCCTGAGGGTGTTCAACGCGTCGGAACGGGCACAGCCACCACTTCGAGTCCGTCGATCCCCGAGAAATCACAGGGATTGCACGTGTACACTGGCAACGCATGCGCCAGCGCAGTGGCCGCGATGATGGCGTCATACGACCGGGCGGTCGTGTTGCGCCCCGACTGCCGGACTGAGGCAGCCACGCGGCTAAACGCTCTGGCGGCACTGGCATCGAACGGCAGCGCGTCGAAATCCGACTCCGCCTGCTGGAGATGCGCCTGTCGCGCGGCGCGCTCCTGATCCGTGGTCGCGACCAGCGGCCCCACGGTCAGTTCGGCGAGGGTGATCGCAGTGATCAACGGTTCATCAGGGAGCGCCGCGGGATCGTCCAGCCGGCCAAGCATGATGACCGTGCTGGTGTCGAGGATCCCGCGCGCGTGACTCACCCGACCGACCACGGCGAGGCATCCAGCACGCGATCGAGGTCGGCCCGGAGCTGCTGCGCGTCAACAGGCGGCAGCCGGCGCCACCGCTGCAGCAGCGTGGCCGCCGTCAGCCCGCGCCTTGGCAGCGGGCGCAGTTCGGCGATCGGTTGGCCGTCCATCGTGACGGTGAGCGTCTCACCGCCGGCGACCCGCTGCAGGACGCGGCCACCGTTGTTCCGGAGCTCACGAACGGAAATGTTCTCCGTGGGTGATCGTATCACGCGTGAGACACTCGCGCAAGACTCATGGTCCTTCGCCTGGTTTCGAGACGAATTTCAGAACGGTTATACCGACACATCCCCCAAAGCGTTTAGCTAGCTTCCGGACATGTCCCCGACCATCCTCCGCGAGGGTTCGTTCCGACTGTTCTTCTTTTCCCGCGAGGAGCCGCGCATGCATGTGCACGTGTCGCATCCGGACGGTGAGGCGTAATTCTGGATCGAGCCGGAGCTGTCAGCCAGCGTCGTCGTCGGGCTCTCGTCGCGGCAGGTCGCCGAGGCGGAGGACATCGTCCGTCGTCATCTGCAGGAGATTCGTGATGCCTGGATCCGCCATTTCGGCCGCTGAAGTCTCCCACGTGTCGCGACACGGATTCTGGCTGCTCCTCGGCAGCGAAGAGCTCCATGTGCCCTTCGCGGACTTCCCGTGGTTTCGTGCAGCAACCATCGAGCAGATCACCACGGTCGAGTGGCCATTTGCGGACCATCTGTACTGGCCGCTGCTCGACGTGGACCTCGCGGTCACGTCAATCAGGACGCCGGCGGCCTATCCACTCGTGTCGAAGGCCCCCCCGGCAGCGTAGTGTGCGCGCTGCGCGAGCGTGCGGCTCCCGGTCGCGAGGAACATCTCGGTACGGGTATGCCGACAGATCTCCCAGTCCTGCTGCCCCTGGAACGTGAAGTTTTCGGAACAGCTCACCGAGCGTGCGTTCGACGCGCGTCCCGCAGTCGCCGCAAAGGATGCGCGGACACTCGCTCGTGATCTGCTGCAGATGTCACAGGCGGAGTTCAGCGCGATGTTCAAACACTCGCCAATGCAGCGCGCGAAGCTGCGCGGGCTCAAGCGTAACGCGGCCGTCGTGCTCGGCAACATCGGCACGGCGGAGGACGTCGACGTGCTCACGCGCGCGCTCGACGACGCGGAGCCGCTCGCGCGCATCGGCCGAGATGACAAACGGTCGGATTCGGGGGCGTCGTGGTGAGGCCATCACGTCGCTGCCGACCAGCAGCACGCGGCCGCATCGAGTATCGCCGGTCCTACGAGGACAACGCGCGCCAGCGACGCCATCTCTTGGAGAACCTGCCACCGCTCACGGAGCAAGGAGCCGCTCGCGGTCGATCACGCGCCCACCCTGCACCACCTGCCACACACGGCGCACGCTACTGATGGCGACGCCCGGGTCTCCGTCGACGATAACGAGATCGCCGAGCAGGCCTGGCGCGACGCGGCCGATCTCGCGCTCGGCGCCCATGCTGCGCGCCGCATCGCCGGTCGCGGCCCGGATGGCGGCGAGCGGCGAGAGCGACGCCTCCACCAGTGCCTCGAGGTCGTTCCGCAGGCCGTCCGAGCGCTTGAAGTCGGGACCCGCACCCAGCCGCACCCCAGCGCGGTGAAGCCGCGCCGCCGCGTCCATCGCGTGCCCGAGGTCGAGGGTGTTCGCCGCCGTCTGGCTGCGGAAATTGAGGCGCTGCGCGATCTTCGTGCGCTCGAGCTCACCCAAGACCGCCGCGACTTCCCGCGGTGCCGGCACGCGCGCGCCGCACTGCCGATCCGAGGGGACGAACAGCGCCAGCGTCGGGACGACCGGCACGTCGGCCGCGCGGTACAGCTGGATCAGGTCATCGTATCAGGTGCCGACGTCGTGCGCCGTGCGCTGCCACCCGAGGTGCTCTTTCGAGTCGATGCCGGCGGCGGCGAGCGCGAGCGGGCACGCGCAGTGACCCGGGCGGCCGCGCGTGTGCGCGGCGGTGATGCCGCGCATCTGCTGCGCCCACCCACCGTTGGACAGCTTCACGAAGGCGCCCCCGGCGCCGGGCAGCAGCTCCGCCATGCGTTCGATCTGCCTCGCGTCGGACTCCGGCCCGCTGAGTGTCCAACGACGAGGGGTCACTCCACACCGCGATGGAAACTCCTCTCCCGATGACTTCGCTCTACCTTGAAGATGCGCACGGTGCGGAGTCAGTGACCGCCTTCGTCGCTGCTGGCCGCGTTGCTGCAAAAATCTCCACCCGTCAACCTGCACGGTCGGGTCCGATTGTTTTACCGGGAGAGCTCATTCATGAAGACCTCAGTACCTGCCTCGTCGGCTGTTCCGCTGACCACTGATTTGCTGTTCGAGAGCAGCCCCGACTGTGCGAAGGTACTCGATCTTCAGGGCAATCTCGTGTCCATGAACCGGAACGGCCAGTGCTTGATGGAGGTCGATGACCTGAGCCAGATGTGTGGACTGCCATGGACGACGTTGTGGCCGGGAGAGTCGCGCCAACAGATCGAATCGGCGCTGGAGCAGGCGCGCCAAGGCAAGCTGGGACAGTTCGCTGCCTTCTGCCCCACAGTGAAAGGCGTGCCGAAATTCTAGGACGTTCGTGTGTCGCCGATCCATGGGGCTGATGGGCAACTACAGGGCTTCTTGTCTGTGTCGCGCGACATCACCGCGCTGCAAGAGCTACTGCGTGCCCGGGAGCGGACCGGAATCCTTGCCGACGCCCAAAAGGTCGCCATGGAGCAGGCGGTGTCCGGAGCACCACTGGAGCAGGTGCTCAGCACCCTCGTGCGGGCTGCGGAGGCCTACTCTGAGGAGGCCATGTTGGTCTCCGTGCTGCTTGCGCAGGATGGTCATCTGCGGCATGGAGCGGCGCCATCGCTCACGCAGGCATATTCCGCAGCCATCGACGGGATGGCGACCGGCCCGAACGCCGGCTCGTGCGGAACTGCGGCACACTTCAACCAGGAAGTCATCGCCTCTGACATCGCCACTGAACCCTTGTGGCATGATTACAGGGAATTGGCTCTCTCGCACGGGTTGCGCTCATGCTGGTCGCAGCCCATCCGCTCGCCGTCCGGTGCCGTGCTCGGCACGCTGGCATGCTATCGCCGCGAGGTCCATGTTCCCACCGTGGCTGAGAAGGAAACGATGGCGCTGCTGGTCAATACCGCAGCTCTGATCCTGGACCATCGACGCGAGATCCACGCACGCCAGGCCACTCAGGAAGCGCTCCTGCGCAACGAACAGCGGTTCAGGTCCTTTGTGAACGCGACGTCCCAGATTACTTGGACCACGGACGCGCAGGGGAATGTCATCGAGGACTCTCCGTCGTGGCGAGCTTTTACAGGGCAGACCTATGAAGAATGGATCCAGACCGGATGGCTCCAGGCACTTCATCCTGACGACAGGCAAGCCACGTTCGCGACCTGGCAAGCCAGCGTGGCGGCTCGCGGAGAGTTCGAGACCGAGTATCGGCTTCTGCACGCCGACGGCGACTATCGCTGGATTGCCGCACGCGGGGTGCCCGTGCTGGCGCAGGATGGATCGGTCCGTGAGTGGGTCGGTACCAACACGGACATCACGGAGCGCAAGCGTGCAGAGGACGACCTACGCAGGCTCGCAGCGCGACTGAGCGAGGAAGGTCATCGCAAGACGGAGTTCCTGGCGACGCTGGCGCATGAGTTGCGCAACCCACTTGCACCGATTCAAAACGGACTGGAACTGCTGCGACTGGCCGGGAATAATCCGGAGATTGCAACGAAAGTGCAGGACATGATGCAGCGGCAGCTCAGCCACATGGTGCACCTGGTCGACGATCTGCTTGACGTTGCTCGGATCAACAGCGGGAAAGTGGAGCTGCGCAAGGAGCAGGTGGAGCTCAGAACAATCGTGACCAACGCCGTCGAGTCGAGTCTAGCAGTCATGGAAGCCGCGCATCATGCGCTGGACCTACACATGGCTGACGAGCCGCTGGTGGTCGACGGCGACGCGGTGCGACTTGTGCAAGTGCTTGGCAACCTCCTCACGAACGCCGCGAAGTACACGCCGGAGCGCGGCCGAATCGCGTTGTCGGTTGGCCGCGAGGGACGGCACGCCGTTATCGCCGTGAGCGACAACGGCATCGGAATCCCGCAGCAGGACATACCAACTGTGTTCGACATGTTTACCCAGGTGCCCACCGGCGCGGCCCGCTCGCAGGGCGGGCTGGGCATCGGCTTGTCGCTGGTTCGGCGCCTTGTTGAGATGCACGGCGGGACCGTCACGGCTGCCAGCCCAGGAGAAGGCAAAGGCAGCACCTTCACCGTGCGTCTTCCAGTCGTCCAACCGCAGCAAGTCAGTGCCCCTGCACGCCAGGATCAGCTGGCGCCGACAGGCAAGACCAGTTCAGTGCTGCAGATACTGGTCGCCGATGACAACGTCGACGCAGCGGAGAGCTTGGCAACGCTGCTGGAGTTGGGTAGGCATCATGTATCCGTCGCTCATGACGGCCATGATGCCCTGCGCCTGGTGTTAGAGCGCCGGCCAGACGTGGCGTTCCTCGACATCGGCATGCCTGGGCTGAACGGCTACGAAGTGGCCCGGATGGTCCGGCACACGTCAGGGACGAATCAGACTGTTTTGGTAGCGCTGACCGGGTGGGGAGCGCATCACGACCAAGACCAGGCACGCAAGGCAGGGTTCGACCACCACCTGACAAAGCCAGCGTGCATCGAAGCGATTAACGCGCTACTGGTCGCCGCACACTCCGCACGCGCCGCAACCTAGCAAGACGCCGCAGCTGAAAAGTGCATTGCGCTGCTCGCGCTTTCATGGACTGTCAGTGATCGTCTCAGATTCCTCAGGCAGTGATCGTCTCAAATGCCCCACCCCCACCGAAAACTCCAGGAGCGCGGCTTTCCTGGCTCGGTGATCATCGTGCGGCGTGCGGTGGTGCCACTCAGCAAGACGGCCACCCCATCGGCGGCGACGGTGCGCTATGAGACAGCGCCGGGGGCGCAGGCGCAGGTCGACTTCGGCCAGACCCGCGTGTGGATCGCCGACACGCGCGAAGTCATGTAGATCTTCGTGATGACGCTCGGCGTTTCACGCCGCTGCTTCGCCGTCGCGTTTCCGCGGCTGCGGCGGCGCGAGTGGATCGCCGGCCATGCGCAGGCCTTTCAGCACGTCGGTGGCGTGACCGACACCGTCCTCGTCGACAACGCGAAGGCCATGGTACTGACGCATGCGGATTTCGGCTGAAGTCGATCACCCATCTCGGGTGAAGTCGATCACCCATTTCGGGTGAAGCCGATCACCTGTTTCGGTCGAAGCCGATCACTCGTTTCGGTCCAAGCCGATCACCCATTTCGGTCCAAGCCGATCAGCGCATGACGTATGGCGCGGACGCTCACCGCCGGCGCTACGCCTCCGGGACTTCCATCCGGAACGAGGCAGTGCCAGCCCGCCGCTCGCGCGATGTCCAGCGCCTCTGCGACGGGTAGCTGGCGCACTCGCTCGAGTCGCGCGCGCAACGACTCGCGGTCCACGAAAGGCCGGACGTCGTAGACAGTGCCGTCGATCATTCCGGAATCGAAAAGAGGAAGGATGTGCTGATGCCGCAGCGCCGCGGCCACCTTGATCTCGCGAAGGGATCGCTCACTTCCCACGGCGGCAGGCGCAGCATGCCTGGCGGCCCCGTGCAGGGCGAGGGAGCGAGGCGCCGCCTCACGCGGATCAGCGCCAGGCGGACCCGGAAACTACGTCACGCGGCGGCGGTCACGCCAACGAAGCCCGGAGCGTCCGACAGCCGGTCGACAGGGTGATCTCAGTACGGTTATACCGACACATCTATGTGAAATTTTCGCAGGAGCTCGCTGACGATTCGCCGTTCCGGGCGCGGGAGTTTCTTGCGGGGAAGGACGCGGCGACGCTGGCGCCGGACATCCTCGCGCTGGATCAAGACGCGTTTCAGCGCGGCGTTCCGGAAGTCGCCGATGAAGCGCGCGAAGCTGGTGGGGCTCAGCCGTAATACGGCGGTCGTGCTCACGAACGTCAGTGCCGAAACGTCGCGACGGGCATTGGATGATGCGGTGCATAACGACGAGGCCCGGTGACATCGCACATCGAGTCGGCGGTGAGCGCGATCAGCCGGCATCCGCCAGTGGCTGAAAGCGCCCGACCTCCACAAGGCCCGGCAGCCCTCGTGCACCGGGCGATTGCCTTCCAGAATGCCCGATGCGAAGCTGGCCGCCAGGAACGCGCTTGGCTGTGCGCGAACGTAGTGAGCGCCGTCCGCTCAAAGGGGTGCCATCATCGGGTCGCTTCATAGGGTGAGAGTCCTTGCTCGGTGCAGTCGCTTCAACGAGTTTCACCCCATGCAGAGGACCCTGCGAACGGTGCCGAGACTCTGACCCCATGCCCCGCACCGCCCATACGCCAACCTGCACTCAGAACTTCCAGTTCAGACCGACCAGCGGAAACAGCGCCAACTGCGGCCGCCACTCTATGGCACGCGACTTGGTGTTCCACTGCTGCGCTGACCGGTTCTCCCGATTGGTCACGTTCTGGATCTCGAAGTACATCGCCAACCAGCTGCTCCGCACCGCAAACCGACGGTCCACCCGCACATCCAGGCGCGCGTACGCTGGCGTCCGCTCGCTGTTGAGCCGGTCGACATCAAAGACCAGGCGGTTCTGCGTCGTGCTGGCACCAACGTTCAGGGGCGAGAGTGGTCGGCCGCTGGAGTAGCTTCCCCGTGTCGAGAATTCCCACTTCGTGCCACGCTTCGCTCCCAGGATCGCCGTCAGCAGATTCGGCGCATCATACCCGCCGGCACGCCAGATACCATCCAGTGCGCGATGTTCGACGCGTGATCGGGTGTAGCTGAACTGCCCGTAGGTAGACGCGGTCAGCTTTTGCTGGACGAACAACTCGACCCCGCGCGAACGCCCGGTACCGGCGGAACGCATCGGGATGATCAGGTCCTGCACGCCGATCTGGTCTCCGGTGTTGGCCAGCGACAACTGCGGATACCGGACCGCCACCGGATAGTCGCGGTACTGTCGGTCGAACCCTTCCACGCTGAACAGCAGACTCGAACGCGGCGTCCAACGCAGCGAGAGCACGCTGTGATCCGCCTGCATCGGCGACAGCTGGGCGTTCGCTGTCACGTTGGCGATATACACCAACGGCACCTGCTGATGGTAGCGGCCCCACGTCCCGCTCACCGTGACGGCGTCGCTCAGCCGGACGCTCGCGGCCGCACGCGGAGAGAATCGCGTGGCGGCCGACTTCACGAAGTGATCCACGCGCCCGCTGCCGGTGAGATCAACACGCCCGAACGTCCGCGACAGCTCCACGTAGCCGGCACCGATCTCGGCACCCTCGGTCACGTCGATCGAGGTCGTGTCGACGCGCGCGGGTACCGCGCTGAACGGCGTCTGGACACCGAATGGCGAATTGAGTCCGCTGCGAATGCTCAGCCGCCGCGCGCTCACCCCGGCGGCCACATCTGCCAGGCCCGGGAGGGCAAGCTGGAGGTCATACTTCGCGACGAATTCGTTCTCGCGCACATCGTTGGTGAACACGGGCAGCGGCCCCAAGGCCAGCTCGAGCACGCGGATGTCGTTCGCACTCGTGCTGCCGCTGATCAGGAGCGTGCCGACTCCGCGTGTGCCGAGCAGGCGCTGCCACGTCACCCCACCCGTCCATCGGTCGCCGCGGAATCGAGTGGACCCTGGTGGTGCCGGGTCGGCGTCGTCATCGGCGGTGCTTTCGAAGTTGATCCGGTCGAAGCCTCCCAGCCCGACGATGCCGATCTCGTTGCGCGGGCCCGCGTGGATCGCCGTCTTCATCTGGAAGTTCGTGGTGTAGGGCACCGCCGTCAGACCAAGTGCCGGTGCGAGGAGTGCAAGAAAACTCTGACGGGCCGACACGATGAACGTGGCGTTGCTGCCGATTGGCCCTTCACCGATCACACCGGCGCCGGCGCTGCTGACGTCCAGTTCCGTGCGCCAGCGATCGGAGTTTCCCTCACGCAAGGCAATGTCGAGCACACTCGACAGACGGTTGCCGTACTTCGGGCCGAAGCCGCCGGCGAGGAACGTGGCGCTCCGTACCAATTCGTTGTTGATCATGCCGATCGGACCACCGGTGGTGCCGAGGCCCGCGAAATGGTTGATGTTCGGCACCTCGATGCCGTCGATCAGCATGAGGTTCTCCATCGGGCTGCCACCACGCGCAATGATGTCGTTGCGCGTGTCGTTGCCGGTGAGGACGCCGGGCATCGCCTGCACGAGGCGGCTCACGTCACCAACGGCGCCGGGCGATCGACGGATCTCCTCATACGACATCGTGATCCGTGAGTTGGGCATGGCGCGGGGCGCATCGGTGGTGGTGCTGCTGCCCGCGACGATGCGCACGTTCGAGAGGCTCGATGCCACCGGGGTGACGATGACGACGGCTTGTGTTGGGCGCCCGGGATTGACCAGCAAGTCGGTGACGACGGTCGGGGCGAAGCCGATGCGGATCACGCGCAGCGTGCGGGTTCCGACGGGTACGCGGGCGATCGCGAATCGTCCGCCGGCGTCTGACGTCGCGGAGAGCGGGGTGCCGACGACACCGAGCTGCGCATCCGCCACCGGCTGACGTGTGGCGCGGTCGATGACGGTGCCGGTCAACGAGCCGACCAGGGCGGCCGACTGTGCCGCCGCAGGTACGGACATGACCAGCGCGGCGGCGCAGAGCAGCAGTGAACGGAAGAAGGATGTCGGTGACATGGAATCCTCAGGTGGTGGGTGTTTTAAAAGGAACAGTGTTACTCAGCAGATACAAAAAAATCCCGCTTAGCCTCGTCGCTTAGCTGGTCGCCAGCCCAGCCAGTGTCGTTCGGCCCAGCAGCACACCAATTCGCTCAGCGCCAATGCCGGACAGCATGTCGGACGAGACCGCCATCGCCGCCACGCCGTGGACGCCCATCCATAAAATCATCGCGGCCGACATCACGTCATGACTGCCTGCCAGGCCAGCGTCGCACAGTGCCTGACTCGCGCGGATGAGCACCCCGAACGCGGGATCATCAACGAACGTTTCGCCGCTCGGCAGGATGCCGATGTCCATCCGTTCAAGAAACATCACGCGGTACACGGCCGGGTGCTCTACCGCGAAGCGGATGTACGCCGCCGACTGCGCCATCAGCCGCTGCCGGGGTTCCGTCGCAGACCGATCCGCGGCGTCCAGCGTTGCCGCGAACTTGTCGAACCACTTTTCGAGAACCGTGCCCAGCAGATCGTCTCGGTCCTTGAAGTGGCGATAGATCGTCGTGGGGGTGTAGCCCGTCTCCTCAGCGACCTGCCGTAACGAGAATCCGACGTAGCCGTTGGCCTCCAGGAGGCGCTCCGCGGCCGCGAGCAGTTCGTCGCGGAGGCTTGTACGCTCGGCATCACGGCGCTCGAGGGAGCGCTGCCGGAGGCGTTCGGAGCGGGTGTGGGCGGGGGGACGAGACATACAGTTAAACTCAGGTTAACACTGTTACTAAGATTCGCAAGGACGTTGGGTCACCGTTTTGTGAAGGGCTGCATCGTGAACTCAAGCCGCATGGCGTGGACGTGCTCGTCGCCGCGCCCGGTCCCACCCGCACCGGGTTTGCCGACACGGCGGGCATGGTGATGGGCACTGCACTGACAGCGGCCGTGGTGGCCCGACGGCACGATGCGCGCACTTGGTCACAAAATGACGGTCCGTCCGGGTCTGCTGTCAAAGCTGCTCGGCTACGGGCTCTCGACGGCGCCGCGCTGGGCTCAGGTGCGCATTCTCGGCCGCGTGATGCGCGGCATGGTGCCCGCACCCAGGTGATGGGTGTGTGTCCGCCGGCAGTGACGCCACGCGTGATGCGATGACTGCGACCGCGCGCGGTGCCTCGAGCCAAAGGAAGCCTCTGCGTCAGCGCGATCTCGAGATCGCCGAGCGTGAGCACGAGCACGCCGACGCGCTCATCATGACGGCGGTACGGTCCCTACACGATTCGTTGTGGCATTGTGCCAGACCTGGCCGACAATGGACACCGGCGCAAGAGGTATCGCATGTGCTGCTGGCGTTTGACTTTGGCGCGCGGGCGGCGGACGGCACGATGCAGATGCAGGTGCAGCGTCCCGCGCTGGTGAGCGCGTTGTCGCGCGCCATACTGATTCCCTCGCTGCTGCGCCGAGGCAGTTTTCCGTCTGGCGGAAGCTCGCCGGTTGAGCTCGACCCGTTGCACCACCAGCAGTTTGGCGCGGTGACGGCGGTGCGCGAGTCCGCACTGGTGGCTTTGCAGCGCGCGTCGAATCGCACCACCACGGCATTCCGACGCGCCGTCGAGCATGCGCCTGAGCGGCGCATCGTGCACGCGTACTTCGGTAAATTGCCGCTGCTCACGGGCTGGCGCCTTCTGAGTGCGCATACGCGGCACCACGCAGCCCTGCTGCTGCTGGCGTGACATTTGGAGTTGCGGCTGGAAGACCAGCAGTCATTCAACGTACGCTGCGGCTGGAATACAGGCGTTTTGTGGTCTCGCCCCGCATCACACCGACTCGAGGAATAACGTGCCTGATCTGCAGCATGACGGAATCGATGACGAACTCTCGCTGGCGTCGGACGCCGACCAGCGCGCGAGGGCCTATCTCGCCGGCGTCCGCGAGCGCCGTGTCTTTCCGGATTCGGCCGCGTTGGATGCTCTCGCGCGTTTCGACGAGCCGCTGAGCGATGCAGGAGCGTCACCGACGGACACACTCGCGCTCCTCGACGCGGTCGGATCACCCGCGACTGTCGCGTCGAACGGGCCGCGGTATTTCGGTTTCGTCATCGGCGCCGCACTGCCGGCGGCTGCAGCGGCTGAGCGCCTGATGCTCGCGTGGGATCAGTGCGCATCGGCGTGGGACAATTCCCCGACTGCGGCCGTGCTCGAGCGCGTCGCGGCGCGTTGGGTGCTCGACGCCTTGGACCTGCCGCGCGAGAGCGCCGTCGGCTTTGGCACCGGTGCCACCGCGTGCGGTATCGCGTGTCTCACGGCCGCACGCCGGTCGCTGTTGGCGCGTGCGGGCTGGGATTTCGACCGGCAGGGCCTCGCCGGTGCGCCAACGATCCGGGTCGTGGTTCCGGACACCGTGCACGTCACGGTGCGCAAGGCGCTCCGCGTGCTCGGTTTTGGGCTCGACCACCTCATCTTCGCGCCCACCGACGCGTTCGGCCGGATCGATCCCGAGCAGCTTCCGCCTCTCGACTCGTCAACGATTCTCTGTCTGCAGGCGGGGGAAGTAAACACTGGAGAATTCGATCCATTCGCCGAGCTGATCCCGCGCGCACGCGCTGCCAGTGCCTGGGTCCACGTGGATGGCGCATTCGGTCTGTGGGCGCGCGCATCACCCACTGCAAGTGAGCTGGCCGCCGGCGTGGAAGGTGCCGACAGCTGGACGACCGACGGCCACAAATGGCTGAACACGCCGTACGACGGCGCAATGGCGATATGCCGGGACCCTGGTGCGCTGGCCGCCGCGATGAACGGCGACGCCGTGTACGCAACCGCGTCGGCCGACGCGCAGAAAAACCTGACGCTCGAGTTCTCGCGTCGAGCGCGGGGCATTCCGGTGTGGGCGGCGCTCCGGACGCTCGGGCGTGACGGCGTCTCCGTGCTCGTCGAGCGACACTGCCAACAGGCTCGACGTCTCGCCGACGGCCTGCGCGCGGCGGGTTTCGACGTGATCAATCGTGTCGTACTGAACCAAGTGCTCGTACGCGGAAGCACGGATGCGGCAACCCTCGCCATCCGCGCCGAGGCGATTGCGACCGGAGAACTCTGGTTCGGCGCGACGGTGTGGCAGGGCCGTCCCGCGTTCCGCCTCAGCGTCTCGTCGTGGCGTACGACGGATGCGGACATCGACGCCGCCGTCGCATGTCTCGTCGCGTCCGTGGCGCGCTGACGATCCTGGGGTACGGCGCCATGCACCCGATGGCGGATCACCTGGCCGCGCAGGCTCGCCTGCAGATTTGTTGTGACACCCGGCGTGTTCACAGCGCATCGAGCGTCGCGCTGCAAGCGTGAAACCACTTCGTGCTCACTGCACGTCGCGTAACCGTCTCCCGATCGTTCGCGCCGATGATTGGTTCACGAAAAGCACTCGTCTCAGCGATGGAAACCGGATGTCCTCGGGAAAGCTACTTCGCTGGATGAGGAGTCAATCTGTCATTCCGGCATGCTGCACTCCGTGAACAGACGTGGATTCGGTCCCAGCGCGAGCGAGAACCGCGTTCAGCGACATGGTGAGCCACGTCGTGACCACCGCGAGACTCTCTTCGGTGATCGCATGCCCCATCGACAGTTCCCGATATGTCACGTTGTCAGAAAAATGGGCCAGTTGCGCGTGCGCCGAGCGCGCAAAATGGACGCCAAGCTTTTCGTCCGTCGCACCGTGCACGATGAGCATGCGCTTGTCGCGCAGCGCATCAGTTGACGCGACGTGCGGCAGCACTTCGGGGAGCAGCCGTCCACTCATCACCACGGCGCCAGCGACCTTCGCCGGCGCCATGAGCATCGTGGCGAGTGCCATGATGCCACCCTGGCTGAATCCCGCGAGGAAGACTCTCGCCGGGTCCGCGTCGTACGTCGTGACCGCTTCGTCGATGAATTGCGCGAGCAACCTCCAGCCGGCATGCGCCGCTGCATCCGGCAGTCGCGCAACGTGGACGAGCGATGCCGTGGTCATCGAGCCATCTCCGGCCATGCAGTCGCGAGTACGCGGACTGCCGTGCCCCACGGATCACGGACGAGGATCTCGCCGTCAGCGATTGTCTCGACGGGATACCCTGCCGCAGCCACGCTGCGGGTGACGTCCGCGACGTCCTGCACCTGCGGCACCTCGATGGTCCACTCTACCAGCCGCGCATCGTGCGCCGACGGCGTGCGTGCGCCGGTTGCGGCCCAGACGTTCGTGGCGAGGTGATGGTGGTAGCCGCCTGCGCCCATGAACATCGCGCCAGGGTATCGCCACGTCATGCGGTCGAAGCCGAGCGACTCTGAGAAGAAGGCGACAGCCTGGCTGATGTCTCCCACGCGCAAGTGTACATGTCCGATGACCGTGCCGGCTGGCATGCCGCTCCATCGCACGTCACCCGCTGCCGCAACGAGTCCGTCCAGATCGATGGGATCGCTCGAGATCAACAGTTCGCGTCCGACGCGTTGCCATGTGTCGCGCGGCCGGTCCGCATACACCTCGATGCCGAGGCCATCAGGATCCGTGAGATAGAGCGCCTCGCTGACCCGGTGAAAGCCCGCGCTGGCGACGATGCCTTGGTCCGCGAGGTGCCTGGCGAACCGGCCCAGTGACGCACGGTCCGGGAGCAGGATGGCGATGTGGTACAGCCCGAGGAGCCGAGGATGCGCGGGCTGGGCGCCCGGCTGCTCCTGCAGCTCGACGAGCACGCGGTCGTTCCCGCCTACTGCGAGGGTGGCGCGCGTCGTGGTGCGTTCAATCACGCGCAGGCCGAGGGTGCGCTCGTAGAACGCGAGCGAGTGCGTCAGATCGGCAATTTGCAGGCAGACGCGTCCGAGACGCGTCGCGTCGGGCAGACGATAGCCGAGCGGTGGCTGCCCGTAGCTGCCTGGGGTGGCGGGATCGGCAGTCACCGCGTCCCCGAAGATATCGCGCGTTGTTGCGCTCATGGTCATCCCTCTCTGATGAAAGTGCATCACTCCACTGGCGCCACCGGGCATCATCGTCAGGGTGGCGCCAGTGGGACAGCGTGTCACTTGGACAGGCCGAGCTGCTTCATGAACTCGCCGCTGTCCCAAAAGAGCCATTCATGATCCATCGTGCCGTTGCTCCAGTGGGCAATGGTCGCCATCGGGAGTGCGAAGCGCTTGTCAGTCGGTTGAATGAACTGACCGTTGCCGATGGGCATCGGCCGCGTGAAGGTGCCCGTCATCACGCCGCTGACCGACGTCCACGTGCCAGAACCGAACCGGATCGGGTGCACCCTGATCTCGATGTCGGGGGCGTAGACGAACAGTGCCTTCAGGTCGTCGATGTGGGTGTCGATGCCTTTCGTTATGTGCCCGTCGGGCCACGTCACGACGATGTCTTTCGCGTGAATTTCGTGCAGGCGATCCCATCGCTGGCTACTGAACACATCGAAGTCGAGCGCGTCGAATGTCTTCAGGTTTCTCTCGACAGCCGGAGCCTGTCGTTCGTGCGGCGGCGGTGGCGACGCTGGCTTGAGGACGGCGGCCTGGTTTTGTGCGTATGCGGCAGTTGGGGAGCTCATCGTACTGACGATGGCGAGTGCGATGGCGCCCACACGAATGCGGGATGGTCCTGATGACATGGTCGTCTCCACTGATCGTGATTCATTGAGAACGTGACACGCTGAGATGCCTGCGACGTTCGATGCCGGCGTTCCGCACCGGCGCGGTCGTATGCGCTCGAGGTGCGTCGATCAGGCGGCGACCGGCAGGACGAGCCGCCAGGCGGTGGCGAACCCGGTGCCAAGCCGGGACTGGAGCGTGATGCCGAGCAGCCCTAACGCTTTGAGCTGTCGCGCGCGCAGCAGTGCACCGGCATCGATGGGCGTGAGGCCAGCCCTGCGCAGCAACTGCGTGAATGTCGTCTTGGCGGCGTCATTGTCGCCCGCGATGAAGACATCGAGCGGTTGACCCGCCACCGCGCCCGTCGCCAGCGTGCTGGCGAACGTCGTATTGAACGCCTTGAGCAGCGTTGCGTCCGCGGGAATTACGTCTCGAATCGTTTCTGCCGCCGACGTGCCCGGCGCAGTCACCAGGTCGTCGTAGCTGTCATTCAACGGATTCGAGATGTCGACGACGATCATGCCTGTGAGCGCTGTACCCAGCGAACGCGCTGTCTCGAGATTGATGGCGTACGAACAGGCAAGGATGACGATATCGCTCGTCGACACTGCTGCGGCAGGAGAGGCTGTCACCTGCACGCGCGTCTCCGGTTGCGAGCCGGTGATGTCCGCCGCGAGTGCCTCTGCCTTCGCGGCGTCCACGTCATGCAGGATGAGAGTCGAAGCACTGCGCGCGAGTCGCGTGGCGATGCCGCGCCCCATGTTGCCGGCGCCGATGATGAGGACGTTCATAGCGTTTTCTCCTGCTTGTGTTGTGAGTCGATCGGATGTTCAGGCGGATGTCAGACGTGGCGCAGCGACGGGCGTCGCGTCAACGAGCGGCGCTCGATGTTGCGGACGCAACGCATCGAGCGAGTACCGGCCCGCGCCGACACCCGCGAGCGTGCTGGCAGCGCCAAGCAGTGCGAGTGGGAACTCGAATCCTGTCGGGGCGAAGAATCCGCCGGCGAGATGCACAAAGCCGATGGCGCCGAGCATTGTCAGGGCGAGCGAGGCGCCGGCGAGGCGCGTCCAGCATCCCACGATCAGGGCAACACCGCCGAGCAATTCGACGAGGCCTACGGTTGGTCCGGCGATCGCCGCGAAGGGGACGCCGATCTGTTCAAGTGCGACACTTACGCCGCCGATGCCGGTGACGAACAACTTCTGAGCGCCATGGGCGGCGGCGATGCTGCCGGTCGTCATGCGGAGGACAACGAGTCCGACGTCGGTGGCAGTGGTGGCGGTTGGCGATGCAATGCGCATAGGTGGCGACGTTGAGGTGTGATTGGCCGTCGAACGGAGTGAGAACGCTGGGTGTTGTAACTCGTAATATGGCAAATGCATCAGATCTGTCCTCGCGTCAGGGTCAGCAGTGCGATCAGGGTGCGGAGCTGGCTCTCGGTCAGATGGCCGAACTGGGCCGTATGGACGGCAGCAATGTCGGCGTCGAGTTGGCGTACCAACGCGCGTCCTGCGTCCGTGAGGGTCGTGTTCACGAGCCGACGATCTTCCGTGCTGCGGACGCGGTCCACGAACCCGGCCGCCTCCATGCGGTCCAGCAGCCGGGACACGTCCGGCATGCGTGTGATGAGACGGTCCCGGATCTCGTTGCGACAGAGGCCCTCGCGGCCAGCCCCGCGGAGCATCCGGAGCACGTTGTACTGCGTCAGCGAGAGCCCATGCGGGCCGAGCACACGGTCCAGGCCGTCATGCAGGACTGCTTCGGTACGAGCCACGTTGAGAAACGCCTCCTGATGGAGACTCTCGAACGCGGACGTTTGGCGAAGTTCTTCCTGAAGTGTGGGCACGAGGGCAATACTAGGTGTCAGAACACTCGGTGTCAAGACTTGCCACGCCGAGACTTTCACGGCCGAGCCGAGCGGAGGGCGCGGACTGGCGCCGTCAGAGGCCGGGCCTGCCTTGGGAGACGGCGCGCCGACCTGTGGTGAGCGAAATCTCAGAACGGTGATGCCGACACATCTCCCAGAGTGTCTGCCCATCGAATGTGAAGTTGTACGTCGAACTTGCGGACGATTCACCGTTCCGGGCGCGGGAGTTCATCGATGGAAAAGACGCGGCGACACTCGCGCACGACATCCCGGCGCTCGATCAGGAGGCGTTCAGCGCGGCGTTCGCGCAGTCGCCGATGAAGCGGGCGAAGTTATCGGCATTGAGGCGGAATGCGGCGGTGGTGCTGGCCAACGAAGCCGAGCGCTGACGCACTTCAGAAGCGACGTCGCCTTCATCGATCGAGATCCATCCGCACGGTGCTGGTCGCGGTGTGCCAAGTCGCGAGACTCAACGTTGGCACCGCACGCAGCACTGCGTGTGCGACACGGGCAAGCGCTGCCCTAGCAGGGCTACATGGATGCCGGGTCAACTCCTCGGATTAGGGAGTTAACCGGGGCAGCTGTTCGCCGCGTGTCCGGCGACGCTCCTTCGCGTCCTCGCGATTGGCGTAAATCAGCACGCTCACCATGATGATCGTGGGAACGGAGACGACGAGACCGATCACAAACAGCAGCGAGTTACTCATCGTCGGTCCCTGCCAATTGCAGCGCCAGCGTGCCTAACGACAGGATGGATGGCACCCAGAGGCCGACGAACAGGCCTTGGTCGTGGCTGCCCGTGAACCACAGTGTCACGGAGAGGACGAACGACGCGAACGCTGAGACGAGGACGACGAGTCCGGTCCGGCGACGAAGAGTGTTGCGCGACATAGTCATGTGGGCGTGATGGGGTGCTGAATGTGCGGCGGGACAGCATCGAGCCTCGCCGACGCAGCCGACCAGCCAGGGGGTCAGGGGATCGCGACCCTCCCAGGCGTGGCGAACGCTGTAAGAACGAAATCAGGGACCATGACGGTCCCAGCCACCGGCGCGCCGGCCTCGCGTCGCGCATGAGGCTACGCGCGAGGCTACGCGCGGGGCCGCCTGACTACGACGCCCGCGCAATTTGCGCGGCTCGCGCACTCAACGTCACCACGACCATATGCGGCACCGTCAGCGCTGCCAGTCCGATGAACACGATCTGGAGCAGCCGATCGTCAAGCACGTCAGAGGTATCGCCTATCAGCAATCCGACGGCAATGAACATCGGCAGGAGCGTGGCCCCGCCAACGAGGGCCCGCGCTGCCGGGCGACGGAGCGCTGCTCGCTCCATCGCAAATCCTTCGCGCAGATGACGCGCGCTGTGCAGAAGGCAGAAGTACAAAGTGAAGAACACCAGTGGAGGTGTGGTGAGCGCAAGCGTCGCGACAACCACGAGCTCCACGCTTTCGTGCAGACGCGTGCGACTCGCGATGGCGGCCGCCACCAGCAAGCAGATGAGCAGGATTGGCCCTGCCTCCGCCTGCCACATTGCAACGACTCTGGCACCCGGCCCGGACAGAATGGAATACAGCTGCGCCACATGTTCTGCGTCGCGAAAAGCCGGCAAGCTCAGTAACGCCACGCCCGTCAGTACGCGAATCGCGGCCGGGCGGCCGGTATTCCAATCACCCCCGAAATGTGCGGCCGACACCATCAGAAATCCGACCAACGATGCGACAGGCGCGAGCAGCCACAGGCCCACGACCAATGCGCTCAGCGCCGTGTAGGCGATCAGGAACAGTACGAGCGAAGGCCATCCACGGTACAGCCTCGATCGAAGGACTACGAGCGGATCGAGAGCACCGTGTGGCAAACCCAACAGCGCTACCAGCACGCTCATGACGACGATCTGACCGGGGCCGCCCCTCTTCGGATCGACGATCACGTACAGCAGCGACACCGCTAGCGAGACCGTGACGAAGCAGTACGTCTCGATTGGCGCCCGCTTGACCGGCGCACCGACGCGAAACCGTCGCACTCGACCGCCAGGACGCGACGGACCGGTCGGAGCGACTGCCTCTTGTGCCTCACGCGGTGTCACCGCGCGTGCGCTGGTGCAGACGCACGCAACCGTGCGGCCGGTGCCTGGTGCGAACGCCCTGCACCGCCCTGAGTACAGTCAACCGCCACGTCGACACCGGCTGCGGATAGCTGCTGAAGAAATGGCAGCACCGGCAAGCTCGCCACCAGAGCCGCCATGTCAAGCGGTGTCGCGCGATCAGTGAGAAAACGAAGCAACCGTTCGGGGGCGACGCGCGAGGCGAGCGCCATGAAGTATTCGGGGGTTCGGTCCGGTGTTTCCCTCAGCACCTGCAGGAAGATCCGGTCCAACTGCCGTTGCATCGCGCCGTCGCGAGGGTGCCCAACCGGTGCGGCGCCGCGCGCCAGTCGCGACGCGCAATCGAGCGCCCATCGCTGAACGCGCATGAACGCGTATCCCGTCGATGGACGGATCGCGCCACCGCCATTCCCCGCCATGACCACTCCCGTTGGCACTGCAGCAGAGTTCCCGTACGACCCCATCGGCAGCACACCATGTTCCACTCGAACCACCTCGGACGTGCCCAGGCCGAGGGCGCGCAGTTCAGAGTCACGCTCCTGCGCGAGTTGCAATGGCGACAACGCCCGATGGCTGAAGCGCGTGACTTCCACCAACGCGGTGGTGCGGGTGAACGGCAGCACATATGTGAACGCAAATCCGTGCTCATCTGTCCGCATCCGCGTCATGAGCCCCGCGACGTCGTGTGGATGAGCCAGCAGACCACCATGGTTGACTTCCGCGCCAGCAAAGCATTGGAAGAGCAGCGCCGAACCCGCAGAAGGCCGAGTGTCGATGACGTGGCGCGCGAGCAATGGACCCGCGTCGGTCTCGACGGACACGGCGGGATGGCCGAGATCAGAGGACACCGCGCGCAAGCCGGAAACTCTGATACCAAGCTGCAATTCCGTCGAACGGGAATGCTTGATCACGCGGCGAGCGTCGTCATAGAAGTCCACGCCACGGATTGTCTGGTACGTCTGGCCAGTCACGCCATGATCGCGTCGCGACGCTCCATCGTCGAAGCGCCACAGACGCCACTCGCGCCTGACGAGGTGTCGCAGATCATGCGATGAGTCCGACCAGAATGACCACGTTCGATCATCGCTGTAGTCGTCCCGACGGTCGATAATGAGCACACTGCGACGACTGCCGGACCGCGCGAACCGCCGACCCAGTGACAATCCGGCTGCACCGCCGCCAATGACGAGCACATCGACATCGGCGCGCGAACTCCGGGACATACACACAGAAGGCACAACCACTCCTTTTCAGGTCAACGACATCACGGAAGCGTCACACCTGAGCGCTCGCGCGCGAGCGCCCAGGTGCTGTCGTGCTTCCCGCGCGCTACGCGTTGGCGATACGCGCGTCAAACGCAACGCCGGGCACGGCGCTCTTGCGAACCGCAATCATGTAGATCAACACGCCGAAGCCAGCCTTGGCCACGATGTCGGCAATGGTGTATCCCACCTGCACGACAGTGTTCGCCGTAGCGCCTTCGAGGCCAATGGCGCCAGCGAAATAGACCACCGGATAGAACGACCACGACAACACGGTGACCCAGCGAGCGGTATTCACGAGTCCACGCGCATCTTCAGGCTGCGCAGCAATGGACTTCGACAGACCACCAAAGAGCTCCACCACGATCCACACGAACGGGATCATCGACGCAATGCCCCACGCCCACCGCACACCCACGTCGGCCGCGACTTCGCCAGGATAGCCAAGCGCCACCATCAGCGCGGCCAGCGCGCCCAAACGAAAACCACGACTGATCGTTTCCTGGCGACTCAATCCCATCACCAAAATCAGTTCGACGAGCAGCAACGGTACAGTCAACAGCCAATCCACGTAGCGATAGGCGTCGTTGAACACTGCACCGGACGCGACGAGCGAACCGTCAACGATATTGTACGCGGCTGTCCAGCTCTCGAAGATGCGGAAGTAGTGGTACGACGCGATGAACGTCACCAAACCTGTCACCGTCAGCGCAGTGCGATACTGCGCGCTGACCTGACTGCGTCCCAGCCAGAAAAAAATCGTCGCGGCGGCAAGCGTCGCGAACGCGAACGAGAACGCATTGTACACGAAATTGTACTGTCCCACTGTCATCGCCAACATCGCTTCGACTCCGTAAACCCTGTGGAATGCGGAAGCGTCTCTACGGATAGATTCCGGTGCGACGCACCGCCGCGCGTTCCGTGAGCATCACAGTGATGAACCGACGCGCATGATTCAAAGACATGCTGCGTCAGAGAAGTTCCGAAGTATCATTTTGTTGCACAGTACGCGTTGTCGTTGCGCGATTCGTTCAGTTGATCCGACACGCCGGCACCTACCACGTGCTATCCGGTCGCTCGGGTGATAACACGCGCTTGTTCTGTGGCATGCAAAGGTGCCTGCCTGACCAGCGTGCGCGCTGGGATTTCAGGATCACACGAACGACGACGTTCGCTGCGAAACCCAGGCACGCGTCTACGCGTTCACGCACGTTGAGCGTAGCGCCCCGGCGCCGTCCATGTGCGCGTTGTTCAGCATTCGGGTCATGCGATACGACGGCGTAGGGAGTCGAGTCCGGCGGAACGGACGCTGCGCGGACGTCAGGTCTGCATGAAAGGCGTCAGCTCCTCTAGTGATGGTCGCGACACACACGCCTGAACTCCACCGTGTTCAGCGACGTCACCGCGCTGCCCGCCAAAAGCGAGCTCACGACGATTTGCTGATCGTGCGCGTCGAACAGCACATCTGCCACCACCAGTTCGGCCCAGATTTGCGCATGTGCACGCTCCTTCGCCAAACCGAGCGGAATCACCGGCACCTTTTTCAGCACCCGTTCCACGAACTTGCTACGACGCTGCCGGACGGCGGCTTCACGCAACCGATCGACACCGTGCGGCTATGCGGACGCGGTGATGGCGCAACTGCGACCAGCGCATCGCCGAGGAATGCATGAGACCCCGCCACGTCGCAGATCGCCTGACGGCGATGTGGACCGCCGGTTCGAGGAGGACGCTCGCGCGGTCAGGATCACGGGTCGGCAGGCGGTGCAAGCTCAGTTCGCGCAGCGCCGATGTCGTCCCCGAAGGCTGCAACTTCCAAAGGCGCGAGGCGCGGCAGGAGCGCCGACCGATGCGCCGACTCGGCCGCAGGGAAGCCCATCGGCGCCATTGGTCCGACGCATGCGACAGGAACGCCGTTCCTGAGTAGGACGGTCGTCGTGTGGCCATAAAACGCGCGGGACACGACATCCGCGAATCGGCGCGCGTCGTCGGTGACCGACAGGGGCTGAGTCGGGCTAGACCTACGCATAGAATGAATTTGCCAGTTCTGCAGCACGAGAGCTGCCCAATGCCTTCGGTCTGGCGCATTCACGCAAGAGGTTCACGCCGCTGAGGACGGCAAAGGGTCCGTGAGCTGCTGGCGAGTGGAATCTCAGAACGGTTATACCGACACATCTCCCAGAGCTTCTGTCCATGGAACGTGAAGCAGTCGCAGGAACTGGCGGAGGAGTGGCCGTTCCGGGCGCGGGAGTTCATTGCCGGGAAGCACAAGGTGACGCTGGCGCGGGACATCCTGGCATTGGATCAGGCGGCATTCAGCGCCACGTTTCGGCAGTCGCCGATGAAGCGGGCGAAGCTGGCGGGGCTCAGGCGGAATGCGACGGTCGTGCTCGCGAACGTCAGCATTGCATTAGCTCAACACGCGTTGGATTCACCGGTGTATGACGATGATGCCCCCTGACATCCCACAGTGCCACGGCGGTGAGCACGATCATCCCACCGCCGTCAGCCGCTGAAAGCGCCGGGCAACGGCGTCCACCAATCCCGGCACCCGACGTGCATCCGGAAGAATGCCTTCGAGAATGGCCGGCGCCCACTCTGCGGCGAGAAACGCGGCAGTCTGGTCGCGAATGAAGTCTCGGATCTCGCGGGGCGCTGCAGCCACGTCCTCGACGATCCCGGTACGACCCGCGACGACGCTGAGCAGGTCCTCGAGATCGTGACTGCTCATCGGATCGGCAGCGCCTCGACTCGCAACGGCCTCTCACTTCATGGCCAGAAATGCCGCGGCGGTGGCAACGCGCACATCCAACCCCGTTTCGAGCGTCAACGTGGTCGCGCTGGCGAGCGCATACGAATACCAGCGGTTGCTGAAACCGAGAATCGCGTCATCGAGCGGCATCACGTCGAGAAGCAGGTCGTCCACTGTGCGCATCCGACAGACCGGTGCGCCCGCGCGGTTGTCCGGTGTGAATCCCAGCGCCATCAGTTGCATCTGGAGCGCGTGATACGCGGTACGGGTGGTGATGGGCACCACCACGTCGACATCATCCGTCGGACGGACACGCACCGCGGCCGGATCAGTGAGCAGCAGTTCGGCGACCTGTCCGCCGACGAAGACGAGTTCCCCGAGCAGCGGTCGGAGCAGGCTCGCCGTGCGGAGGAGCCGATCTCGGTTTGGACCGCGCAGCGTGTCGGTCACGCCGGAGTGCCCGACGGCGCTGATGCCGCGGCGATCCGCTCCCGCAGCACCTGTTTCGCCCGCGTGCGCTCGCGGGCTCGGCCGAGGCGCACAGCATCAACGAGGGCGAGCAATTCGTACAGCCCGGGGTTTCGCGCGGCCGTCGCGGCCGCCCCTTCATACAGCGGGACGACACTGGCGCCCCGCACACGGCCCTCGACGCTCGGCCAGACGAGGGACTCCGTCGTGCTGAATCCCTCACCGAGCACGCCGGCCGCATGCGCCGTCGGTACACCACGGGACTCCGCCCCCGCGTCCGCCGGGAAGGCGTAGGGGACTCCTGCGCCCAGAAACTCCAGCAGCGCCGGACCGTGGACCTGCGTCGCGTCCGCGAGGACCAAGCGAGCGCCGCGCAACCGGCGGACAGCATTGTGCACCTCGCCCTGACTGATCCCGGTCGCCGCGGCGAGCGCGGCGTACGTCAGCCCGGGCGTCAGGGCCAACTGGAGCGCGACGGCGATATCCTGCGGCTTGAGGGGCGGCATCGATCAGGCGGAGGCGGTCACGGGAGTTACTTCACAGTTCATGAACGTTGAACACCTACCCAGGGAAGTCGACGCCGGAGTTGAGCAGGCGCGCGTGGAAACGGTCAGATCGCTGCGGTTCCACGTGCGGGGCGGCGGGAAAGTCCCACGACTCCCTGTCCCGCCGGGTGACCGTCCGCCTACCCGCTTGGAGAGGGATCTCAAAACGGTTATGCCGACACATCTCCCAGAGCGTCTGTCCCTGGAATGTGAAGTTCTCGCAGGTGCTGGCGGAGGACTCGCCGTTCCGGGCGCGGGAGTTCATTGCGGGGAAGGACGCGCTGACGCTGGCGACGGACATCCTCGCGCTCGATCAGGACGCGTTCAGCACCGCGTTCCGGAAGTCGCCGATGAAGCGGGCGAAATAGCGGGGCTCCGGCGGAATGGCGCCGTTGTGCTCGGCAACACCGAGACTTCCGACTGACAGGCGGCGCGTCAACGAGTGCGAAGCGTCGAACCCGTCACTCCGGACCCCTTGGGCGTCAACAGGCGATCAGCGAGGGGTAGATTGCGACGGAGAAAACAGCGCTGCCCGACGATGCGCGGCAGAGAGGTCTGCTCGGCCATGTAAGTCGTGATCGGCCGCCGCAACGCTGACGAGACCGCCGGTGAGTGCCGCTAGTCCCTGCCCGCGTGGTGAATTCGTCGCTGAGCGGCTCGAACGCGCCGATTCGGACCAGCGAACCCGTCCAGCGTCGGCTGTCGCGCCTTTCGTCTGTCCGCGCCCTTGGCCGGAAACTTGTCGCGCTCGGTTGCGCCCGGTGTGTGACACGCGTGCGGCGTGGTTTGACAGACTTTGTGCCCAACGGTATACACACAGCACTTTGCTGCGACCGGCCGGTGCCGAGGCCCTGCGCTGACTCCCCTCGACTGGTATGGGTGATCCATGAAACAACGGTTGTTTGCTGTCGCCCTCGGTGCCGTCCTGACGGCCTCTTCGCTCGCTGCGCAGGAACGCGTCGTGACTGGCAGAGTGTCGCGAACTGATGGGATCGCTTTGATTGGTGTCTCGGTCGTGGTGAAAGGCACGACGACCAGCGCGAACACCAGCAATTCCGGCGACTATTCCATTCGGGCGACCGTCGGCCAGACGCTGCAGTTCCGACGGATCGGGTACACGCTCGTCGAGCGCGCAGTGCTCGCGTCCGGCTCAATCGACGTGCAGATGAGCAACACGACCACCCGCCTCGATGCCGTCGTGGTGACGGCACTCGGACAGACGACGTCGCAGCGAAATCTCGGAACGTCGCAACAGACCGTCTCCGGTCCGGATGTCGCGGAGACCGGCCGCGAGAACTTTGTGAATTCACTGCAGGGCCGCGTCGCTGGCGTCGAGGTGACGAGCAGCTCCGGTGTGCCGGGGGCGTCGTCGTCGATCACGATCCGCGGTGTGAGCTCGATCAGCAGCAGCAACCAGCCGCTGATGGTGATCGACGGGTTGCCGATGGACAACAAGACACTGAGTACCGGTGTGCTCGCCTCCGACGCGCCCGGATCGACCACCGCGTTCAACAATCGCGGTGTGGACTTCACGAACCGGGCGGCAGACATCAGCCCGGAAGACATCGAAACGCTCGTCGTTCTGAAAGGCCCGGAAGCCTCCGCGCTGTACGGCATCGATGCCGCAAACGGCGCGATCGTGATCACCACCAAGCGTGGGAAGGCCGGCACCGGCGGATTCGAGTACAGCAACCGGTTCCGTACCGACGTGACGCGCGGCCAGCCTTCTGTGCAGCGCACCTATGCGCCGAACTCGATTGCGCAGGGCGCACTCGGAAGCTTTCTCTATTTTGGAGCGCCGTACGCACCTGGCACGCAATTCTTCAACAACGTCGATGGGTTCTTTCAGTCGGCGCTGTCGCAGCGGCATAACGTTGCCTTCAGCGGCGCGACCGGTGACAACAAGCTGTCGTATCGTCTGGCGCTGAACCTCGACGACCAGGGCGCCGTGGTGCTCAACTCGAATCTGCAAAAGCTGAATCTGACCGGCCGCACCGATGCGCAGGTGACCAAGTGGCTCCGGACGGACCTGTCGATGCAGTACTCGATTCAGGAGAACAACCAGCTGTTCAAGGGTGCCGATGGGCCGCTGTTGGGCGTGCTCCTCTGGCCGCAGACCGACAATGCGGCAGACTTCCTGACCCCGGCAGGCAACCGACGCCGGATCACGCAACTGTCCGCCGCGGCAGAGACGGACAATCCATTCTTCAGTGCCGCAAAGAATCAGAACCGCTCGAACACGAATCGGTTGATCGCCAACCTCACCTTCACGCTCACGCCCTTCAGCTGGAGCGACCTGAGGACGACGATCGGCTCGGACAGCTATACGAATGAAGTGTCGATTCTCCGGCATCCGGAAAGTGTGTTCGGCGCGTCGAACAACGGCATTCTCGATCTCGCGACCGATGCCGTGCGCAACCTCAACCTGCAGAACGTCTTCAACGTCCACAGTCAGCAGCTGCTGAAGAATCTGTCGATCAGTGGCCTGGTGGGAAATGCGGTGCAGGATCTTCGCTCGAACACCAACGCGCTGCGCGGGCAGGACTTCCTCGACCCGCAGTTCAATTCGGTCAACAACGCGTTGCTGCGAACGAACCGGACGACGCTGACGCAGCGTCGATTAGTCAGCGTGTTCACGCAGGCCACGCTGAATTATCACGACTATCTGTACCTGACCGCCTCAGGCCGGAACGACTGGACATCGACCATTCCCGAGGAGCGCAACTCGTTCTTCTATCCGTCCGTGTCCGCGAGCTTCGTCTTCTCGGATGCGTTCCCGGCGGTGGGCAAGGTGATGACGGGAAAGCTGCGGGCAGCGCGCGCCGGTGTCGGGCGTGACGCACGGCCGTACGCCTTCCGTCCCTCCCTCGAGTCGAAAACGACGTCCAATGGCGGATACGGGTACGGATTCACCGGCCCGAATCTCAATCTGCGTCCTGAGTTCGCCTTCTCCTATGAATTCGGCACGGAGCTGGGCTTCCTCAACGACCGCCTCGGCCTCGATGTGACGTGGTACCGCAAGCAGACCAAGGATCAGATCGTCAACGACATCCGTGGCAGCTTTGGTACGGGCTTCATTCTGTTCAACCTGAACGGCGCCGTGACGCGCAATCAGGGGCTGGAGATCTCGCTGCGCGCCCGGCCCATGCAGACCACGTCGTTCTCGTGGGATGTGCTCGCGAATTTCGAGCGTGCGCGCGGCACCACGCTCGCCCTGCCGAATGCGCTGCCTGAGTCGTACGTCTCGGATACGTGGTTGTTCGGCAACGTGCGCAACGGCACCGGGGTCGGCCAGTCGACACGCTCGCTGACCGGTCTGTTCTACCTGCGGAACACCGCAGGGAAGATTCTCATCGACCCCACGACCGGATTGCCGCTGCGGTCGACGCTCTTCATCGACGGTGGCTATGATCGGCAGCCAAATTTCACCGTCGGCCTGACCAACACCATCCGCTACAAGAGTTTCTCCGTGAACTTCCTCTTCGACTTCCGTCGCGGTGGTGATGTGTTCAATGCGACCGAACACTTCCTGACGACGCGCGGGTTGAGCAACCGGACGCTGGATCGTGAGGTGCCACGCGTGCTGGACGGTGTCCTGCGCGATGGCAAGGAGAACAGCGCAGCGCCGACGGTGAACAACATCGTGGTCATTCCCGCGACGCAGAATGCGTACTACACCCAGATCAGTGAAGAGCTCTTCATCGAGCGGAACATCAACTGGGTGCGCCTGCGCGATGTGACCGCGCGGTACACGCTGCCGGGCCGGTTCTTCAAGGCGCGCGCGGCCAGCGCATTCCTCACCGGGACGGACTTGCTGCTGTTCACCAACTATTCCGGACTCGATCCGATCGTCAACGGCAACACTGCCGCCGTCGGTGGCTCCGGTGCCGCCGGCATCGACTATGGAAACTTCCCGATGCCGCGCGGTATCGCCGGTGGCTTCTCGGTGAGGTACTGAACCATGCCCTCATTCATGACTCGCTTCAGCCGTCGCGCACGCCGCGGCCTTCGTCTCACCGCCACGGTCGGCGCGCTGACACTCGTCAGTGGGTGCCAGGATTTTCTCGACGTCAACGAGAATCCGAACGGTCCGCAGGAGGTGTCGGCGAACCTGTACCTCTCGCCGATGCTGCACTGGATGGCGACCGCACCGCAGGACGACGGTCGGTTCATTGGCCGCTACACGCAGGAATGGATTTTCACGACCACGATCGTCACCACGTGGGATCGCATGGGATACGATCCGTCAAGTGACAACGGCGCCAAGCTGTGGCGTGACGTCTACTGGACGTTCGGCCAGAACCTGGTGGACATGACCGCGAAGGCGGAAGCGGAGCAGCGATGGGATCTGCTTGGCGTGGCACAGATCCTCAAAGCCTGGGGCTGGCAGGTGCTTGCCGACGTGCACGGTGAGATCATCGTGAAGGAGGCCATCGACCAGACGAAGACCTCTTTCAGTTATGACACCCAGCAGTACGCGTACGAGGAGGTTCAGCGACTCCTTGGTCTGGCGCTGACCAATCTGGCGAGGACCGACGGTGCCGTGGACCAGGCATATCTGGCCCGGACGGACAAGGTGTACAACGGTGATCGGTCGAAGTGGACCAAGTTCGCGTGGGGGTTGCTCGCGATGAACCTGAACCATTACTCGAACAAGGCGAGTTACCGACCGGACAGCGTCATCGCCTTCGTGGATCGGTCGTTCTCCAGCAACGCCGACGATGCGCTGCTGACGTATCCGGGCACGAACAATGACGACTTCAACTTCTACGGCCGCACGCGCAACAACATGACGGCCTACCGCCCAACGCAGTTTGCGCTGGGCCTGATGAATGGCACGGCCTTCGGCGGGGTGGTGGATCCCCGACTGAGCCGCATGCTGCCGCCAGCTCCCGACGGTGTGTATCGCGGGTTGGACATCAACGTCATCGGCTTCGGTGCCCTGGCGCCGCCACAGCAGCCGAACAACCTGCACGGGTATCCGGGGGCAGGAGGACTGCAGCAGCCGGGCCGCTATCTGTTCGACGACAAGGCGAAGATGCCGATCATGACGTACGCACAGCTGCAGTTCATCAAGGCCGAGGCCGCGTACAAGCGGAATGATCTCGCGACGGCGCTGGCCGCGTATCGCAACGGTGTGTCGTCACACATCGATTTCGTGAACGCGCGGAATCTCGACAACAATCAGTCGCCGACGCAGATCACCGCGGCGGAAAAGGCGGCCTTCCTCGCCGCTCCGGCGATCGTCCCGGTGGCCGTGTCGGGGCTGACGCTCACGCGTATCATGTCGCAGAAGTACATCGCACAGTACGGCTGGGGTCACCTCGAGATGTGGATGGATCTCCGGCGCTACAACTACACCGGGCTCGATCCGGCCGGCGCCGCACAGGTGTTCCCGGGCTTCGTGCCTCCCACCAACCTCTTCCCGGACAACGGCGGCAAGATCGTGCAGCGCATCCGTCCGCGGTTCAACTCGGAGTATGTCTGGAACCGGGCGTCGCTCGATGCCATCGGAGGTCTGGCGCTCGACTTCCACACCAAGCCGCTCTGGATCACGCAGCCATGAGGCACCACGCGATGACAACACTGAGGACCGTTGCCGCCGTACTGTGCGCCATGGCGCTCACGGCGTGCGAAAAGAATGCGGTGCAGGACATCACCGGCACGTTGCCGAGTGCCCGGATCCGCTTCTTCAACTTCGCGCTCAACGCGCCATCGGTGAACTTCTACGCCGGCGTGCGCAAGATGACGGCGATCACGTCCGCAACCGGTGTGGAGGCGGTCACCGGTGTCGCGTATAGTGGCGTTGGCTCCGGCGGCTTTTACTCGGGGCTGGAGCCAGGGGCTTACACCTTTTCCGGACGGATCGCGGCGACGATCGACAAGGATCTGGCCATCTCGTCGACGCCGTTCACGCTGGCCGATGGCAAGGCGTATTCGCTCTACCTGAGCGGCGTGTACGATGCGACGGCGAAACGGTCGGACGCCTTCGTGGTCGAGGACGATTTTGCGCCAGCGATCGACTTCACGCAGACGTATGTGCGCTTCGTGAACGGCATCTTCAATGCGGCGCCGATGACGCTGTTCGCACGGAACACCGTCACCGCGACGGAAGGCTCCGTGGGTGGCCTGGTCGCGTACAAGGCGGCAGGATCATTCGTTGCCCTGACGCCGGGCGTGTACGATCTGGGTACGCGCGTTTCCGGAAGCAGCACGAACGCGATCAGCCGGACGGCCGTGTCGTTCGTGGCCGGTCGCGTCTACACCATCAGTGCGCGCGGCGATATCACGATCGTGTCGACCACACTCGCGAATCGTCCGATCCTCGAGTTCAACGCGAATCGCTGAACCACGGCGTCTGCCCTGCGCACCGACAACAGCAACGCCCGGCCGCAGTGGCCGGGCGTTGCGTCGTTTCACACGCGTGTCGTTAGTCATTGCCGCAGGTCCCACTGTCACCCACCGCGCAGCCCCGGGCATGATGTACACATCGATTCGCCGATTGCCGCGCATGCTCCGCGCACTCGCGCTGCTGACGGGAGCGACGGCGACGGTCAGCCACGCGCAGGCCGTGACACCGACGGGCAGCGTCAGCGGCATCGTCTTCGACAGCCTCGAGCGCCGACCGCTGGTTGGCGCTGGTGTGCAATTGGTCGGGGGCGACGCAAATCCAGGCTTCACGCGCACCGCTGTCAGTGATTCGCTCGGTCGGTTCATGCTCGCCGATGTACCCGCTGGCCGATATATGCTCGGTTTCTTTCACGACATGTTGGACTCCCTTGGTCTCGAGCCGCCGTTGCAGGAAGTGTTCATGCAACGCCCAGTGCCGCTGCGCGTGGAACTGTCCATCCCATCACCGCTTCGGCTGCGGGCGGCCATCTGCGGTACCGAACCCGCTGCGCAGGCCGTGGCGCCGGACTCCACGGCGTTCATCGTCGGGTTTGTGCGCGACGCCAGTGATCGCGAGCCCGCGTCCGGTGCCGCTGTCACGGCGGAGTGGCTGGAATTGTCGTTCACCGCTGCCGGGATGCTGCGTCGCGTGCCACGACTGGTTGCGACTACGGGAGCGAACGGGTGGTATGCCATCTGCAACGTGCCGCGTGACGGCACCCTGGCCATGCTCGCGAGTCGCGGGGCGGACAGCACCGACCGGCTCGAGGTGCAGGTTCCGGCGACAGGCTTCATGCGGCGGGATCTGTACCTGGCACGTCCGATCATGCGTGACACTGTCGTCGCGGGTGCCGCATCGGGAACCGGCAGCACGCCCACGAGACAGCGTATCCGAAGCGGCGATGGCCGGATCACGGGCCGCATCGTCACCGCCGACTCCAGCCGTGCGGTCGCTGGTGCGATCGTCGCCATGCGCAACGGTCCGGAAACCAGGGCGAACGACCGTGGTGAGTTTCTGCTGCTCGGTGCACCGATCGGGACGCAGATGCTCGACGTGCGCGCCGTTGGCTTCTCTCCTGCACGCCGACCGGTGAATGTGCTGGCGGGCGCCGCTCCGGTTCGGATTGCGCTCTCGTCCACCAGATCAGTGCTCGATACTGTGCGCGTCCGTGCACAGCGTGCGCTTGATCAACGTATGGGTGGCTTCACCGAACGTCGCCGCAGTTCCGGTGCCAGCCGATTCTTCAACGCCGAGGATATTGCGCGTCGCCAGCCCGTGCTGCTGGTGGATCTGTTCCGGACGATTCCTGGCATGGACCTCGCCGGCGACACGATCCTCATGCGTGGACTCACACTCGACAAGTGTGCGCCCGATTTCTACGTCAATGGCGCGTTCATCGGCGTCATCGATGCGGTGGATCTGGATGCGATCGCGAAGCCGAAGGATGTGCTGGGCATTGAAGTGTATCCAGTTGGAACAGAACCGCCGCAGTTCAATCGCGGTATGATCGGCGAGACCTGCGGCAGTGTGCTGATCTGGACGAAGTAGCGCGCGCTCACGCGGCGGAGCCGTGCGCGCGGCTGATCGTCGTATCGCTCAGGGCGCTCACGAGCGCCTGTCATGCGACGTTCAAGCTTTTCCACGACGCAAGTGGCGGCGGCGGCGCACAGCGGTTTGTCACGCGGAGGACGTGAGCCGTCTCCGCCCAGGAGGCGCCATGGTCGGTGGAGCGGCCCTTCTGCGTCGTCTTCGTCACGGCGAGCGAGGAGCACGCCATCCGGGCCTTCGATCTGGATGCGGTCGACTACATCGTCAAACCAATCGACTTCGATCGCTGCGATCGGGCGATGCGGCGACTGCTCGAGACGCTCGGGTCACCGTCCCAAGCCCCCGATGCCGCAGTCATCGCGGCGGTTGATGTGGCGCTTTGGGGTGCGCTGCAGGCCTTGCATGGCGACGCGCCCTGTAGCCAGCGGCACAGTTGGTGGCTGCGCCACCCACGCGCGGGGCAGAGCCTGAGCAGTTGCGGATTCGGTATCCCGAAATCGGCGGTGCGCGCGTGGAATACGGTGCCACCGGACACCGACCTGCGTCGTTGGGTGCTGTCTCACGCGCTGCTGGCGCCCAATCCGCACAACATGCAACCGTGGATCGCGGATCTCAGCGCGGATGCAGCGATCACGCTGCGGTTGGACACCACACGGGTGCTTCCCGAAACAGATCCGTACGGCAGACCGATGCTGATGGGCTGTGGTGCATTCCTCGAGCTCCTGTCGTTGGCGGCGGCCGAGCGGGGCCATCGCGCCGAGATCGCACTGTTCCCGTCTGGTCCGACGGGGAGCACGCTGGACGGGCGTGCGGTGGCAACGATCCGGCTGACGGCGGATGCGAGCATTGCTCCCGACCCGCTGTTCAAACAGGTGCGTGAGCGTCGCACCGACCGTCGGGAGTATGATGCACAACTCCAGTCGATCCGAAAGACGGCATCGAGCGCGTGGTCGATCGAATTGAGAACGAAACGGACGATGATGGAGACGATGCGCGTGCTTCGTTTTGGCAGCCGGGAGATCGACCGGCACCGTGACGGGCTGGTGATCACCAGCCCGACGCTCGTGACACTGAAACGACTTGGGTTGCTCAATCCTTCCAAGTTTCCGCACCCCACTCGAAGGCGATTGTTTCACAGATCAGCACGTTTAACGCAATCACCGCGTCAACTCCGTCATACCTCTGCCTGGTCACGGAGGGGAACACGCGCGCGCAGCAGATCCTCGCAGGCCGCGCCTATGCGCGCCTGAGTCTGGCTGGAACGGCGCGTGGGCTCGCAATGCATCCCACGTCGCAGGCGTTGCAGGAGTATCCGGAAGTGCAGTCGCAGTACGCGTCGATTCACACCTTGTTGCACGCACCGATTCCCGGCCACACCGTGCAGTTGCTCGCTCGGCTTGGGTACCCCAAACCGGGAGTGAAGAGCTCGGACCCCGCGACGCGGGCTCGACGCTCCGATTGCCGAGCGACCGTAGCGTTCACGTGGGCTCGACCGGCGTGGTCGCGTGTCGACCGGCCACGCCTTGTGTTTTTGCCGCAGATGCAGCCCACGGAAGAAAACCGATTTCACCAACTGTAGCAGATCTGAAAGCACTCTTGAAGTGCACTGATCAGCGCTTCAGGTGAACCAGTGCCTCGAGCCGGCGTCTTCCACTTGAAGCGCTTGCGCAGTCGCGTTGACATGCTCTTCCGTTATTTGATCACAGTCGGCGTATGTCAGTTGCTTCAAGCGGACGAACTTCAGGAGTTACTGCCGGATTGGACCTTTCCGGTTCTCACTCGACCCGCGCACTCAGGAGTGGTGCGGCGTCGCAGAGGAAAACTTACGCGGGACGAGCGCCGCAAGGGCCTCGTCTATGTGAAACTCCGTGCCATTGTCCGCCGTGATCAGCGCTTGCAAGCCCATCGTCACCCGGATCTCAAAAACGATCGTGCCGACACAACTCCCCGAGCGTGTGTCCATGAAACGTGAAGTTCTCGCTGGAACGGGCGGAGGAGTGGCCGTTCCGGGCGCGGGAGTTCATTGCCGGAAAGGATGCGTTGACGCTCGCGCGGGACATCCTGGCGCTGGATCAGGAGCAGTTCAGCGCGGCGTTCCGGAAGTCGCCGATGAAGCGGGCGAAGTTGGCGGGGCTCAGGCGGAATGCGGCGGTGGTGCGCACCAACGCAACCGAACGCTGACCACAGTCACGCGCGGCGTCTCGTCGTCACACGAGAGCGTTCCGCATGCGGATGTTCTTCGCGCACGACGTCGCGGGAGTCAATGTCACCCGCGGCCAGGCGGCGCGACATGCGTCAGGCAGGCCGACTCTGGCCCCGCCAGGCGATGTGGACTCCGAGTCGAAGCGTGGAGTCGAAGCGTGGGCGTCCGAGTCGCGGGTGGCGCGGGTCCGGAGGTGCGCGAGGATCTGGTCGATCACCGACGCCTGAGTGATGCACGAGACGACCTGCTACGCGAGACCGTGCCCGACGATCACTGAAGTGGGTACTGGAATCTGTCGCTGTAGCAAATCAGCACCTTCGCAACCCTGAGCAAGCGCCGGTCACAATACCGTTTGCCCGCCACCTGGATGTTCACGGGAAGGCCGGAGTGGCCCAAACCGATGCGCATGGAGACCACGGGGCGGTTGGTGGCTGAGAAGATGGTCGTGTACGACTGGGTGGCGACGTAGTAGTGAATATCCGCACCATCCACTTGCAACGGCGTGTCGTAGATCTTGAAGTCGCCAAGCGTCTTGCTGTGCGCATGATGCTTGAACGCAGTGGTCGCGCTGACGGGGCACAGCCACGCGTCGTAATCCGACAGAAAGTTGTCCATCTTCGTGATGTGCTGGCTCTGCAGTGCAAAGGCCTGCATCAGCTTCCTCACGGAAGTCGGGCCCACGATTTTTCGCTGCATCGGAAGATTCTTCAATGTGCCTTTTGAGAACAGATGACCGATGGCGCGTTTCACATTCGACATGTCGTAATTGCCTTGTGCCTCCACGAAACCACCTCAGGTCTCCGACCGGAATCACACGCGCAGCATCGTCTCCGACCACCATGAGATCGCGCTTCGCATGCGCATCCGTGCGCTCGCACAGGCGTTGCTACGCGCTCGCGCGACGCGGATCGGAACGCTCGCTGGACCGCGTGGGTGCGTGCATGCCAAGCGTCGCACCGGCGTTGGTCGCGATCATCGGGCGCCCGGGCGGCAGGAGCAGCAATTCGTCGACTCTGCGGATCAGTGCACAAGGCAGCAGGACGCACCGTCGTCTGCAGGCGGTGAAACGGCACTGTAGGCCAGCCGCTGCTATGGAAGCCAGCGTGACTCTGCGGGTAGCTCAAGCGGCATCCCAAGCTGTGCGCTGGCGCCAGCCGCGTCGATCGCCCAGATCGATGCCGTCGGCACGTCCAGCCGCCAGAAGTCGGGTGCCGCCAGCTGTCGGCACAGGATCATTGCCGTGCGAATCACATGACCATGCGTCACGCACAGCGTCGGCGTGGTGGATGCGGCGGCGCGTGCGAGAAGTTCAGCAAGCAGGCCTGCGACGTCGGTGAGTGCACCATGTCGGGCGGCGAAGCGCACCTGCCACGGTCGCTCCCGCCACGCCTGCGCGAGCCGGGGAGCGCGCTGCTCGAGTTCCGACACGGTGCTGCCGGTCACATCGCCGTAGTTCAGCTCGCACAGCGCGTATGTCACGTCAACCGGGAGGCGAAGGTACGGTGCGACAATGGCCGCCGTCTCGCGAGCACGGCACAGGGGCGAGGTGATGACACGCGCGATGTCCATGTCCCGGGCACGACGACCGATCGCATGCGCCTCGCGGATTCCACTTGCAGAGAGGCCGATCGGCGCCCAGCCCTGCAGCCGCCCCCGTTCGCTCCACGATGTGCTGCCATGCCGCACGAGCACGAGCGCCGTCACCGCAGACTCACAGGTCGATGCCCGGCTGTGCGCCGATCCCCTGGTCGCGATACGGATGCTTGACGACCTGCATGTCGGTCACCAGATCCGCGGCCTCGATGAGCGCGGCCGAGGCGCTGCGCCCGGTCACGATGACATGTGTGCCCTTGGGTCGCGCGGCGATGGCCGCCAGGACGGCCGGGGTGTCCAGCCAGCCGTAGTTCAGCGGGTAGGTGAGTTCGTCGAACACGATCACGTCGTACTCCGCCGACTGGATGGCTGCTTCGCAACGTGCCCAGCCCTGTGCGGCGAGCGCCTTGTCGGCCTCGATATCGTCGGACAACCACGTGAAACCGTCACCGAGCGGCGTGATACCGATGTCCATCCGCTCGCATGCCATGTGCTCCCCATAGGGATTTTCGGCACTCTTTATGAACTGGAAGATGACGCACTTGAGCCCTCGTCCCCAGGCCCGCGTGACGACGCCGAGTGCTGCGGTGGTCTTGCCCTTGCCGTCACCGGTATTGACGATGAGCAGCCCATGTCGCTGCTCGCGCGGCGGCACACGATACTTGCCCGGACGCTTCGTCTTCGGCACTGGTGCCTTGCGACCGGAGGCCGGGACTGGGGTCTCGGGGGCACGGGTCGGGTCAGCGCGGTTGTCGTCGGTCATGTGTGCTCCGTATGGTGACGGCGTGAGGTGAATAAGTCGGCAATCGCATCGACGACTGCGTCGTGACGCGATGTGGCGGGCGTGACGATGCGTGCGAGCCCGCTGAGGTCGTGGTCGTCGAGCGTCCGCACACGAACACCTGCCTCGCACTCCAGCTGCAGGACATGTTCTGCCGACAGTTCGCAAAGCAGCCAATGGACGTCGGTGTCGTGCACCGTGACGCCGCGTGCGCGCAGGTCATGCGCGAATCGTGCGACATCACGCCGGAGCGCCCGTGTGGTGTGCGTCACGTGCAGCTGCGCATCAGGCGCGAAACTCGCGACCGCGGCGGCCTGCGCGGGTGCGGAGGCCGCCCATGGTGCACGCTGCGTCTCCAGCTCGCAAATGACCCCCGGCGGACCGACGGCATACGCGGCGCGCACTCCGGCGATCGCGAGATCCTTGGTGAGCGACCGCAGGTGCACCACCACTGGATGGCCGCGCAGCACCGGATCGCCGAGCGGCACGTCGAGGAACGCGTCGTACGACTGGTCAATCACCAACAGCGCGTCGCCCTGCTGCGCCGCGTCAGCCAGCACTGCGAGTTCGTCGGCGCCCCAGCGCTCGCCGAGCGGGTTGCCTGGCGCGACGACGACGAGCATGCGCGCCTGGCTCTGCCGGAGCGCGGCGATGAGGCGGTCGGTGCGCGACGTGCCGGTCAGCTGCCTGACGCTCACCACGCGCGCACCACAGAGCTGCGCGGCGCGCGCATATTCGCCATAGATAGGCGCGGCGAGCACGACACAGTCGTCGCGGCGGAGCTGCGCACTGCACAGTGCCGGCAGCAACTCGCTCACGCCTGCGCCGAAGGCGATGTTCTCGAGCGGGCACTGCCAGGCGCGCGCGGCGGCGGCGCGCGCCTCGTGCGACGTGGGGTCGGGATATGCCGAGAGATCCGCCGCACGCGCTGCCTGCAGGACACTGGGTGGCGCGCCGTACGGATTGACGTTGGTGCTGAGGTCGATCCGCACCGCATGGTCTGCGGGCACGCCGCGCGCACCGCCATGCGGCACGGGACGCGGGGCGCTGCACGGCATGGCATCCGGCGTCGTCATGCGAGGACCACGGCGGCGGAGGCGACGGCCGCCGTGGCGATGCGTCGTGCACGGCGGATGTGTGCGGCACCAGGCGCGGGCGCCTCTCCGTTCAGCGAGTACACGCCCTCCTTGCCGATGCGGCACCCCAGCGCGCCGGCCATCGCCGCCATCGGCCAGCCGCCGTTGGGGCTCGGTGTCAGCGCATGGTCGCGCCACATCGTGCCGGCAGCGGCGACCACCGACCCACGTCCCGCAGGCGCTGCAGTCGCCAGCAGAAGCGCAGTGAGTCGTGCCGGCACCATGTTGACGAGATCATCGAGACGCGCTGCAGGCTTGCCGAGCCATTCCAGCTCAGGCGTGTGATACCCCAGCATGGCGTCCGCCGTGTTGATGAAGCGATAGGCGTACGCTGCCGGCAGGCCACCGAGTCGCGCGGCAAGCCAGGGGGCGATCACGCTGTCCGACAGGTTCTCGGCCAGCGATGCGATCGCGGCTTCGGCAATCTGCGCCGCATCCAGCGTGCGCGTGTCACGCGAGACGAGATCGCGCGCCAGCCGCGCGCGTGCAAGATCGAGCTCGCCGGCATGCAGTGCGACCTCCACGCCGCGTACCGCACGCAGCAGCGCACGCACCGCGAACGTCGGCTTCAGCGCGGCGCCGCGCGCGATCCCACGTGCGGCAGGTGGCAGGGAGTGCGCGAGTGCGTCGAGCACGCGCCCCGCGGTCCAGGCCAGCGCCACGCCACCCATCACGCCGAGCGTGCCGTGGAGCAACGACTCACCCGGCGACAGGCCGGTACCGCGGCGGCGCACGCGGGTGTTCCACGCGCCCATCGCCGTGACTGGATGCCAGGCGGTGGCCGGCTCGCCGAGCAGCAGGTCGACGACGAGCGCCGACATCAGCGAGCCGGTGCGCCGCGTCACCGGAACGACTGCACGCGAACGTTGTTCGTGCCCAGCGGCATGCTGACACTGTCCTTCAGCGCCAGCGTGGTGCCGTCATAGACGAACAGGTACGACGGCAGTGACTGCGACGACGAGCCGAAGAACGACTGATACAGGTTGCCGTTCGGGGCGATCACTGCGTCCGTCGCACCCCGACACACGCTCGCGCCGCTCGTGTTGATGCGTCGCGCGCAGACGGCATTGGCCGGACCACGCAGGAACGTACGGGTGTTGATATCCCAGACGACGGTGCCGATGCTGAAGCCGGAGATGAAGGCACGCCCGCGGGCGTCGATGGCGATCGGTCCCGGGAAGTCACCGAGACCGGTGACCGGCGCATCAACGGTGTTGCTCGCGAGGTTGATCGCGGAGAGGCTGCCGTTGTTGGCGCCGAAGTCGCCGCTGTTGGTGACGAACAGGCGCGTGGCATCGGGCGACGGGGCGCCGTACTGCGGGTTGGGACCGACGGTGAAGGTGCGCACGACGCGGTTCGTGGCGACCTGCAGCTCGGTTACGATCCCGTTGCCGATCTGCGCGTAGTTGGCATCGAGGTTGCTCGAGATGACGAAGACACGCCCTGCGACGATGACGACGGCCGTTGGAAATGCCGCGACTTTCACCGTGTCGGCGACCGTGTTGGCCGTGCGATTGGTATGAATGCGGCCGCAGTAGTTGTTGGTCTGGTTGCAGACGATCGCCGTGCTGTCGTCGAGCCACGCCGAGCCGGTGGCATTGCCGGAGGGGAAGGTGAAGAAGCGTTCGACTCGCGCGTTAGTGAGGTCCACCAGCGCGACACTGGCGGCGTTGCCGAGCGGAATGACGGCCTTCGTGCCGCGGATGGCGAAGTCCACCGGGGTCACGGTGGAGCTGGCGCCGAGTGGGAGCTCCACGCGCATGGCCGGCGCACCCGTCTGCACCATCAGCAGCGCGTTGCGGCTGGAGGACACCGACAGCGCGATGCCGGGATCGGCGGTGGCGCCGCTGAGGAACGGCCGCGTGGCGGGTTCCGTGGTGCCGTCATCGCCTGAGCAGGCAGCGAGTGTGACGGTCGTGAGCAGCGTGGTGGCGACCAGGCGTGAGCGCGTGGTGAACGTTTGGAAGGACATCAGTATCCGTGACTGCTGGTTGAGGAGAAAGAACGCGCCGCATTGGCGAGGCGCGCCGCACGCGGCGATCGGGGGCTCAGCGTGACATCGACGGACCACGTACGGCCCGGAAAGGGGTAGTCGACCAGCATCGAGACGGACTGGTCGAGGAGGTTGTCGACGCGGGTCCGGAGACGGGCGTCGACGGCGCCGAGCGCGACGTGATGTGCAAGGCTGCCCTGCGCGAGTGCGAATGGGCGCAGGCGGTTGATGTCGGAGCCAATGACGGTGCGGCGGGCACCGGTGGCCTGCAGCGAGACCTGTGCGTCCGATGCACCGCGGCGGACCGCCAGCGTGGCGGAGCCGGTGAGTCGCGGGCGGTAGATCACCTGGCCGGCAAGCACGGCGCCCCGGTATCGCACATCCACCACCGATCCGGCGAGCGTCAGTGCCACGGCCTGTGATGGCAGTGCGACACGCAGCGAGGCATCGGCGCCACGGCGCGACACATCGAAGTTGTCGGGACGCCAGACGAAGCGGAAATCGGGTGACCAGAGAATCAGGGCGTCGATGTCACCGCGATATGCGCTGATCGCGACGGTCGTCGGGAGCGTCGCAATGATGACCGGGGTGAGATCGAGTGACGCGGTCCACTCACCGCGTACGCGCTCGGGACGCAGGTTCGGGTTGGGCTGCACCTGCACCCCGTCCTGGAAGAACAGGTCGCCCAGCGATGGTGCGGAGAATGCCGATCGCCAGCTTGCGCCGGCGCGAACGGCGCCGCGCTGCAGCGCCACATGGAGGTCGGGAGAGACGTACACACCGCGCCAGAGCGTCCCGACGTCGCCACGCGCGCTGGCGCCAATGTCCAACTGCCACTGATCGCGCTCCAGGCCACGCGACACACCGACCCATGTGCCCCCGGTGACGATCGCTCGTGACGCGTTCGCACTCAACCCGCTGCTGCGGACGCCCAGGCGCCGTGACTCGGCGCCCGCCGTCACCGTCATCCGACCACGCTGCACGTCGGCGCCTGCGGACGCGACGAGGCTGTGGACCGCCTGCCGCTGGTCGAACGGCGCGCCGAACGGTGGCGCAGCATCGGCGAAGTGTGCCGTCTGCCGCTGTGCCGTCACCGATGCACGCCACGAGCGATGAGGATCAGGGGATGCAGCCGCCGAGGCGGTGACACCGGTACGGCGCTGCGTCTGTCGCGCGGTGAGCGACGGCTGCACGATGGAGCCGGGCATGCCGCGATCGATGTCGAAGAGGTCGGTGCGAAGATCAAATGTGGTCGTGCGGCGCTGCAGGCTCACGCCGCCGTTCAGCGCCACACGACGCGCATCGGCGTTGGCGCGGCGCGTCATGCCACCACCACGTTCGATGGGATTGCCCGTGGTGAAACGACCCGCCGTCTGCTGCCAGGAGACGCCGGCGGCGCCGGCGATGGTCCCGACGTCGACGTCATGCGCAGCGGCCGCCTGCAATCCCGCGCGACGCTCACCCCACTGTCCGCCACCGAGCGTGCCCTGCGGTATGACGGCGCGCGGGCTGCGGCTGCGCAGCGCGATCACGCCGCCAAGCGCCTGCCCGCCGTAGCGAGACGACTGCGCGCCACGCACGATGTTCACGTGGTCAATGTTCGCGGGGTCGATCAGCGAGAGATCGGCTTCACCGGTGACGGGGCTGTTCACCGGCGTACCATCCAGCAGCACGAGCACCTGGTTCGCGCTCGAGCCGCGAATCGAGACGGTGACCGGCGCACCGGGGCCACCGCGCGGCACGAGCGTCAGGCCCGGTTGTCCGCGGAGCAGTTCCGCGAGGTCGCGCGCGCCCTGGCGCTCGATCGCCGCGCGGCCGATCACCGTGGTGCCGGCGTCGGGGCGTCGCTCGGCGGTGCTGCGCTGCGTGGCCAGCAACACCGGCACAGGGCGCATGCCGATCGACACGACAGCGACCTGCCCGTTGACCAGCGCGAGTGCGCGCGTGACCACGGCGAAGCCGAGCCGTCGCGCCGTGAGTGTCGCCGCCCCTTCGTCGAGCGCACGTAACCGGTAGCTGCCATCTGCGGCGCTGATCGTCCGCGCCCCATCCGAGAGCAGCACCTCGACGTTCGCGAGCGCACTGCCGGAGGTGACATCCGTCACGCGGCCGGACACGAGCGGCGCGGCCTGTGCATGCAACGACGTGAGCGCCGCTGCCATGAGGTGTGAAACGAGCAGCATCCGCGCCTGACGCGCGATGTACGTCACGCACGGCCGGGCAGCCATGCTCATGTGCGCGTCCGCCTGGTGACGCGCGGCATGACCAGCGGCACGAGCTGGCCATCGGGTCCGCCATGCTGCACCACGTCGACCGGCCACTCGTACGCCGCGGTCAGCGTCTCACTGGTGAGCACCGCGTGCGACGCGCCGCTCGCGATCACCTGTCCCTGCGCCAGCAACAGCACCGAGTCGGCGAGCTGTGCGGCGAGCGAGAGATGGTGCGTGACGACGACCACGCGCGTGTTTGCGTCGGCGAGCCGTCGCAGCAGCTCGAAGAGCTCCACTTCATGCCGCACGTCGAGACTGGCCGTCGGCTCGTCGAGCAGCAGCACCGACGCATCCTGTGCCAGCGCCCGCGCCACGCGCACGCGTTGCCGCTCGCCGCCGCTGAGCGTCTGCATGGTCCGGTCGGCGAAGCGTTCGGCGCCCACATCGTGCAGCGCGCGCAGGACCGTCTCGTCATCCACTGTCGCCGTGCGCTGCCAGGGGCCAAGGTACGGAAATCTGCCCATGGCCACGAGCTGTCGTGCGGTCAGGGGAAAGACGCCCTCCTCACCCTGCGGTACGAAGCCGACCTGCTGCGCCAGCTCGATGCGCGACCAGGCGCCGATCGGGCGCTGCCGGAACGTGATCGCGCCGCGTGTCGGCGTCTGCAGGCCGGCGAGCAGGTGCGCCAGCGTGGACTTTCCCGCACCGTTCGGTCCGACGATAGCGGTGAGCCCTTCGTCACCGATGGCGCAGGATATCTCGCGCACGGCGTCGCGATCGGCGCGCGGATGACGAAAGCTCACGGCATCGAGCTGCCAGGTCGGCTCAGGCATGACGCCGCCTGAGCAGCATGACGAAGAATGGCACGCCGATGAGCGCGGTCACGACACCCAGGGGCAGTTCGGTGGTGCGCACGAGCGAGCGGGCGCCGATGTCGGCGAACACGAGGAACGAGGCACCAAGCAGCGCCGATGCGGGCAGACCGAGTCGATGCTCGCTGCCCCAGAGCAGCCGGATCGCATGCGGCGTGACGAGGCCCACGAAGCCGACCACACCACTCACCGAGACCGACACTGCGGCGAGCAACGATGCGAGCACGAAGCAAGTGCGCTTGGTGCGCTCCACCGACACGCCGAGTGCGGCGGCGGTGGTATCGCCGATGGCCAGCGCGTCGAGACTGCGTGCGTGGCCAAAGAGCACCACGCCGGCCGCAGCGAGCGGTACGGCGATCGTCAGGGCGCGCGGCCACGTCGCGCCGGAGAGGCTGCCCATCATCCAGAACGTTGCCGACCGGAACGCCTCGACATCGGCGAAGGTGAGGAACAGCAGCACGATCGCGTTGCTGAACGCCGCCACGACGACGCCTGCGAGAATGAGGATGCGACCATCGATGGCTTCACCCGCGATCGTCGCAATGCGCAGCACCAGCGCCAGCGCCAGCAGGCTGCCGACGAAGGCGCCCGCGGGGATGACCCAGCCCGGTCCGTTCGCGGCGCCGGAGACGACGGCGGCGACCGCACCGACCGCCGCGCCACTCGAGATGCCGAGGATGTACGGGTCGGCGAGTGGATTCCGGAGCAATGCCTGGCAGGTGCTCCCGCTCAGCGCGAGGGCGGCGCCGCAGAGTGCGGCCAGCACCACGCGCGGTGTGCGCAAGCCGATCACGATGGCGCGCGTGGCGCCGTCCGCTTGGCCGCTGAGCGCGCTGACGATGTCGGCGAGCGCGAGATTCACCGCCCCCACGCGAATGCCCATCAGCAGTGCGATCACCAGCAGTGCGAGCAGCAGCACGAGTCGCCGCGTGGTCTTCACGGGGTGGCGCGCGAGGGATGCAGCAGGTTGCGCAGCGTGACGGCAGCGCGGCCCATGTTCGGGCCCGGGCGGCTGGCGAGGTCAGCGTCGATCGTGACCACGTGCCCCTCGCGGACGGCGCGCAGGTCGCGCCAGCCGGGCAGCGCCTGCAGGCGCGTCGCGGGGGACGTCTGCATCTCGCCCACCGGCAGCACGATCACGTCGGGATCGCGGCGCACCAGCTCCTCGATCGGGATCGTGGGCCAGTTGGTGATGGCGTCAGCGAAGATGTTGTCGCCACCGGCGAGCGAGAGGATCTGCGCGATGAACGTGCCTGGGCCGGTGGTCATCGGCGGGTTGTTGAACACCACGTAGAACACGCGCGGTGCACGCTGGCCTGCCACGGAGGCCTTGATGGCAGCGAAGGTGCGGCGAAGCGAATCGGCCAGCGCCGCGCCGCGTGCGCGTTCGCCGACCGCCGTGCTGATCAGTGTCAGCGCGCGGAACGCATCGGTGGTGTCCTGCAGCGACACAGCGAGCGTGCGCACACCGGCGCGCGTCAGCTGCGACTGCGTGTCGCCGCGCTTCGTGTCGGACCAGAGGATGACGAGGTCCGGACGCAGCGCGATGATGGCTTCGAGATTCGGCCCGATGCCGGCGCCCACGGTGGGTTTACTCGCCACGGCGGGATCGAGGTCGTATCGCGTGCGACCGACGATGCGGTCGGCTGCACCGAGGGCGATGAGCGTCTCGGTGGCACTCGGGATCAGCGAGACGACGCGGGTCGCGGGTGTGGCGAGCCTGACGGTGTCGCCATGATCGTCCACGAGCACGATCGGCGCTGCCGCCGATGTGCGTGCCTCGTGCTCACCACGGCAAGCGGCGACCAGGAGCATCGCGGGCACTGCCAACGAACAAAAAACCGCCCTCATGAACCACCGGATCTCCGGGGACGTGGGGGCGGCAGGACAACGTCCCCACGCTCGACGCGGGACGGCGCAGTGCCGACCCCGCGTCCCTCCCTCGAGAGACTTGATGCGGGCGCACGACGAGACGGTCTCCTGGCTTGAGGCAGGTTCATCAGCCTTCCCGGAAACAGCTCACGCTGTTCCCAGTGGCACACCTCGATGAACCGGTGTCGCAGCGAGCTGCGAACCTCTTACAGTGGCGGGGCCGCGCCGGATTCGAACCGGCTTCCGAAAAGTCTCGTCGTGCGATGCAACTTCAAGATTATTGACAGAGGGTAACGCAGATCCGGCGGAAGTGCAAACTTCGCGACACGATAACCGTCACCTCCGCGCACGCCACATCACCCACACCATCTCCCGTGATCACCCTTCTCCTCGGCGGCGCACGCGCCGGCAAGAGCACGCGCGCCCTGACCTTGGCCGGTGAGGTATCGTCGGCCTGTTTCGTGGCCACGGCCGAAGCGTTCGACGACGAGATGCGGGACCGCATCCTCGTGCATCAGGCGGAACGCTCACCGCGATGGCAGACGATCGAGGCACCGATCGAGGTGGCCGCCGCGGTGCGCGCCATCGCGCCCGAGACCACCGTCATCGTCGACTGCGTGACGCTGTGGGTCAGCAACCTGTTGCACGCCGCCGGTTCCGATCTGGCGCGCGCACAGCCTGCGGTGACCGCGCACATCTCGGCGCTGCTCGAGGCGGCGGCTGCGCGTACGGCACCGACGATCATCGTCTCCAACGAGGTGGGCCTCGGTATCGTCCCGGCCACGCCGCTTGGTCGGCAGTACCGCGACCTGCTGGGCCGTGCCAACAGTGTGCTGGCCGCCGCCGCGGACCGGGTGGAACTGCTGGTAGCCGGCTTGCCGCTGGTGCTCAAGCCGTGACGGGAGCGTCCCGCCGTTCGCGGACCCACGCCAGGACGCGTGTCACGTCGACGTGCTCGCGGACATGCGCCGCCAGTCGATCGAGCTCCTGCTCGATGCTCCGTGCCGCACTCGCGCCAGGCAACACCGTGCGGCCGCGCGCACGTGCGACGTTCGCAAGCAGCTGGGCCGTGAACCCGACATTCTCGAACAGGCCATGCAGGTAGGTGCCGAACACGAGGCCCGACTCCGACAGGACACCCAGCAGTCCGTGTGACGGATCCTGCGCGGCGGCGGCAATCGCATGTGCCACGCGCGGTGCGTGCGCACCGGCGAGTGGTGTAGCCGTCGTGATGCCGGCGTGAATTTCGTAGCCCTGCAGCAACATTCCCGCCGCGCCCGCGAGCAGGCCGTGACTGCCCTGCACGCGCAGGTTGCTGCGACGCACCGTCTTGCGCGTTGCGAGCACGGTGGTGAGCGGCAGCAACCCGATGCCCGTCGCGGAGCACTGTGGTGATTCGAGCATGTCAGGATCCTCGACCCGGTCGCCAAGCATCTGCAGCCCGCCGCACAGGCCCACCACCGGCACGCCGTCACGGGCACGCGCGGCGATCCAGTCCACGAAGCCCCGTGTCCGCATCCACTCGAGATCGGGGATCGTGGCCTTCGAACCGGGGATGATGATGAGATCCGCCCCGTCGGCATGCGCGACGGTCGTCACGAACTGCGCATGCACACCGGGCACGACGCGCAGCGGGTCGATGTCGTCGAAGTTGGCGAGGTGCGGGAGGCAGATCACGGCCACCTTGAGCGCGTCGGGCTGCCAGCGCGCATCAGGGGGAACACCAAGCGCGTCTTCCTCCGGCAGCTGCAGGTCACGCAGCCATGGCACGACGCCGAGGGTCGGCACGCCGGTGAGTTCCTCGAGCATGGCCGGGCCCGGCTCCACCAGCGTGACGTCACCGCGGAAGCGGTTGATGATGAACCCGCGCAGCAGCGCGCGTTCCTCCGGGGGCAGCAGGGCGTGCGTGCCGTAGAGCGCTGCGAACACGCCGCCGCGCTCGATGTCGCCCACCAGCAGCGTGACGGCGCCGGCATGACGCGCGATGCGCATGTTGACGAGGTCACGGTCACGCAGGTTGATCTCGGCCGGACTGCCGGCGCCTTCCGCGATCACGATGTCGTATTCGCGACGGAGTGCATCGAGCGCACCAGTGACCACGGGCCAGAGCGCGTCGGTGCGACGGTAATAGGCACGCGCATCTTCCGTCACGACGGCCCGGCCCAGTACCACCACCTGCGAGCCGACATCGGTGACCGGCTTCAGCAGGATCGGATTCATCTCGACGGTCGGTCGGACCCCGGCGGCACGCGCCTGCAGCATCTGCGCGCGACCGATCTCGCCGCCATCATCGGTGACGCCGGCATTGTTCGACATGTTCTGCGCCTTGAATGGCGCCACGCGCCAGCCTTGCTGTCGGAAGATCCGGCAGAGTGCGGCGACCATCGTGCTCTTTCCCGCGTTGGAGCAGGTGCCGACGATCATCAGCACGGGTGCGAGCGGGCGCAGCATCACGGCATCAGTCATCACGCATGGTCGCGGCGACAGGCGGGTGGCGCAAGTCACGTGGTGTGCATGTCATGCCTGCGTGGCGACGCGGTTGCGCAAAAGCGCAATCGGGGGCAACGTTCCCGCGCCGGCGACTTCGCCGGTGACATGAATCACTGGTGATTGCGCGTTGCGCAGTCTGAAAAGGGAACCCGGTGTGACTCCGGGGCGGCCCCGCCGCTGTATGGGATGACGAGAGTGGGTGGCATGACCACTGCGACACGATGCTGTCGTGGGAAGGTGCCCGCTCGAGGAGGACTCCTGAGCCAGAAGACCTGCCCGTGATCTGAAGCCCGTGCACTCCCTCGTGGGAAGGGGATCGGGCGTTTCGTGCCGACGCAGTCCGCGCTCACTGCGCGCACGCGGTGTCGTCGCGAACGGGCTTCATTCCGATCGTTCACCGGGTGAGCCCTGTCTTGTATCGTGCCGTCACGACATCACCATGCCTCAAGCAGTGCCGACTCGATCGCGAGCGGCGTTGCCTGGCATGTGGGCGCACCATCGACGAAATCGCTGGCTGGAGCCGCATGACCGATGACGACCGCAGTTCCGTGAACGCCCGCCTCGATGCGGCCCGCGGTGCGCGCATCGCGCGCGCCCTTGACAACAAGACCAAGCCCCAGGGATCCCTCGGCCAGCTGGAGCGGCTGGCGTTCCGCCTCGCGATGGCGCAGCGCACCGAGCAGCCGCGCGTGGACCGCGCGCGCGTGCTGATCTTCGCCGCTGATCATGGCGTGGCGGCCAACGGTGTCAGTGCGTATCCGGCATCGGTGACGGCGGCCATGGTGCGCACCGCGTCGGATGGCGGCGCGGCCGTGACGGTGCTCACGCGTGCCGTGGCCGAAGCGTGGGCCGACGTCGAGATCATCGACGTCGGCGTCGGCAGTCCGCTGCCGCCATTGCCCGGTGTGGTCACGGCGCGCGTCGCCGACGGAACGCGCGACTTCCTGCGCGAACCTGCCATGTCGCCTGCCGAGTGCGAGACGGCGATGCATGTCGGTGCGGATGCGGTGCGACGGGCGAGTGCGGCCGGCGCCACTGTCGTCGCACTGGGCGAGATGGGCATCTCGAACACCACCAGCGCGGCAGCCATCGTGTCGGCGCTCACTGGCCTGCACGTCGCCGACAGCGTCGGGCGCGGCACGGGTATCGACGACCGGACGCTGGCGCACAAGCAGTGCGTGGTGTCGGACTCGCTCGCCCTGCATCGGGCGCAGATGACCAATGCCAGCGGGCAACCCGACGCGTTCGAGGTGCTCCGCTGCGTGGGCGGCTTCGAGCTCGCTGCGATAGCGGGGGCCGCAATCGCGGCGGCCGACGCGCGGATCGTCGTGCTGGTCGATGGTTTCATCGCGACTGCTGCCGTTCTCGCGGCAGCGATGATCGACGCGCGCGTGCTCGACGTGATCGTCTTCGCCCATCGCTCGGCGGAGCGCGGACATTCCGCGGCGATCGCGCAGTTCGTGGCGCTTGGCCTCCCCGAGGCATTCGCACAGCCGCTGCTGCAGCTCGACCTGCGGCTCGGCGAAGGGAGTGGCGCCGCGCTGGCCCTGCCGCTGCTGCGTGCCGCCGCCTGCATGCTGACGGAGATGGCCACGTTCGAAAGCGCCAACGTGGCGCGCGCAACGGACCTGGCGTGACCACGTTCAACACCACGCGCACGCGCCTGCTGCGTGCGCCGCTCACGGCCGTGATGTTTCTCACGCGGATCCCCTGTCCGGCGTGGCTGGATGGTGATCCCGCACATCTCGCGCAATCCACGGCGTGGTTCCCCGCCGTGGGCGTGGTGGTCGGCGCGCTCGGGGCCCTGACGCTGGTGCTGGGCGACGTGATCTGGTCACCGGTGGTGGCCGTGGTACTCGCCTCGATCGTCACCGTGCGCGTGACCGGCGCGTTCCACGAAGATGCGCTCGCCGATGCGCTGGACGGCTTCGGCGGCGGCATGTCGCGTGAGGCCACGCTGCGCATCATGAAGGACAGTCGGGTGGGGGCGTACGCGCTGATCGGGATCGTCCTGGTGGTGGCACTGAAGCTGACGCTCCTGCATGCGCTCGTCGTCGCGGACCGCTGGCTCGCGGTGCGCGCGCTGATCGTGGCACACATGCTGGGACGATGGTCAGCGCTTCCGCTGATCCACTGGCTGCCGTACGTGCGTGACGATGGC
>JAYWIJ010000062.1:0-4338 GCA_043788935.1 Gemmatimonadaceae bacterium | reverse complement strand
ACGTCGCGGAAAGGGAGGCGCAGTTGATCTCGACGAACGGTGAAAGGTTCCTCACCGAACGATCGTGAATCTGCCGCGCGATGTACCCCTTGCCGGTACCCGTTTCGCCCTGCAGGAGGATAGGGGCGTCGGGGTTCCTGGCGGCGAGATCGATGAGATCGGAGACCGTGGGGGCCATCGCCGGTGGCGTCGCCTGTGTGCGCCCCTGCGCGCGAAGTACGGCCACTTCCTGCCGAAGCCGACCCCGTTCGGCGGCGCGGGTGACGGCGGCAGCAAGCAGTTCGAGATCGACTGGCTTCTCGAGGAGATCCGCCGCGCCGTGCTGCATGGCGGCGACGGCGGTGCGCACGTCGGCGTATCCGGTGAGCACGATGACGGCCAAGTCGGGGTCGTCGGCTCGGAGCGCCTCAAGGGCGCGAACGCCGTCGGCATCGGGGAGGCGCAGATCGAGCAGCACCACATCGGGCGCGTGCTCGGCAGCCAGACGTCGGCCTTCGGTGGCGGTAGACGCCCCGCGCGCCGTGAAGCCAAACGTCTCGAAGAATTCGACCAGGGTCGAGCGCACCGTTTCGTCGTCGTCGATCACGAGCAAGGACAACGTCACGTGGCCGCCGTGGGGGGAAGCGTAAGGGTGAGCGTGGTACCGGCTTCGGGGACGCTATCGATGCTGATCGTGCCGCCGTGCTCGTCCATGATGCGCTGGCAGAGCGCCAGCCCGATGCCGGTGCCGCCGGCTTTGGTGGAGTAGAAGAACTCGAACACATGCGGCAGGACATCGGGTGGGATGGCCGGACCGCCATTCGCCAGGCGGCAGCGCCAGCCGCCCACCGGCGATACCTGCGAGATGAGCACGAGTTCCGATCCTTCTGGAGCCGCGTCGCAGGCGTTCACGAGGATATTGCGGCAGACCTGTCCCAGCTGCTCGAGGTCGATCAGACTGCGTACGGGATGCTCCGGCCGCACCCGGCGAATCGAGAGCTGGCGAGCCTCGAGGCGGGCGCGTTCGCCGTCGAGAATGTCGTCCCACACCGATTCCGGATCGGCGGGCACGAGATGCGCCGCGTTCGGGCGGCCGAACTCGAGGAGCGACGTCACCATGCGGTTGAGTCGTTCGACTTCGCGCAGGATGCGGCCGACGTTCTTCTCGACCACGGGGTCTTCCTTCGCGCGGAACTGGAGCAGCTGGGCGGCGGAGGAGATACCGAACAGCGGATTTCGCAGTTCATGGGCAACGCCTGCGGCCACCTCGCCGATCGCTTCGAGCCGACGCTTCGACTCCACGCGTCGCACCAACCAGGCGCGCTCGATGGCCACGGCCGTCTGCGCCGCGATCACGGCCAGCACGCGTTCCGCCTCTTCGAGCGCCTGTTCGGACTCGATCGGCTCGGCATAGAGGGTGATCGCGCCGAGGACACCTTCGGCGGTAATCAGCGGGGCGGTGATCTCGAGACCGACGTTCGTGGACTGTCGGGCCACGTTGCCGGTGGCGAGCGCGTCGAGCCAGGTGCGAAGCAGGCGGACTTCGAGCTGCCTGCTGGTATGCGCGTCGTAGCCTTGCCGGTGGGTGATACGGAACTCGGCGGTGTCATCGTCGGCGAGGGCGATGACGAAACCGGTGGAGGGGACGGCGCGGAGCAGCTGGTGCGCGACTTCTTCGTAGACACGATCGAGCGAGATCGCTTCGGCGAGAGCGATGCCGGTATTGATCAGCGCTTCCCGCGAGCGGTGACTCGGCGTGATGTCCACCGTTGAGAAGACGAATCCGGACACCTGTTGGCCGTCGTCGATGGCGGTGACCTGCATGAGGAACACGCGTTCCTCGTTCGGCGAGCTGCAGGGGAACTCCCAGCGGACAACCGGCACGCGCCGTTCACGCAGGAGCGCCATGGCGCGCTCGATCTGCTCGCGCGAGGGGTCGTCGGAGACGCTGTCGAACACAGAGCGCCCGAGCACCGCCGCTTCCGTGGCAATGCCGGGCGCTCCGTTGTCTCTGGCGAACGTCGACCATGCGCTATTCGCCGCCGTGATGCGTCCGTCGAGATCGACGGACCACACGGTGAGCGGCAGCGCGTCGAGCAGCCGCCGCGCGAACGGCGGCTGCTCGTCGGGCGGCATCACCGGCGCTTCGCGCCCTTCTTGGCGGGCTTTGCGGCTTTCTTGACGGCCTTTGCCGGCGCCTTCTTGGCCGCCTTCTTCGGTGCCGCCTTGACTGGCGCTTTCTTGACCGACTTGGCCGGCGCCTTCTTCGCCGGTGACTTCTTGGCCGGTGCCTTGTTGGCGGCCTTCGCGGGCGCCTTCTTGGCCGGAGCCTTCTTCGCCGGGGACTTCTTCGCTACGGCCTTCTTGGCGGCCTTGGCGGGCGCCTTTTGGGCCGGTGCCTTGGCCGCCGGTGCCTTGGCCGCCGGTGCCTTGGCCGCTGGTGCCTTCGTGGTCGGCGCCTTCACCGCGGCCTTCTTGGCCGGAGCCTGCTCGACTTTCGTGGCCGGAGCCTTGGGAGCCGGCTTGGCCGCCGGCACCTCGGCCGCTGGCGCCTTGGGTGCCTTGGGTGCCTTGGGTGCCTTCACCGGCACGGGAGCTTTGGCGATCGGTTCGGACTCGTCGTCCTCGATCTCCAGGATCTCATCGATGTCCTCGATCTCGTCGATGATGACCGGCACTTCGACCTTGGGCTCCGCCTTGGGTGCCTTCGGCTTCGGGGCCGGCTTGGGCGCACCAGGATTCTTGGGCGGACGACCGGGGCCACGACGCACGGGGCGACTGAAGATGTCGTCTTCGTCGTCCTCGTCCTCGATCAGCTCGTCCTCGAAGCTGTCGCCCTCGTCGTCATCGTCGTCGTCCTCCTCGTCGTCGTCGGCACTGTCCCAGAGGGAATCGCCGCCTTCGGAGGGGAGGCCGTAGCCATCCTCCTCGTCTTCGTCGTACGACGAGCGGCCGTAGCCCACATCATCCATGTCGTCATCCATCAGATGGAGCTTCCCAATCTCGTCGCCACGCGGCATGACGCCTCCTCTCCTCGGAAAAGTTCGAACGCGGTCGTCGACCGCACCGGCTCGTAGACCGGCCGCAGCAACGCGGCTCGTGATACCCAGACTTCGTGTGCTACTGAATAGCACGACCAAGTACATACAAAAAGCGCGGGAGTCAAGCGCTGGGCTTACTTCACGCGCGGAATTCCTTCCACGGTTCCGCCGCGAACGACGGCATTGAGCGCGTCGTAGATGCGCGGCTCGAGCAGACGCCCCGCCTGCGTGCGCAGGTAATCGAGGGTCGTGTCGGCGGTCATCGGCTCCCGATAGGCACGTTGCGAGGTGAGGGCGTCGAACGCGTCGGCCGCCGTGAGAATCCGCCCGCCGATCGTGATGTCGTCGGCGGCGCGCCCAAACGGGTAGCCACTGCCATCCCAGTGCTCGTGGTGGTCGCGGATGAACAGGAGCGCGTCGCCAAGGTGGTGGAGCGGCGAGAGGATGTCGAGACCGATCCGTACATGATCCTTGACGTGCGCGAACTCCTCATGCGTGAGGGGGCCCGGCTTGTTGAGGACCACTTCACGGATCCCGATCTTGCCCACGTCGTGCAGCCGCCCGGCGGTGTGGATGCCGTCCACGGTGGCTGTTTCGAGCTCGAGGTGCGTGGCGATGGCGGCGGCGATCTCCGCCACCCGCTGCGAGTGCCCGCGCAAGTAGACGTCCTTCGCTTCCATCGCGTTGATGAGTGTCTCGGCCACGCTCACGGTCATCAGGCGGAGTGCCCCCTTCTCGCGCTCGAGCTGCACGGTGCGCAGGGCCACCTCCTCGCGAATGAGCCGGTCGACCGCGCGTCGTTCGACAGTGCGCACCCGGCGCATCATGGCCCGCTCCACGGCGGCCTGTAGGTCGGGGAGTTCGACGGGTTTGGTGAGGTAGTCGAACGCCCCGCTGGAGAGCGCCTCGGTGGCGCTGGCGGCATCATTGACCGCGGTCAGCATGATGATGCCGAGATCCTCGTCGATCGAGAGGGCGCGCGGTACGACGTCGAGGCCGGTGATGCCGGGCATCCGAAGATCGCAGAGCATCAACGAGAAGCGGTGCTGGCCGAGCATCTCGAGCGCCGCCGCTCCGGAGTCGGCCACTTCCACTTCGAACCCGCGCGTGCGCAGAAAACGACTCAGCGCCAGCCGGATCGTGGACTCGTCGTCGACGACCAGAATGCGGCGCAGGGAATCCTGTGCCAGCGCGGCACCGGCGGCTTCGATCGCTACGATCGGATCGTGTCCCGGAAGGCTGGTCATGGTCGCTCGGAAGGCACGGCGGGGAGAGTGATGGTGACGGTCGATCCCACGTCGGGCTCGGACTCGACGCC
>JAYWIJ010000061.1:0-4354 GCA_043788935.1 Gemmatimonadaceae bacterium | reverse complement strand
CGGTCAGGAGCGCATGTTGATCGGTCGCACCTCGATGCTGCCGATCCGCGCCGACGGAATGCGGGATGCGATGCGGATGGCGTCGTTCAGATCGGTGGCGTCGATCAGGTAAAAGCCACCGAGCTGCTCCTTGGTCTCGGCAAACGGGCCGTCGGTGGTGGTGAGCACGCCGTTGCGAATGCGGATCGTAGTGGCGGTGCTGACGGGCGACAGTTCCTCACCGCCCAGCATCTTGCCCGCGCCGATCAGTTCCTGCGTGAAGGTGCCGTACTCACCCATGAATGCGGAGCCTTCGGCTTCGGACATCGCCTGCAGCGTGCTTTCCTGGTCGTAAATCAGGCAGAGGTACTTCATGGTGACGCTCCGTGCTGAGAGGAATGGAAAGTGGTGACATTCCATGTCGAACGGGACCGGGGGATTTCGACACCCGGCTCAGCAGCACGGCAGAGCGCCTACGGCAGGGGGGCATAGAGGCGCCGGATCGGGTCGAAGCAGACCACCGGCCCCGACGCCGGCACCGGCAGCGATCTCGCCTTGCAGCCCCGGCTGCCACGCAGCGTGCCGCGCAGGGCGCCCCGATAACGCGACTGTGCCGTCTCGAGACTCGCCGGGGAGACGGGCGGCTCGTCCAGCGTGTGCTCGTACAGCCGCTCGCCGGTGAGCGCGTCGATGTAGACGCCATGCTCACGCGGGTCGCGCATGTCGCCGGCGATCGACCAGGCGACGATCGGCAGCGCGTTCCGCTGGTTCACCTCGAGCACGGCGCTGGTGACCCGCGTGATCCCGGCAGTGCGCGCCAGCTCCCAGGCCTTGTCGAAATCCACGGTGACCGGCGGGAGGGGCAGCGGTGCGCGCCGACCGGTGGGCCACGCCTGCGGCTCAGCGCCCTCCCACGGCGTGCGCGGGTCGCTGGTGGCCGTGAGGAAGACCTGCGAGCCGGGCGAGAAGAAGCTGTAGAGCGCGTCGGTCGGCGCAGCGTCCGACGGGGCGTCGGTCCGCAGCTCGATGCGGTAGAGCACGGCATCGTACTGAATGGTGTGCGCCCACTCCGTGTTGTGCGCAATCAGTGCGAGCACGTCGTGCGCGACACCGTCGTCGTATGTCAGGCGTTCGGGCGCCCGGTTGCAGCCGCACAGCGTGATCGCCAGCACGACGGCGGCGACATGGCGCAGGTGGGCACGACGACGATGCAGCACGAATCAACGGGAAAAGGACCGACGCCGTCCGCGCGTCTGCCGCGGGAGCATGCGACCGGAAAGTTCGGCGCTGCCGGACAGGATGCAAGCGGCGATGCGCATGCGGGTCGTCGGCGTTCCCGAATGGCTGACGGGCGTTACCGTTGAGCTGTCGCTCATCTCTTCCCCTCCCGGAGTCTGCATGCGTTTCGCACGCGTCGTGTCGGTTGTCGCTGCATCACTGTTCGTCGCCGGTCATACACCACTGCTGGCCCAGGCGCCCGCCGTCACCGCGATCCGCGCGGCGCGGCTGATCATCGGCGACGGCACGCAGATGGAGCAGCCGGTGGTGATCGTCACCGGCGAGCGCATCACGGCGGTCGGCCCGGCCGCACAGGTCCGCGTCCCGGCCGGAGCGAAGGTGATCGACCTGGCAGGCTATACGCTGATGCCCGGCTTCTTCGACATGCATACGCACCTGACGTCGATCGACAACGACGGCGGCGATCTGTCGGTGCTGAAGGAAACCGCAGCGCACGGTGCGATTTACGCGGTGATCAACGCGCGGAAGACGCTGGAGGCCGGCTTCACGACGGTGCGTGAGGCGGGATCGACCGACTACGTCGACGTGGTGGTGCGCGACGCGATCACCCGTGGCCTGATTCCCGGCCCGCGGCTCCACGCGTCCGGGCCGTCGCTGGGCAGCACCGGCGGGCACGCCGACGTGAACGGCTGGAGTCCGAACCTCATGATTCCCGGCACCGGCGCAATCGTCGATGGTCCCGATGCGGTGCGGCGGCAGGTGCGCCTCAACGTGAAGTACGGCGCCGATCAGATCAAGTTCGTCGCAACGGGCGGGATCCTGTCGGTGGGTGATGCGGTGAATGCGCCGCAGTTCGGCGAGGACGAGATGAAGGTGCTGGTGGAGGAAGCGGCGCGGCTGGGTCGCAAGGTGATGGCGCACGCGCATGGCGGTGCCGGTCTGCTGGCCGCGGTGAATGCCGGCGCTGCGTCCATCGAACATGGCAGTCTCGTCGACGACGCCGCCATCGCGGCGATGAAGTCGCATGGCACGTACCTGGTGCCGACGCTGATCATACTCGAGGAGATCGTCACGGATGGCGCGCGCAAGGGCGTGCCGGCGAACTCCATCGCCAAGGCCACCGCCATCGCCGTCGATCGCCGCCGTCTGCTCCGCCGCGCCTATCAGCAGGGCGTCAAGTTCGCACTCGGCACCGACGCCACCAGCGACATCCACGGTCGCAACGGCGAGGAATTCAAGTACATGGTGGACATCCTCGGCGCCACGCCGATGGACGCGATCACGATCGGCACGATGAACGCGGCCACACTGCTCGGCGTGGAAAAGGAGTTCGGCAGCGTGACGACGGGAAAAGTGGCCGATCTCGTGGCGGTGCAGGGCAATCCGCTCGCCGACGTGTCGCTGCTGGCGCGGGTGTCATTCGTGATGAAGGGCGGCGTCGTGGTGAAGCAAAAGTAGTGGATTGCTCGTAAATATCACGACGTCCGTGCGCACGACTCCCGCTCACCTTCGCCCCTGACCTCGATGAGCGCCGTCGAACTGGAACGTGTCCGTGAGCGCCTCGGTGATCGCTACCTGCTGGAGCGTGAGCTCGGACGCGGCGGCATGGGCACGGTGTATCTCGCCCGCGACCTGCGATTGGATCGCGCCGTGGCGCTGAAGGTGCTGCCGCCCGAGTTCGCGATCGATGCCGCACTGCGCGAACGGTTCCTCCGCGAGACACGCACCTCGGCATCCTTCTCGCACCCGAACATCGTGCCGGTGCACGCTGTCGAGGAGAGCGGTGATCTGGTGGCGTTCGCGATGGGATTCGTCGAGGGGGAAAGTCTCGGCGAGCGTGTGCGCCGACTTGGCCCGCTCGGCGTGCGTGAACTGGTTCGGTTGCTGCAGGACATCGGGTATGCACTGGCGTATGCGCATGGGCGTGGTGTCGTGCATCGCGATCTCAAGCCCGACAACGTGATGATCGAGCGGGCGACGGGCCGCGCGCTGCTGATGGATTTCGGCATTGCCCGCTCGATCGCGGCCGCGCCGTCGTCGAACCCGTCGGCAGGGCTGACGCGTGTGGGTGAGGTGATCGGCACGCCGGAGTACATGAGTCCCGAGCAGGCTTCCGGCGATGCAATCGATGGACGGAGCGATCTGTACTCGCTGGGCCTGGTGGCGTTCTTCGCCGCCACCGGGCAGATCGCGATGGGCGGGGCGACGCCGCAGCGTATCCTGGTGCGACAGCTCACCGAGACGCTGCCGGGGCTCGCTACACTGCGTCCGGACCTGACTGCGGCGCTCGCAGCGGCGGTTGACCGGTGCGTGGCGAAGGAGCCCGACGATCGCTTTGCGTCGGCGGAGGCGCTGGTCGAAGCAATCGACGAGACGCAGCTCGCGGCACCGGATATTCCGGTCGTGATCCGCGGTTTCGCACAGGAGTTGAGCACCCTGCTGCTGGTGCTCGGCTTCGTGACGCTGCTCGGCTGGTTCATGTTCCGTACGGCATCCGACGACATATCGGACATCGACAAGGCGGTGCCGATGATCGTGTTCTTTGGCATTGCCATGGCGCGCGTGCTGCAGGCGTTGTCAGCGGCGCGTCGACTCGCGGAGCTGGGGTTCACGCCCGCGGAGACGATCCGCGGCTTGCGCGGCACGGTGGACGAACAGCAGAGCCTCCGGGACCAGCTGCGTCTCGATCCAGTCATTCAGCGCCGCCGTCGCGCGACCCTGATCAGCGCGGCCGCCACCATCGTTGGCGCCATCGTCATCATTGCGTACGCCTACTCGCAACGGATCGAGGTGGGGCCAACGAAGTACGACACGCCGCTTCTCGCGCGGCTGCTGTTGGTGTCTGCCTTGCCGACGCTGGCGATCGGCGCCGTCATGCTGGCGCGCTCACCATTCCGCATGTCTCCGGGTGAGCGAATTTTTCGTCTCCTGTGGCTTGGCCCGATCGGGAGGGGACTCCTCTGGCTCGGCGCGCGGGGGGCCCGGCGGAATCCCAACGCGGCGGCGCAAATCACGCTCGGCGGTCGCACGCCGCCGATGCGAACCACCGAAGCACGCGTGCCGACCCCGGTGAAGCGTGACACGCTGTCGCTGGACTCGATCGACGCACGAGTGCGAGAGCTCGAGGCGTGGCGCA
>JAYWIJ010000060.1:0-16521 GCA_043788935.1 Gemmatimonadaceae bacterium | reverse complement strand
CTGCCGTCCTCGTCCGCAGAGTCGAAGGTGCAAACACCTGACGTCCCCATGGTTCACACTCGCCGCCCGCCCGTACGCCCGATGATCACACGCATGGCACGCGTCGTCCGTTTCGCGCTCCTCACCGCTGCCGTCATCGCCGCGCCGGTCCATGCACAATCGTCCCGCACGCCGCTGACGATCGAGCGGATCACGTCAGGGCGCTCGCTCATCGGCACGGCCCCGATCGCGCCGGCATGGTCACCGACGTCACGCGTGCTTGCCTTTCTCTGGAACGACGAGGGCCAGCCGCAGCGCACGTTGTGGATCGTCTCGCGAGACAGCGCGGCGCCGCGGAAAGTGCTTGCCACTGCCAGCGCCGGCTCTGTCTCCGACTACGTCTGGCTGCCGGACGGCTCGGCGATCGTCTTAGTGCAGTCGGGTGACCTCTACCGGGTTGCGGTCGCAGGAGGCGCGGTGCAGCGGCTCACGACGAACGGTGGCGACAAGTCCGACATCACCATCTCCCCCGACGGCGCGCAGATCGCCTATCTGTCGGATGGCGACCTGTACGCGCTTTCCCTGAACGCTGCCACGCCGGTGCGGCTCACGTCCGTGGCCGTTCCGCCGATCAGTGCGATTCCGCTGGGCACGTACCATCGTGCGGACGCGGAGATCGGCAGCGCCACGTGGGGCGGTGACGCACCCTCATACACGTGGTCGCCCGACTCGAAGACCATCGCCGTGCACTTCGTCGATCGCCGCGGCGTGCCGACGCTGAGCATGCCGTACTATCTGGGCGCTGCGCCGGTGATGCACCAGGTGCGACGCAGTGCGCCGGGCGACGTGAACGAGGTGCGGAAGGTCGGGCTGCTCGACGTGGCGACGCGCCAGCTCCGATTCATCGAGCTGCCGGATTCGTCCAGCACACGGATCGTGAATTTCGCATGGTCCGCACTGGGCGCACTGCTCATCGATCGCGCCACCGACGACGAGATCACGCGCACGATACACATCGTGGAGCCGGGCAGCGTGACGCCACGGCGCATCTGGCTGGACCGTCGCGACACGCGCATCTACAACGACATCGCCAGCGCCTGGTCAGCGGATGGCCGAAGTGTGCTGATGAGCGGCGATCTCGATGATCGCTACCGGCTGTACCGCCTGACACCGGGCGACACGACGCCGCGCGCACTCACGTCAGCCACGAGCGACGTCACGGGAGCCGCGCAGCCGAACGCCCGCACACAGCGCATCATCTACATGAGCAACGATCCGCTGCCGTCAGAGCGCCATGTGTGGACGATGCGTGCGGACGGGACGCGCCGGGAACGCATCACGCAGCGCGCCGGTACGCACACGCCATTCCCGTCACCCGACGGCACGATGCTCGCCCTGCTGAGCACCGACGATGTGACGCCATCGGAGCTCTGGCTGCAGCCGCTCAGCGCGGGATCAGTGGCGCGGCGCGTGACGCAGTCGCCCGCACCGGAGTTCGCGTCGGCGCCGTGGATCACGCCGCAATACGTGACGTTCCCGAGCCGGACGGACACACCGCCGCTGCATGCGCGCATCATCTATCCGCCCAACCTCGATCCGTCGAAGAAGTATCCCGTCCTGTTCGGCCCCGTCTATTCCAACACGGTGCGCAATCGTTGGGCGGGGCTCTACGCCACGCTGCAGCAGTATCTCGCCGTCGAAAAGGGCTACATCGTGGTGCAGGTCGATGTGCGCGGCAGCACCGGCTACGGACGTGACTTCCGCGAGAAGTTTCTGATGGACTGGGGCGGCCAGGATCTCGAGGATCTGCAGAGCGCTGTGGACTACATGAAGTCGCGAGCGTTCGTGGACGGCAATCGAATAGGGATCTGGGGCAGCAGCTACGGCGGCACGCTCACCGTGTACTCGTTGCTCAAGAAGCCGGGACTGTTCCAGGCTGGTGTGGCCGGCGCCCCGGCGACGGACCCCAGGTTCTTCGGCAGCGACGACGTCGCGATCGCTCGGCGGCCGCAGACGCATCCCGAAACGTTCACGCGCGGCGCCCTGCAGTACGCCGGCAACCTGCGTGATCACCTGCTGATCATCCACGGCATGGAGGACGATGTCGTGCCGTTCGCCACATCGATTGCGCTGGCGGAGGAATTCATGCGCCTGGGCAAGGACGTCGACATCGCGTTCGCGCCGGCCGCCACGCACGGATGGACGCAGCGGCCGTACTACGCCCGCTACCTGCTGACGCGGCTGGTGGACCACTTCGACCGCTACCTCGGCGCGGGTCCGCGTTGACGCCCCTATCCGATCAAGGGGTCAGACACCATGATCGGACGGGACGGCGATCACAGGGTCAGACACCTTGATAGAGACCTTGATACGCATCGACGGCGATCAGCGACGGCTTACCCCCGCGGCCAGCCGCTCGAGTATCGCGTCGCCGAACGCCGCGGTTGAGCTGGATTGACGACCGGGGGCAGCACAGTCCGCCGTTCGGACACCGTCCGTCAACGCCTCCGACACCGCCGCTTCCACCGCGCTCGCGTCGTCCGCCAGTCCCAGCGAGTGCCGCAGCAACAGTGCCGCACTCAGGATGGCTCCCGCAGGGTTGGCGATTCCCTTCCCCGCGATGTCCGGCGCCGATCCATGAATCGGCTCGTACAATCCGCGTCGCAGCCCGTCACTGCTGGCGTCACCGAGCGACGCGGACGGCAGCACGCCGATTGAGCCTGCCAGCACCGCCGCTTCGTCGGTCAGAATGTCGCCGAAAAGATTCTCGGTGACCACCACGTCGAAGCGCGACGGAGTCGTGATCAGGTGCATCGCGAACGAATCCACCAATGCATGCTCCAGCGTCACGTCCGGAAATTCGTCACGCATGACGCGCGTGGTGACTTCCCGCCACAGCCGCGACGTGGCCAGCACATTCGCCTTGTCCACCGAGAGCAATCGCTTGCGCCGCGTGCGCGCGATGCCAGCGGCCATCCGCACCACACGCGCAACCTCATCCGACGTGTACACGCACAGATCGGACGCACGCGTGGAATACCCGTCGACGTCACGGTCGTGCGTCTTCGCACCGAAGTAGAGCCCACCCGTCAGCTCGCGCACGAAGACGATGTCCACGTTGGCAAGCAGCTCCGGCTTGAGCGGCGCCGCCGCCGCCAACGACGGATGCACTGCCACAGGTCGGATGTTGGCATACACCCCGAGCAGCGCACGCAGGCCCAGCAGGCCCTGCTCGGGGCGGACGGTCGCGGCGGGGTCGCTCCACTTCGGGCCACCCACCGCGCCGAGGAGCACCGCATCCGCATGGGTGACGACACCGCGCGTTGCCACCGGCAGCGCATCGCCGGTCTCGTCGATCGCGATGCCACCAATCAGCGCGTCACGGAACTCGAACTGGTGATCCCCCCGCTCAGCGACGGCATGCAGCACACGCACCGCCTCAGCGGTCACCTCAGGCCCGACACCGTCACCCGGTAACGTTGCGATCACCGCGCGCATGCAGTCTCCCACGCTTCGATGGCGGGAATCTCGGACAGCAATGCAGCGAGTTCGTCGAGCCCGTCGATGAGACATCGCTTGGCAAAGGCGTCGATGGCGAATGACGCGGTGCTGCCATCCGGCAGGGATACGATCTGCGTCTCGAGATCGACGGTGATCACCGCCGACGGGTTGACACCGAGCGCAGCGTGGGTCTGCTGCAGTGCTGCCTCGTCGAGTGCGATGGTCAGCAACCCGTTCTTGTGTGCGTTCGCGCGAAAGATGTCGGCAAACGACGAGGCGATCACCGCACGGAAGCCCCAGTCGGTGAGAGCCCACGGCGCATGTTCACGACTGGACCCGCAGCCGAAGTTACGGCCTCCGACGAGGATCTGTGCGCCAACCGACGCAGGCGCGTTCAGTGCGAACTCAAACCTCGCGGACCCATCGGCGTCGTAGCGCCAGTCAGAGAAGAGATGTGTGCCGAGCCCCGTGCGCGTCGTGGTCGTGAGGAATCGCGCCGGGATGATCTGGTCCGTGTCGATGTCATCACGCGCGATCACGACGGCGTGGGATGACAATGGTGCCCAGTGTCGATTCACAGCAGGCTCCGTGGATCGGCCACTGCACCGGCGATCGCCGATGCCGCTGCCGTCAGTGGTGAGGCAAGCAACGTGCGGGCACCCTTGCCCTGCCGTCCCTCGAAGTTCCGATTGCTGGTGCTCACGGCATACTGCCCGCTGGCCACCGAGTCGCCATTCATCGCGATACACATGGAGCAGCCACTCTCCCGCCACTCAGCGCCAGCGGCGCGGAAAATGTCGGCCAGACCTTCGCGCTCCGCTTCGCGTTTCACGCTCTGCGATCCGGGTACCACCAGCATCCGCGTGTTGTCAGCCACGCGGCGACCCTTCATGACCGCGGCGGCAGCGCGGAGATCATCGATGCGACCATTGGTGCAGCTGCCGATGAACACCACATCGACGGGCTGACCGATCAGGCTCTGCCCCGGCTCGAGGCCCATATAGGCGTACGCACGTTCATTGGCCGCGTCGGGAACCGGCGTGGCGGCAGGCACATGTCCGTCGACCGGAATCGCCATACCGGGATTGGTACCCCACGTGATCATCGGCGCGATCGCCGAGGCATCGAGTGTGATGCTGCGGTCGAAGGTCGCCCCTTCATCGGTGTGAAGATCCGCCCAATCGTGCATTGCGGTCTTCCATGCCCTGCCACTCGGGGCATCGACGCGCCCCGCGAGCCACGCGAACGTCGTCATGTCCGGCGCGATCATTCCGGCTCGCGCACCGGCCTCGATGCTCATGTTGCAGACCGTCATGCGCCCTTCCATGTCGAGGCTGCGAATGGCCTCACCGCGATATTCGATCACGTGGCCGGTTCCGCCGCCCACGCCGATCTTCGCAATCACCGCAAGGATGATGTCCTTGGCCGTCACTCCACGCCGCAGCATCCCGTCGATGCGCACCTCCATCGTCTTCGGCTTCGACTGCAGCAGACATTGCGTGGCGAGCACGTGCCCGACCTCGCTGGTGCCGATGCCGAACGCCAGCGCGCCGAACGCCCCGTGTGTGCTGGTGTGACTGTCACCGCAGACGATGGTCATGCCCGGTTGCGTCCGGCCCAGCTCCGGCCCGATCACATGCACGATGCCGCGGCGGTCGTCACCCAGTCCGTACAACGGGATGCCATGCTGCGCGCAATTCTCGGCGAGTGCATCGAGTTGCCGAGCGGCCTGCGGATCGATCACCGTCAACCGGCCGCCGACGGCCAGCGTCGGCGTGCTGTGATCCATGGTGGCGATGGTGCGGTCGGGGCGTCGAACCCTGAGCCCACGCTCTCGCAGCACGGTGAACGCCTGCGGGGACGTCACCTCATGCACGAGGTGCAGGTCCACGTACAGTACCGATGGTGCATCACCCACGCCGTCACGAACGACATGCGAGTCCCACACCTTGTCGAAGAGCGTGCGTGCTGGCGTCATCCTGCAGCCACCACCATCGAACGGCTCCGGGTGCGGATGAGGCCATTGACCGCGGCCACGTACGCTTCCGCCGTCGCCACGATGATGTCGGTGTGCACACCGAACCCACTGGCGGTGTACTTCGGCGTATTCTCCGACGTGGCGTTCGTGCCGTCGTCGGCGCTGACACCGCGTTCGCGCAATCGTATCGACACGCCACCGACGGCGTTGATGCCCTCGGCTGCGGCATCGACCGCGAACTCGATCAGCTCACCCACGTCGCCGACGCAATCGTTGATGGCACGGCAGACGGCGTCCACGGGACCGTCACCCTGCGCGGCGGCCACGAGCTCACGATCGTCCGGGCCACGCAACTTGACTGTGGCCGTCGGAATCGCATGCGTGCCGCACGACACCTGCACCAGTTCCAGCCGGTAGGTGGATGATCCGCGGTGTGTCTCACCCGCGACGATCGCTTCGAGCTCACGATCGTCCACGACTTTCTTACGGTCCGCCACTTCCTTGAAGCGCGCGAACACGGCGTCACATTCCGCATCTTCCAGCGCATGACCCAGCGTGGCGAGATGTGCACGGAGTGCAGCGCGTCCGGAGTGTTTCCCCAGCACCAGCCGCCCGCCCTCCAGTCCCACATGCTCGGCGTGCATGATCTCGTAGGTGTCACGGTTCTTGAGCATGCCATCCTGGTGGATGCCCGCTTCATGTGCGAAGGCGTTGGCACCGACGATCGCCTTGTTCGGCGGCACGCGGACGCCCGTGCAGCGCGAAACCAGTCGCGACGCCCGACCGATCTCCTCGGTGCGAAGCGTCGTATCGGCGCCGTAGCGCGCACGACGCGTGCGCAGCGCCATCACCACCTCCTCCAGCGCAGCATTCCCCGCCCGCTCGCCCAGTCCATTGATGGTACACTCCACCTGCCGCGCGCCAGCCGACACACCCGCGAGCGAATTCGCGACGGCGAGACCAAGGTCGTCGTGACAGTGCGTGGAGATCGTGACCGGCAGGTTGCGCACCACTTCGGTGCGAATTCCGCTGATCAGGGCGAAGTACTCGTCGGGCGTGGCGTAGCCGACCGTGTCGGGAATGTTGAGCGTGGTGGCCCCGGCATCGATGGCCGCGCGCAGCACCTCATGCAGAAATCCGACATCGCTGCGTGACGCATCCTCCGGCGAAAACTCCACGTCAGTCACGAACGACGAGGCATACGCCACCATCTCATGCACACGTTGCAGCACCTGATCACGCGACATCTGCAGCTTGTATTGCAAGTGCACGTCGGAGGTGGCGAGAAAGGTGTGGATCCGCCGTCGCGGTGCCGTGGCAAGCGCCGTGGCGGCCGCCTCGATGTCCTTTCGCGTGGCGCGTGCGAGGCCACAGATCACCGGCGCGACCGGCCAGTCGCAGGCGTCTTCGGCGATGGCGCGAACGGCATCCCAGTCGCCCGGTGAGGCCGCAGGAAAACCTGCTTCAATGATGTCCACGCCAAGCCGGAACAATTGCTTCGCGACCTGCCGCTTCTCTTCGACCGTCATCGAACAGCCGGGAGCCTGCTCACCGTCGCGCAGCGTCGTGTCGAAGATCCGTACGATGTCGTCGTTCATACGCTTCCGGTGGCATCGGCCATGACGGAAACGCGCTCGACGGCGCCGGTGTCGGGGCGCACGACCTTGGCGTTCAGAAACGGCATCAGCTCGCGAAGCCGCACGCCGACCTGCTCGATCGGATGCTCGGTATCCGCGCGCCGCGCGGCGGCGAAGTTCGGGCGACCAGCCGCATTCTCCGCCACCCACGTCCGCGCAAACGTGCCATCACGAATTTCGTCGAGGATTCGCTTCATCTCCGCCTTCGTTTCCGCCGTGACGATGCGCGGACCGGCAGTGTAGTCGCCGTACTCCGCCGTGTCCGATACGGAAAACCGCATGTAGTTCAGCCCACCCTGATACATGAGGTCCACGATGAGCTTCAGTTCGTGCAGGCACTCGAAGTACGCCATCTCGGGTTGGTAGCCCGCCTCGGTGAGCGTCTCGAAGCCGGCCTTCACCAGCGCAGACACCCCGCCGCAGAGCACCGCCTGCTCGCCGAACAAGTCCGTCTCCGTCTCTTCGGCGAAGGTGGTCTCGATCACTCCGGCGCGGGTACAGCCGATGGCACGCGCGTAGGCCAGCGCATCGGCGCGGGCATGGCCGGTGGCATCGACGTGCACCGCGATGAGGCCCGGCACGCCGCCACCCTCGACATACAACTCGCGCACGCGATGCCCCGGCGACTTCGGCGCGATCAACGCCACATCCACACCCGGCGGCGGCTCGATCAGTCCAAAGTGAATGTTGAAACCGTGCGCAAACAGCAGCGTCTTGCCCGGCGTCATGGTCGGTGCGATGTCGCGCTCGTAGATCGACTTCTGCTCGGTGTCGGGCGCGAGGATCATCACCATGTCTGCCTCGGCGGCGGCCTCCGCGACGGTGCGCACCCGCAGCCCCGCCGCTTCCGCCGCCGTCCAGCTCCGCGAGCCCGGGCGCAAGCCGACCCGCACGTCGCACCCGCTCTCCCTGAGGTTCAGCGCGTGCGCGTGTCCCTGACTGCCGTAGCCGATGATCGCGATTCTCCGGCCGGCGAGGCGTGTGACGTCGGCATCGTGATCGTAGTGGACACGCGTCATGCCGCAACCTCCTCATCGGCAGGCGCGCCGTCGGCCTGCGCGCGGTAGTGCGCGGGGGCTTCGAGCTTCTTCGGCGTGCGACCCCGCATCATGGCCAGGCGGCCCGTACGCATCAGTTCCGCGAGCCCCTCGGGACGGATCATCGCGATGAACTCCTCCACGCGCTCCGGTGTGTCGGTGATCTGCACGATCAGTTCCTCCTCGCTCAGGTCGAGTACACGCGCACCGTATTCCGCCACGATCTGCACGAGTTCAGCGAGTCGGGCGGGTGACGAGACGATCTTCGCCAGCGCCGTCTCGCGTTGTACCGCACGCTCGTTCGTCACGTCCGTGACACCGATCACCTCGATGAGTCGATCGAGCTGCATCACGACCTGACCGGCATCGGTGGCGTCGACCACGAGGGTCATACGGCTGATGCCGGGCACTTCACTCCGGCCCACGGCCAGCGACGCGATGTTGAAGCCGCGTCGACGCAGCAGCGTGACGGTGCGATGCAGGACGCCGGCGCGGTCCTGCAGCAGGGCGATCAGGGTGTGCTGTGCCATCGGGTCAGACCTTGAGAGAGGGTGAGGGAACTGCGGGGACGGCGGTCATCATGTCGCCAATGGCGAGACCGGCGGGTACGATCGGGAACACGTTCGCTTCGCGCTCGACGCGGAAGTCGATCACGACACATCCAGTGTGCTTCCACGCGGCAGCCACGGCGGCCGGTGCATCGGCCGCGTCTTCGACCGTCATGCCGCGAAGACCGTGCGCCTCGGCCAGCTTCGCGAAGTCGGGACCAGTCAGCGGCGTGCCGCTATAGCGCTTCCCCTCGAACAACTGCTGCCACTGGCGCACCATGCCGAGATAGCCGTTGTTGATCACCGCGACCTTCAGGTTGCTGAGCCCTTCCTGGGCGATCGTGGCGAGTTCACAGTTGGTCATCTGGAACCCGCCGTCGCCGACGATGACCCACACGGTCTTCTCGGGATCGGCAATCGCGGCACCCATCGCGGCCGGCAGCGAGAATCCCATGGTGCCTGCGCCGCCGCTGGTGATGTGCGTGCGCGGCCGGCTCCAGTCGAGCAGCTGCGCGGCCCACATCTGATGCTGACCGACATCGGTGACCACGCGCCAGTCGCCGCGATGCGCGAACGCGTCGTTCAGCGCATCGAACACGTCGTGCGGCATCAGCGCCGCCGTACGCTCCCGCCGCGTGTAACCCTGTCGCGGCCGGTGCTCCTCACGCATCGCGATGATCTCGTGCATCCACGCGGCACGCGGCACGCTCGGGCCGGACGACATGGCCACCGACAGCGACCGAAGCGCGGGCTTGCAGTCGGCCACGATGCCGACATCGGCGCGCACCACCTTCCCGATTTCCGCCGCATCGATGTCGACGTGAATGATCGTGGCATTCGGAGCGAAGGTGCTCGCCTTCCCGGTCACACGATCGTCGAAACGGCTGCCGATGTTCAGGAGCACGTCGCAGGACTGAATCGCACGATTCACGTGCACCCAGCCGTGCATGCCGGGCATGCCCAGTGTGAGTGGATGATCGTGCGGCATCGCACCCAGCCCGTGCAGCGTGGTGACCACCGGAATGCCGGTCTGCTCGGCGAATGCACGCAGTTCGCGCGTCGCACCCGACTGAATCACCCCGTTCCCGGCAAGGATCACGGGACGCTGCGCCGTCATCAGCAGCCGTGCCGCCGCGCGGATACCGCGTTGATCCACCTCATCGCGCATCGACGTGGGCCGATACCCCGGCAGATCCATCGGCTCGTCCCAGTCAGGAACGGTACGCGCCAGCTGTGCATCCTTCGTGATGTCGATCAGCACCGGACCTGGCCGTCCACTCCGCGCGATGTGAAACGCCTCGCGGAACACGCGCGGCAACTCGCGGGCATCACGCACCAGATAGTTGTGCTTCGTGATCGGCACCGTGATGCCGGTGATGTCGGTTTCCTGGAAGGCATCGGTGCCGAGGAGTGTGCTGGGCACCTGTCCGGTGATGGCCACCAGCGGTGTGCCGTCCATCCACGCATCGGCGATCGGGGTGACGAGATTCGTCGCGCCCGGCCCACTCGTGCCGATGCACACGCCCACCTGCCCCGTCGCCCGTGCATAGCCCTCCGCCGCGTGACCGGCACCCTGTTCATGCCGACAGAGCACGTGGCGCAGCTTCTCGCGGTACTCCCACATGGCGTGGTAGAACGGCATGATGCAGCCCCCGGGAATGCCGAACATCACGGAGACGTTCTCACGGATCAGTGCCTCGCACATGACCTGCGCACCGGTGCGCGTTGCCGGAGAGGCGTCGCGCGAGGGCGGCGCGATGTGTGCGGCGGATCGTTTCGGGGTGCTGCGTGCGGTGATCGTCATGAGGGGCTCGGAAAACGAAAAGGCCCCCTCCGCGCGCGGAGGGAGCCTCGTCTGTCCAAGCGCCGAGTGAGCCCCTCCGAGTGATCTCGGGAGGGGCGTCGGCTCGCAATTACATCGCGACCCTCATGCCCTGCTCCCGTCCGCTAAGAAGTACGCGTACGACAACAATCACCGCGAGCGTAAGGCTCGCGACGAGGCTGAGAAGGAGCGACTGCGACGGCATCAGCGAAGCGTGCATTGCTGGGGCGTTGAGACGAATGATCGCGGAACCGAGTGTGCGACCACAGATACGAACGACGTCAGAGCGTGCCGCCTCAGCAGCGACGGCTCTTTTCAAGCATCGGCATAGCAGTGGGTTTCCGCAAGCCCCCCCGGGTGCACGACGGCACCATATCGCGCCTGACTGACCGTCTGCGCGTAGCGCCAGATGGCCCCGGACTGGAAATCGTGCCGTCGTGGCACCCAATCAGCCCTTCTCTGCTCGAGCTCGGCGTCGGTCAGCTGCACCGAGAGGATCCCCGCCTCGGCATCGATGTCGATGATGTCACCAGTGCGCAGCAGTCCGATCGGGCCGCCGATGGCGGCTTCCGGACCGACGTGCCCGATGCACAATCCCCGCGTCGCGCCGCTGAATCGGCCATCGGTGATCAGCGCCACCTGGTCGCCCATGCCCTGCCCGTAGATCGCCGACGTCGTCGAGAGCATCTCGCGCATGCCCGGTCCACCGCGCGGCCCCTCGTAGCGGATGACGAGCACATCGCCCGCCGAGTAGCGACGTGCCATCACGGCGGCCATCGCCTCCTCCTCGGACTCGAAGACGAGTGCCGGACCGCTGAACACCCGCGTATGCAACCCGGCGACTTTCACGATCGCCCCATCGGGCGCGAGGTTGCCGCGCAAGCCGACGAGGCCACCGGTGGGTGAGATCGCGTTGATGACGGGGCGCACGACGTCCTGAGTGGTGGGCACGACGACCGTCGCCAGATCCTCCGCGATGGTCCGGCCGGTGACCGTGATGCAGTCGCCGTGCAGATGGCCGCCATCGAGCAGCGCCTTCAGTACCACCGACGCACCACCGATGTCGTGCACATCCTTCGCGAGGTAACGACCACCCGGCTTCAGATCGGCGATGAGGGGCGTGCGTGCGAACACCTCGGCCACATCGAAGAGATCGAACGAAATGCCCGTTTCGTGCGCCATCGCGGGCAGATGCAAGGTGGCGTTGGTGGATCCACCGGTTGCCGCGACCACGGCGGCAGCGTTCTCGAGCGCCTTGCGTGTCACGATGTCACGCGGCCGCGGACCGTGCTGCATGAGACGCATCACCGTGGCGCCCGCCGCTTCGGCGTAACGGTCACGCGATTCCCACGCCGCCGGCGGGCTCGCTGAACCCGGCAGCGCCAGTCCGATCGCTTCGGACACGTACGCCATGCTGTTGGCGGTGTACTGCCCGCCGCATGAGCCGGCACCCGGACACGCCACCTTCTCCAGCGCCGTCAGTTCGTCGAGCGAGATTTTTCCCGCCGCGTGCGACCCGACGGCTTCGAAGACGTCGAGCACCGTCACGTCCCTGTCCTGAAAGCGACCGGGCAGAATGGATCCACCATACAGAAAAACCGACGGCACGTTGAGGCGCAGCATGGCCATCATCAACCCGGGCAGCGTCTTGTCGCATCCGGCGATTCCAACGAGGCCGTCGTAGCAATGCCCACGCACCGTGAGCTCGACGGAGTCAGCGATGGTCTCGCGGCTCACCAGTGACGACTTCATGCCGGCATGCCCCATCGCGATGCCATCGGTGACGGTGATGGTCGTGAACTCGCGCGGCGTCCCCCCCGCCCCCTTCACGCCCCGCTTCGCGGCCTCGGCCTGTCGCTTGAGCGCGATGTTGCACGGCGCGGCCTCGTTCCAGCTGCTCACCACACCGATCAGCGGCTGCTGGATCTCCTCGGCGTTCAGCCCCATGGCGTAGTAGAACGCCCGGTGCGGCGCCCGCTCGGGCCCCACGGTGGCATGACGGCTGGGCAGCTTCGACTTGTCCATGTGGCGTTGTGTCCGAAGGGTGACGGCGTTGCAAACATCCTCGCCGAGCATGCTGCCGCGCGCAAGTCACAGAGCGTCGGGCATCCCGCCGCGCGTGGCTCTGCACGCACGCTCGTGCGCCAATTCACGCGACGCCCGATCCACGGGAGGCGTCAGCGCGGGTTTCCGTTCCTACTCGCGTTCGTCCTTCGCGGCATCGTGGAATGTCAGCCGGCCGACCGGTGTCCATTGGTCAACCTCACTGGAGTACGCCCGTGTCGCTGATCCGCCGTCTGCCACTCCCTGCACTCGTTTTGCTGATGAATGCCTGCGGCGATGCCGCACCCGACGCGGGCACGACACCGGTTGGTGCACCCACGGCGCCGACGCCGGCGTCGGGACAGTTTCCCGGCGTCACCGCAGCGCTCACGATCAACCTTGCAGCCGCGCTCCCCAACTACGCCGCCCCGGTGTGGCCCGTGCACTATGACGCCGCCGTCAAGGCACAGTCCAATGCACCGGCGGACAACCCGGTCACCGATGCGGGAGCCACGCTGGGTCGCGTACTGTTCCACGATCGCCGGCTCAGCATCAACGACAACATCAGCTGTGCCGGTTGTCATCAGCAGTCGAACGGCCTGACCGATCCCGCGCGATTCAGCGCCGGCTTCAACACCGTCGATCGCACCGATGCGCATTCGATGCGACTGGGCAACGTCCGCTTTTCTGCACCCGCGATGTTCTGGGACCGGCGGGCCGCAACGCTCGAGAATCAGTCGACGCAGCCGATCCGGAATGCGGTCGAGATGGGCTTCGATGACGCACACGGTGGCATCGACGCGCTGATCACGAAAATGAACGGGCTGCGCTACTACCCGGAGCTCTTCCGATTCGTCTTCGGCGACTCCGTCATCACCGAAACACGGATACAGCGCGCGATCGCACAGTACGTGCGCAGCGCCGTCAGCACGGACAGCCGCTTCGACCGCGCATTCGCAACGGCCTACAATGGCGCACTCGGCGATCGCGGGGTGAGCGTCGCGTTTCCGTCGTTCACGCCCGAGGAGAACCGCGGCAAGACGGTCTTCCTCACACCGCCCAATCAGGGCGGCGGCGGATGCGTGGCCTGCCACGTCATCCCCACCTTCGCGATGCCTGGCGGCGTTCGCAGCAACGGCCTCGATGCGGGCGAAAACCGCGTCTTCAAGTCGCCGTCGCTGAAAAACGTTGGCGTGACCGGTCCGTACATGCACGATGGCCGCTTCGCGACGCTCGATCAGGTCGTTGAGCACTACGTCAGTGGTGTGCAGTTGGGCCCCGCGCTCGACGATCGGCTTCGCTTGCCGAACGCACAGCCGGTACGCCTCGCGCTTTCACTCGCGGACAAGGCGGCACTGGTGGCATTCATGCGGACGCTCACCGACGGCACACTGGCTACGGACGCTCGATTTTCGTCCCCGTTCCGACCCTGACCGTACAGAGATCGGCGCGGGCAGTGGTTGGCTGCCAGCGGTGGCGCAGTATCGGACATGGGCGCTCATTGCCGTGCTCCGCAGATTGCACTTCGGCGGTCATGGCCCGACGTTATGGCGCATGCCGACACTCCAGCCGCCCGTGCGCCGCGCCATCCTTCGCGCCTGCGCCACCACCGCCCTCACGATGCTCGTCGTCGTCCCCACCGCCGTTACCGCACAGCGCGCCGCACCGCCGGCCGGATGGACGATCCGGCCTGACGGCAACGGCAGCCGCGCCGAGGTGAAGGCGGCTGAAATGAAGCCCGGCTTCCACGTCACCACCGGGCCCGCAGCCATCCTGTTCGACAGCGCGATGCGTGCGCGCGACGACTGGCGGCTGGAAGCCACGATCCACCTCTTCGACCCTGGCGCGCGTGCCGAGGGATTCGGCGTGTTCTTCGGCGGTCGCGACCTGAACGGCGCGACTCCGCACTATGCGTATGCGCTCGTGCGGCGCGACGGCAAGGCGCTGCTCAAGGTGCGTGAGGGTGCCACGACACGCACCGTGCGCGACTGGGCCGCGAACGGCGCCATCCCGCTGTGGAAGCCGGGAGTGCCGGGCGCCAGCGTGAAGTACGACATCGTGATCGAGACCAGTGCTGACCGGATCGCGATGTCGGTCGGCGGGACGAAGGTGCTGGACGCGGCCCGATCGGAGATGCCCACCGACGGTACGGTCGGTCTGCGGGTGAACCACGGCCTGAACCTGCACATCGAGAAGCTCGCGGTCTCGGCCGTTACACGCCGTTAGCTTTTCGATGGTCGCGGCGGGCGCTGCAGCTCGGGGCCTGTCAACAAATCGCTCGATTCAGGCCCGACAGTGCCAGCACCGCACCACGGCATGTTTTCGCACCCCCGCCGCCACCTGGCCGGACGTCACACCGTCAGGCACACCTGCAAGGCTCCCGGCAGGCTGCGAAACTCCAGTGGCAGCTCCATCGACATCACTTCGCCGTCCAGCGCGACCTCGACGCGCGTCACGGATGCGTCATCCGGAACGTCGATCGTCGCCGTTGCCGTCGTGAGCATCGCCAGTTCGCCCGAGCGCTGCGCCGTGCGCGCGATGATGCGCCAGACCAGGCGCAGCAATCGCCAACGTCCCGTGGTCTTCACGACGTACAGACCCAGTTCGCCGCGCTGCACCGATTCGCGGGAACCGGCATCGAATCCTGCCATCCGGTAGGCGTTGTTCCCCACGAACACGAGCGGCGTCGTGCGCGTCACCTGCACGCCCTCCGCACTCAGCTGCACCCGCAGCGGTCGTGCCGTGCGCGTGACGCGCCAGGTGGCCCACGCCGCCACCACCCACTTGCCGGCGCGCTGCCCCTTGTAGCGCTCGCGCAGCCGTACGATGCGTGGATACATGCCGACGCTCGAGTTGTTGAGAAACAGTCGGCCATTTACGTCGGCAGCATCCACCGGCGCGGTCCGTCCATCGATGATCACGCCGAGCGCGGGCTCCAGCTCGATGGGAATGCCAAGGTCGCGCGCAAAATGATTGAGCGTGCCAAGCGGCAGGATGCCGAACTGGACCGACTTGTCACGAATGGCGTTGGCAACCGCGTTCATCGTTCCGTCTCCGCCAGCCGCGATCACCAGCGTGACGCCCATCTCGATGGCACGCGTCACTTCAGCGGACAGATCGAGCGTCTCATCCAGCGTGACGCAGCGCGCCGTGATACCGGCATCGAGCAGTGTGCCGACAATCGTTTCGCGAGCGCCCTCAGCTGTGCCGGTGCCCGACCCTGCATTGAGGACCACGAGAGCGGATCGGATGGCATTCGTCATCGCTGCGTCATGCGCACGAAGCAGGCCGCTGCCATGTCTTCCGGAGGCGCAACCTGCCTCCGGCGTGATCGCCATGCTCGCGGCCGCAGCCGCGCCGGAGCGGATCGGCCCGGCTGGCCCACATCTGCAGCACGCCCTGCTACATCGCCGACGTGGACTTCCGTGCCGGATTCCCGCGGGCGCGTGTCGACGAGATTCTCGGTGCGGCGCAGCACGACTACCGCGCCTGGGCAGACATGCGCGACTGGTGCCGCTGAACACGTCGGGACACGTTCCACATCTCACGTCGCCGGACGAGGTCATCCGGGCGATCGGCCAAGTGCTCGACAGCTGGCCGTGACGCCATCGTCCCTCACCGCGCGCGCTGCGTACTGACGACGCGCAGGTGTTCGCCGACCCCAATCAGGTGGAGCATGCGCTGCTCGACCTGCTCGCCAATGCCCGTGACGCCACGGGCGATGGCGGCAGCATCACGCTGCACACCAGCATCGAACCCCTCGCCGGTGAACGTGTGCTCGGGTCACCCAATCCGCTGCACGGTGCGCATGTCGCCATCTCCGTCCACGACACCGGCACCGGCACCGGCACCGACGAGGCGACGCGCGCACAGATCTTCGAGCCGTTCTTCACCACCAAGCCCCCCGGTCAGGGTACTGGGCTCGGCCTCGCACCACGCTCTCCATCGCCGAGCGCGCCGGCGGTGGCGTGCCATG
>JAYWIJ010000059.1:0-16626 GCA_043788935.1 Gemmatimonadaceae bacterium | reverse complement strand
TGCGGTCAGCAACCTGCTGCTCAACGCCGCCGACGCCGCCGGCGCGGAGGGGACGATCACGGTCCGCGCCGAAGAAATCGGCGGGGCGACACCATCCGTGCGGATTTCCGTACATGACACGGGACCCGGCATCGCGCCGGAGACGCTGCGCCGGATCTGGGAGCCGTACGTGACGACGAAGCCGGGTGGGACGGGGCTGGGACTGGCGATCGTGCGCCAGACGGTGCTGGCCCACGGCGGGACGGTGGAGGCGCGCAGCACCCCGGCAGAAGGCACGACGATTGGATTCACCGTGCCGCGCGACGGCACTTTACCACTGATGGGCACACCGAATGGATGAAGACATCCTGATTCCCGCCATGTTCTTTCTCACCGTCATCGTGCTGGCGCTGGGCATTCCGCTGGTGCGCGCCTACGTGCGGCGGATGAATGAGGTGCCGCTGCAGCCGCGCATGCCGGCGGATCTCGACCAGCGCCTCGAACGGATCGAGGCGATCGTGGAGACGGTGGCGGTGGAAGTGGAGCGACTGGCCGAGGGACAGCGATTCACGACTCGGCTGCTGAGCGAGGGTGCGCTTCGCGAGTCGCCGGGTGCCGCTCGCCACCCGCAACCCATCAACGTCAACACTGAGGTGACCCATGCCTGACTTCGTGCAGGGCCCTGGCGCGGCGAGGCAGAACGCAGCGACGGCCGCCGAAAACGCACAGCTGGACGCGCAGCTCGAGCTGGCCGCGAAGAAGGCAGCGTTGCGGAGCCTCGAGGCGCAGGCGGGCACGCCGGCACCCGACGGTGCGCCCGCTGCCCCAACCGTGCCCGACGTGCCGGGCGGCCGCCGCAGCACCGTGATCATCGAGCAGGACGGCAAAACCACGGTGCTCGAGAATCCGACGGATGCGCAACTGTCGCAGGTGGGCATCGGCGCATCGCAATCACCGTGGAATCCATTCACTCGCATGCAGGCATCGCAGATCATCACGCTTGCCGCGATGACGATGCTGTCGATCGTGGCCGTGACATGGATCGTGGTGCACTACGTGCGCCGGGGCCAGTCTGCAACGGCGGGACGCATGCCGGCGGAATTCGCCGATCGCATCACGCGCATCGAAAACGCGATCGAATCGGTGGCCGTGGAAGTGGAGCGCGTGAGCGAGAGTCAGCGCTTCACGTCGCGGATGCTGGCAGAAGGTGCAGCGCAGCCGGTGGTCGGCGCAGCGCAGGGCGAGCGCGTGATGCGCAACAATGGAGAGGGATGAACTGATGGCGAGCACCACACTCTTCCAGAATCCGCGTGAAGCCGCGGCCGCAGAAGCTGCGCAGGCGCGCGGCGAAGCCGACGCGGCGGCGCAGCAGGCGCGCGACGCGGCCGAGAGCGCGCGAGACGTTGCCCGTGCACGCCTCGAAGCGGCGAAGGCCGAGAAGGAAGCACGACAGATCGAGGGTGGCGGCACCGGCACGGTGACCATCACCAAGGACGGCAACACCATCGTGCTCACGGATGCGACGCCCGAAGCCGTTGCCACGGCGCTCGGCCTGCCCGACCCACGCGATCGTCAGGAGAGCGACGGGCCGTTCGTGGTTGGTGGCATGGCGATCGTCTCGACCGCGCTCGTGCTCATCGTCGGGTTGGTGCTGCGGTATCGCGGCAGGACGCGCGGCGCTGGTGCGGTGGCGGCATCGCCGGCCGATCTCACCCAGCGGCTGTCACGAATGGAAGCGGGTATCGATGCGATGGCCGTGGAAGTGGAACGCATCAGCGAAGGGCAGCGCTTCACGACGCGGCTGCTCTCCGATCGCCCTCTCGAGGAGGTTCGCCGTGGTTGAGCTTCACCTGCTGGTGCAAGGTGCCGATCGTGCCGAACGCCCGGAACGCCCGGAGCGTCCGGAGCGCGCCGAACAGGCCGATCGATCGGTGCAGCCGGACGCCGCACCGCCAACGTCACCCGACGCGCCGGTGATCAGTGCGGATGCGCCGCAGCCGAATCGCATCACGATCAACGGCAAGGAGATCACGATGGATGGCGGCGACGGTGCCGTGACCACCAGCACCGGTTTCCCGTTTCCGACGGACATCCCGCCCGGCGTGCAGTCGATCGCGACCACCGCGATCGTCAGCTTCGCGATGATGATTGCCGCGTTTCCCGTATTCGGATTCATGAAGGCGCTGGTGAACCGACGCGCGAGCACACAGGCGGCGCTTCCCTCACGCGACACGACCGACCGTTTGCAGCGCATCGAAGCCGCCGTGGACGCGATGGCGGTGGAGGTGGAGCGGATCAGTGAGGGGCAGCGGTTCGTGACTCGCGCGCTGACCGAACGCAGCTCCGCCGCCAGCTGACCACCGCGCATGCCCAGCGTCCTGATCGTCGACGACGAGCCGAACATCCGCCGCATGGTGGGTGCGCTGCTGGCCGCGGAAGGCTACGAAGTCCGCGACGCCCCCGATGGGCACGCGGCCTTTGCGCGCGCGCTGGAGGCGGAGCCCGACGTCGTGCTGATGGACCTGATGATGCCCAACGATACCGATGGCCTCGAGACGTTGGCGCAGTTCCGCGAGCGTTTCCCGGAACTGCCGGTGGTGATGATGAGCGGGCGCGCCGGATTGAGCGACGCGGTGAAGGCAACACGACTCGGCGCGTTCACCTTTCTCGAAAAGCCACTGACACCCGAAGGCACGCTGCTGGCCCTCGGCTCGGCGCTGGAGTTGCGCCAGACGCGTCGTGCGGCGCGCACGCTGCGTGAAGATCTTGGACTCGCCGGTGGGCTGGTGGGCGAGAGTCCGGCAATGCAGCAGGTGCGTGCGTTGATTGCGCGTGTGGCGCCGAGCGATGCGCGCGTGCTGATCAGCGGCGAGTCGGGGACGGGCAAGGAGCTCGTGGCGGGTGCGCTGCATGCGGGCAGTCCGCGCCGCGACAAGGCGTACGTGCGGACGAACTGCGCGGCGATTCCGCGGGATCTGGTCGAAAGTGAAATGTTCGGGCACGAGCGCGGCGCATTCACCGGTGCCACCGATCGGCGTATCGGCCGATTCGAACTGGCGCATGGCGGCACGCTCTTTCTCGACGAAGTGGGTGACCTCGGCAGCGAGGCGCAGGCGAAACTGCTGCGCGCGATCGAAGCGCGTGAGATCGAGCGTGTGGGCGGCGCCAAGCCGATCCGGGTGGATGTGCGCATCGTCTCCGCGACGAATCGCGATCTCGAGGCGGCGGTGGCCGACGGCAGCTTTCGGGAAGATCTGTTCTTCCGGCTGAACGTGATCCCGATGACGCTGCCCCCACTGCGCGAGCGCGTCGAAGACGTGGATGCGCTGGTGCGGCACTTCACGGCCCTGCATCGGACGCGGACCGGACGTGCTGCCCCGACATTCACGGGCGAGGCGATGTCCGCACTGCGCGCGCATCGCTGGCCGGGCAACGTGCGTGAACTCGCCAACATCGTCGAACGCCTGGCGATCCTGCATCCGGGTCGGGAACTGCGCGTGGGCGACGTGTACGAGGTGCTGCCCGCGCCACGCGGCAGCGAGCGCACGGCCGCGGGTGCGCTGCACCGGAGTGACGCGCTTGCACTGCCGTTGAGCGATGCGCTGGACACATACGAACGGCAGCTCATCGTCCGCGCACTGGACGACACGGCGGGGAACGTGGCCGAGGCGGCGCGCCGGCTGCAGACTGACCGTCCGAACCTCTATCGCCGCATGAAGCGGCTTGGCATCGGTGGTGGCATGAGCGACACGCGGGGTGAGACGTGAGCGCACGCGGCGCCGTGGCGGCGGCAGGGCTGCTGCTGCTGTGTGCGAACGTGGTGCAGGCGCAGCAGCCGACCTGGTCGACGTGCGGCAATGCCGTGGGCGGCAAGGCGTGCGGCGCGAAGGGACTCACACGTCGCGAGCGCGAGGATGTGCAGGCCGTGTACAACGCGCCGGCCACACGACGCGAGGTTGGACCGTTCACGCTGCCGCGCGATTCGGTGGTGCGCGGCTCGCTGGCCGTACTGGGCGGTCCGGTGCGCATTTTCGGCACCATCGATGGTGGTCTGCTGGTGCTGAACGGTGACGTGGAGCTGTCATTGACGACGACGGTGACCGGCGACGTGGTGGTGCTGGGTGGAGGGGTGACGGGCCGGGACAGCGCGCGCGTGGGATCGTTGCGCACGGAGACCGACTCGGTGCGCTACGCCGTGGACGACGGTCAGCTGCGGCTCGAGTCGCCGTACGACGAAGTCTGGCGCCTGATCGGCAAGGGCCAGCCGAAGGCGGGCATCGGCATGCGACTGGCGCTCACACGCACGTACAATCGCGTGGAGGGTCTGCCGATCGAGTTCGGCCCGCGGCTGCGATATCGCACGCCGGTGGGCACCGTGGCGGCCGACCTGTTCGGCATCCTGCGCACGGGATCGCGGCTGGAGTGGACCGGCAACAACGTGGGCCACAGTGCGCGCGCCGAGATGCGGTTTGGGCGCAGTGAGCACTGGAGCGTGGGAGGCAGGCTGTACGATGTGGTGTCGTCGGTGGAAGACTGGCAGCTCAGTGACGTGGAAGTGGGACTGGCCACGTTTCTCGGGCATGCCGATTACCGCGACTATTTCGACAAGCATGGCGGCAGCGGCTTCGTCGGATTTCGTGATGGTCGCGCACTGCGCGGGTCGGTGGAGCTGAGCAGCGAGAACTGGCGGCCGCGCCGCACGCTGAGCCCGTTCACGTTGTGGCGGAACGACGAGCCGTGGCGTCAGAACCCTGATTTCGACCGCGCGCGCTACACGCGCATGCAGGCACGGCTCAGCTTCGACACGCGCAGCGATCCCGTGCGTCCACGTTCCGGCTGGTGGGCGCAGGGCGAGTACGAACTGGGCGACGGTCGGCATGAGACTTTCGGCACCGAGATCGCAGCCCCAGTGCGTTCGAATGATCGGGTGGTGCGCTACGGGCGCGGCATGCTGGACCTGCGTCGGTACAACCGCCTGTCGCCCACCGCGCAGCTCAACCTGCGCGTGATGGGCGGTGGCTGGCTGCATGGCGATCCGCTCCCGCTGCAGCGTCGGCTGTCGATCAGCGGGCCCGGTGCGAACGCCGGCTTCGCGTTTCGTGAGCGGGTGACCGACCCGGACCGGCTGCAGTGTTCCGGTGCCGTCGAGTTGCAGGGCAAGCCGGCGCTCTGCGACCGCATGTTCCTGCTCAGCGCCGACTACCGGCACGACATCCGCTGGCTGGTGGATCTGTTCGGCGGATCGCGCATGATCCAGCCCGACCGCAGCGGGTATGGCGCGTGGACGCTGTTCACCGACGTGGGTCGTGGTTGGCTGCGCTCGTCGCGTGCGCCTGAATCACCGACACCACCCGGCGCGCCTCGTGGCATTGCGGCGATGCAGACGAGTGTCGGTGCCGGCCTCGAACTGGGTCAGGGCGGCGTGTACGTCGCGAAGGCGCTCGGATCACCTCCTTCACGCGGCGTGCAGCTGTTCGTGCGCCTGGTACGGCGCTACTGACGATGCGCTTGGTCTCGCGTCGCGCTCTGCTGCGTGTGCTGCTGACGGCAGCGCTGCCCGTCGTCGTCACGATGGGCGCGGCGCCGCGCGTGCAGGCGCAGGCCGACGCGCGGCTCGACGTCATGCTGCCGACGCGCGCGGTGGCAGGTGGTGAAGGCCCGGCCTTCGCACCGCGCTCGATGCTGGCCACGCGTGAGCTGCGCGACCTGTTGCGCGGCGGATTTCCGGCACGGCTGCACTTCCGCTGCGAGCTGTGGCGCAACGAGCGGCTGAACAACACGCTCGACGCAGCGGTGGAGTGGGACATACTGGTGCGATTCGATCAGCTCAGCAAGAAATACGAAGTGTTCCGCGTGGTGGGTGACCAGGCGAGCCGGCTGGGCCGACTGGACACGATGGAGGAGGCGGAAGCGTTGCTGGAAAAACCGTTCCGCATCATGGCCCCACCGATGCGCCGTGGGCGCAGCTACTACTACGACTCGAGCGTGGACGTGGAGGTGCTGAGCCTCTCCGACCTCGACGAAGTGGAGCGCTGGCTCCGTGGCGAGGTGCGTCCCGCGCTCCGCGGCGATCGCAATCCAGGCACCGCCGTCACGCGCACTGTTCGGACGTTCTTCGTGCGGCTGCTCGGCGGTGAGCGGCGGCATTACCAGACGCAGACGCGGTCGTTCACGGCCGAGTAGCGATGCGCCGGCATCGTCGACTGCGCTATCGCACAGCAGCCTGATCACAAAACGGCGACTGCCTGACGCAGAACTGCGCAGCCGCAGAACTGCATGCGGGCGGTCTGGCGGAGGTGCGACCTTCCGAGCGAAACCGAAGGCTGAATGATTTCTGGGAACAGTGGTGGTTGCTGCAGTCCCTCCAAAAGATTCGACCCTCCACGCGCATGGAGGGCCGAATGAGGGGAGGCATCGTGACGCCGGTCGCTGTTCTGCGGCAGTGCAGTTCTGCGTCAGGCAGTTGCTGTTTCGCGTGCCGTGCCGTCTTGCGATCGAGCAGTTGCAGTTGTAGTCCGGCGCCGTCAGGCGGTGGGTGGCGCGGCAACGGGAGCGCCTTCGATGCGGCGGATCTGGGCCAGCATCTCGTCGCCGTAGAACACCTTGATGTAGCGCGCCTGCTTGGGCGTGAGGCGGCGGACGGCCCAGCTCAGGTGCACGAAGTGCGGCTCAATCGGCACCGTCATCGGGTGCATGTTGATCTCGTGCGGCAATCGGTTGGCCTTGCGCGTGTTGCAGGGGCTGCAGGCCGTCACGACGTTGTTCCACTCGTTGAGGCCACCGCGCGAGATCGGGATGAGATGGTCGCGGGTGAGCTGTTCGCGCGGCTTCAGGTCCACCTGCGTGCGGCCGCAATACTGACAGCGGTACTGGTCGCGGGCGAAGAGGAAGGTGTTCGTCACCTGTCGACGGAAGCGCCGAGGGACGTGGACGAACTTGGTCAGTCGGATGACGACCGGGCGCGGGAAGGAGAGCTTCTCGGAGCGCACCACCTTCCCGTCGTCCGATTCCACGATTTCCGCCTTGCCGTCGAGCAGCAGGCGGAGTGCGCGACGCATCGGCACCAGCGTGAGCGGTTCATACGAAGCGTTGAGCGCCAGACATCCAACGTTCACGAGCCCTCCTCCGTCCGTCAGGAAAGTGAAACGCCTCTCGCACACGAGGCGTGGCGAGAGGCGCAGAGCGACACCGGAGCGGTGTCGGAGGTGAAGCGGGCGCGAAGCCGACTGGAGTGCCAGTCGGCCCGGTGGCATCGGACGATGCCGTAGCACCCACTCCAAACACTCACTGCGCAGCTCCCGAGGGTACAGCAACCGGGGTGAGCCAGCCGTGCCGATCCCCGATGGTTCCGCGGGCGATACCGAGGAACTCCGTCTGGATGGCGCGGCAGATCGGGCCGGGCTTGCCACTGCCCACGGGAATCCGGTCGATGGACCGGATCGGCGTGATTTCAGCGGCGGTGCCCGTGAAGAACACTTCGTCGGCGATGTACAAAAACTCTCTCGGGAGTGCCTGCTCCCGCACTTCGTACCCCAGCTCGCGCGCGATGGTCGAGACTGAATCGCGAGTGATGCCGTTCAGGATGCCGTGCGCCAGCGGTGCCGTGTACAGCACCTCGTCGCGGACCACGAACAGGTTTTCGCCGCTGCCCTCCGACACCAGGCCGGAGTTGTCGAGCATGATACCCTCGACGTAGCCGTCCAGCCGCGCCTGCATCTTGGACAGCTGCGAGTTGAGGTAGTTCCCACCGGCCTTGGCCATGGTCGGGAACGTGTCGGGTGCGGCGCGACGCCAGCTCGACACGCACACGTCCACCCCGTTCTCCAGCGCCTCGGGGCCCAGGTAGGCGCCCCAGTTGTAGGCGATGATGAACGTCTCGGTGAGGGCCGGGTCGTGCGACGGCAGCACACCCATCTGCTCACCCGTCCGCGCCATGAGCGGGCGCAGATAACACTGCGACAGCCCGTTGGCGTTGACCGTACCCACCACCGCCTGCATCAGCTCATCCACGGTGTAGCGCACCGGCATGCGGTAGATGCGCGCACTGTCCACCAGTCGCCGCATGTGATCACGGAGCCGGAAGACGGCGCCGCCGGCAGGCGTTTCGTAGCAGCGGATGCCCTCGAAGACGCTCGAGCCATAGTGGACGACGTGCGACATCACGTGGATGTTCGCGTCCTCCCAGGCGACGAGCTGTCCGTCGCGCCAGATCTTGTCCGTGCGTCCGGGGGATTGAGAAGCCATCGGCGGGGCGGTGGATGGAAGGTACCCGTGAAAGTAACCAGCATCGCAGCCCTGCCGCCACGTGGGACAGGGTCAGACCCGCGTCAAGTTCATCCGCCGCAGGTCGAAACTGGAGTGCAGGACTCGATCGAGGGGGACGCGCCGCCATACGAAAGCAGAGGACTTGGTGAACGTAGACAATCTGGAGTGGCGGCCTGAAACCGCGTGGACGGTTCGCTCGCAGACGGTCGACCCGCTCGAGGCGCAGCTGGTCCTCTACTTCGGCGACCGCGAACAGCTGGCTGACGGCGTCCGCCACGAGGAGCTGGCGTCACGGTATCCGAAGGCGGTGATCCTCGGCTGCTCCGGCGGGAGTGTGCTGGGCCCGCGCATGGCGCACGATGTCAGCATCACGGCGGTGGCCGTGTCGTGCCGGGCCGCCCGCGTGGTCCTCGCCCGCACGGAGCTGGCGATCCACGCCACGCAGGAAGAGTGCGGGCGTGCGCTCGTGCGCCAGCTCGACGGACCGGAACTCTCCGGCATCTTCGTGCTCGGCGACGGGACGAAGGTCAACGGCAGCGCGTTGCTGCGCGGCATGCGGGACGCACTCGACCGTGACGTTCCCCTCAGCGGCGGGCTCGCCGGCGACGAGGCGCGCTTCGAGGAGACACTGGTGGCGGCCAACGCGCCACCCCGCGCGGGCGTCGTGGCAGCCGTCGGCTTTCATGGCGCTGCCGTGCAGCTGACCACAGGCGTCGGCAGCGGCTGGACGGTGTTCGGCCCACACCGCTCGATTTCCCGTTCCGCGGGCAACGTCCTCTTCGAGCTCGATGGCGAGCCGACGCTCGATCTGTACCGTCGCTATCTCGGTGACGAGGCAGAGGGCCTTCCTGGAACGGCGTTGCTGTTTCCGCTGCGCGTCTTTCACCCCGACCGTCCCGATCACGCGGTGGTGCGCACGGTGCTCGCCATCAGCGAGACCGACGGCAGCATGACATTCGCCGGCGACGTACCGCACGGATGGGTCGCGCAGTTGATGCGGTCGACGGTGAGTCGGCTGTCCGCCGCCGCTGCGTCCGCGACACGCGGCACCGTGGACGCCTGCCAGCATGACGACCAGCCGGCGCTGGCCATCCAGGTGAATTGCATCGGGCGCCGTCTGGCGATGGGCGAACGCTACGTCGAGGAGACGGCCGACGTGCTCGAGCAGCTTCCCCCCGCGTTTGCGCACCTCGGCTTCTATTCGCATGGCGAGATGGCGGCACACCAGGGGTCACAGGCCCTCGAGCTGCACAATCAGACGGTGGTCATGACGCTGCTGACGGAACGGGGATGACGCCCACGTCGCGCCTGCTCGCTCGGCAGATCGCGCGCGCGACGGATGCCCGTGGCGTGCTGCAGGTGGAGTTGCTGCTGCCGATGATCGACGCCGCATATGCCGACAGCGACCGCGACGCACAGCGCACGGATCGCTCGATCGAACTGATGGTGGAAGACAACGATCGCCTGCAGGCGCGTCTGACGGAGGCGATGCAGGAGATGACCCTGCAGAATGAACGCTTCGCCGTCGCCATCGACAACATGTCGCACGGGCTCACGATGTTCGATGCCGCGCAGACACTGGTCGTGGCCAACGAGCGATTCCGAACGATCTACGACCTGCCGGAGCCCCTCGTGGCGCCGGGGGCGACACGTGACCAGATCGCACTCGCCATCCGGGGGCGCGAAATCCGCCATGAGCGGACGGAGGATGGCGACGATGAGTCCGCGGCCACGGGGCGCGCGCGCCATCGCGAGTGGCTGCTGGCGGACGGCCGCACCATTGAAACGACACGGATGCTGCTGCCGACCGGTGGCTCGGTGGAACTGCACGAGGATGCGACCGAGCGACGGGCGGCCACACGACGGATTGCGCACATGGCCCGGCATGACGCCCTCACGGAGCTGCCGAACCGGGTGATGTTCCGCGAGCACATCGAGGCGGCGTTGCTCGGTACGCAGAAGACGCGGCCCACCGCCGTCCTCTGCATCGACCTCGATCAGTTCAAGCACGTCAACGACACCCTCGGCCACCCGGTGGGGGACGAGCTCCTGCGCCTCGTCTCGGGGCGCCTCAAGCACAGCATCCGCGCCGGTGACATCGTGGCGCGGCTGGGCGGTGACGAATTCGCGATCGTGCAGGGCAGCGAGCAGCAGCCGAACGGTGCGACGCAGCTCGCACGGCGCGTCATCGACGTCCTCGGCAAGCCGTTCGACGTCGAAGGCCACCGCGTGATCATCGGCGCCAGTGTCGGTGTCGCCATCGCGCCGTTCGACGGCGAGACGAGCGAGGTGCTGCTGATGAATGCCGACATGGCGCTGTACCGCGCCAAGGCGGAAGGTCGCAACACGTTCCGCTCCTTCGAGCCGGAGATGAACGTGACGTCGCAGAAGCGGCGGCAGATCGAGACCGACATGCGTCTGGCGATCGAGACCGGCCAGTTCGAGCTGTACTACCAGCCACAGATCACGATCGAGACCAACACCATCAGCGGCTTCGAGGCGCTGATCCGCTGGAATCATCCGCAATACGGGCGCATCTCACCCGCCGACTTCATTCCGATCGCCGAGGAGACTGGGCTGATAGTGGAGATCGGTGAATGGGTGCTGCAAACCGCGTGCGCCACGGCGACGACGTGGCCCGGACATGTGCGGATTGCGGTGAACGTCTCGCCGCTTCAGGTGCGGAAGCGTGGGCTGACGACGGCCGTCGCGCGCGCGCTGGCGAGCAGTGGCCTCGAGCCTGAGCGGCTCGAGCTGGAAATCACCGAGGCGGTGATGCTGCAGGACACCGACCACACGATGGCGGTGTTGCACGCACTGCGTGCGATGGGTGTTCGCATCTCGATGGATGATTTCGGCACGGGCTATTCCTCACTGAGCTACCTGCGCCGCTTCCCGTTCAACAAGATCAAGATCGACCAATCGTTCGTGGCGGACATCGGCAACGACGACAACGCCGCACTGATCGTGCATGCCGTGACGCAGCTGGCGCGCAGCCTGGGCATGTCGACGACGATCGAAGGGGTCGAGAACGCCGACCAGCTGCGGGTGGTGTCGCGCGATGGGCAGGGCGAGGTACAGGGCTATCTCCTCAGCCCGCCGCGTCCGGCGCATGAGGTGCTGGACCTCATGCGTGAGCCCTGGCCTGACAGGTCGCCGGCCACCAGCGACGACCGCAAAAGCATTCTAATCATTCCATAATTGCAGCCATGTACAAACGATACACCTACGTCAGCCGGGCCACGCGGGACTTCACCGCGGCGGACCTGTACGATCTCGTGCGCGTGGCACAGAACCGCAACACGAACTTCGGCATCACGGGTGCGCTGCTCTACGCCGACGGCTACTTCGCCCAGTGCCTGGAGGGTGACCCATTCCACGTCGAGGAGCGGGTCTCGGTGATCCGTCGCGATGCGCGCCACGCAGACTTCGAGACGCGAGCTGACGAGACGGTTTCCTCGCTGATCTTTCCGGACCACTGGATGGCGATGGGTGGCATCCTGACGCTGACCGACGACCGCTCCGTCGAAGCGGGATTCGCGCCCGGCTTCCGCGGCGCGCTCGAGGCGCCGGGCGCACTGCTGGCGTTGATGCAGAGCCTGTCGGCCTGACGTCAGCGCATCGCGCGCGCCCGCAGCAGACGGGCAGTGATGTCGTGTGCACGAACGCGGTCGGCCGCGTGTGCGACTGCGTCCACGAGCGCGCCATTCTGCACCTTCACCACGCCCGAGGCCACCGTCATCCGCGCTGGTGCGCCGGCGACACCGTGCATCAGCGCATCGCACACATCGGCCACCGGTAACGCGGCCAGCCCATCGAGCGGGAAGGCGCAGAGATCGGCTGGTGCACCCACCGTGAGTGCACCCAGCGTGTCCCACAGACCGAGGGCGGCGGCACCTCCAGCCGTGGCGTGCCAGAGTGCCTGCGCCGCGGGGAACGTGCGCCACGACTGCGTGCGCGCGCAGGCCATCAGGTGCGCCACGCGCGTCTCGTCCAGCAGGTCCATGCGGTTGTTGCTGGCGACGCTGTCGGTGCCGATGCCCACGCGCAGTCCGGCGTCGAGCATCTCCTGCAGCGGCGCGATGCCGTGACCGAAGCGCGCATTGCTCACCGGACAATGCGCCACCGCGCACCCGGTCTCCACCAGCAGTGCGATGTCAGCGGCGTCCATCCGCACACCGTGAATGATCAGCGGCTTCGCGCGCAGTGAACCGGCATCGTGCAGCAAGGCCACGCTCGACCGCGCGCTCGCACCGGCCGGATCGATGTTGCGACTGCGCCAGTTGTCGGCGTACGGCCCCTCACCCTGCGTGACGAGCTGCTCCTCGAACGCACTCTCGGCGAGATGCACGGCCATCGGCAACTGCTCGGCGATGGCGAACATCGCGACGGCGCTGAAGAGCTTTTTCGACACCGAATACGGCGCATGCGGCGACACACCGACGCGCACGCGATCCGTGGCGACATTCCGCAGCGCACGCACGGCATCGCGCAGCGTGACGAGTGCGTTGGCGCACTGCTGCGGATCAGGGCCGAAGACTTCCTTGTAGACCACGCCGCGGACACCCATGTCGGTGAGGGCGTGCATCACGGGAGTCGCCGTGTCGCTGGTGTCGGCGTACGTGGTGATGCCGCGCAGCAACCCTTCGGCGATACCGATACGCGCACCGACCTGCACATCGGCTGCGTCGGAAAGTTCGGTGCGCCGAAGGTGCGTGAGCGTGCGAATCCACTGCGCAAAGTCCAGCCCTTCGAGGAGGTGCCGGAGCGGCGTGATCTCGAGGTGGGTGTGCACGTTCACGAGGCCCGGCATGAGGGCACTGTCACCGAGATCCACGACAGTACCCGGCGGCGCATCGGCGGCGACACCGACGAACGTGATGCGATCACCCTGCACCGCCACGGCGCCGTTCGCGATCGGAGGCTGCACCATCGGCAACACCCAACTCGCGCGATACACCGCGGTGTCAGCCATGACGGGTGCCATGCACGAGCGGGTCGTAGAGCGCGTCGTCGGCCACACCGAGCGAGCGTGTGAGGGCGAGCGGCCACTCCAGATTGCCGATCTGGTCGGGCTGGTGGCCGTCGGAACCGAGCGAGATGCGAACACCCTTCGCCACGGCGCGCTGCACGAGTCGCGTGTGCGCCCGGTAGCGATTGGAGACCTCGAACGCGATCCCGTTGCGCTTGAGCGCAGACACGACACGTTCCTCATCCTGCTCCGACCAGAGCTCGTCTCCCGGAATCGCGCGCAGCAGGTGCGGCACGAGAGTCGGATGTGCGAACACCTCGATGGGCATGCGGTCGGCCAGCGCCTCCACTGCGGCGACATGCTGCGACATGTACGCACTCGGCGAGAGCCCGCTCGGCATTTCCTTCTGGAACATGCGGATCAGCGTGCCGTCGTCGAGCGCGAACGCATGCAGTGACCCGACGCGATGCGTGAGCTGCGCCATCTGCGACGGCGTGAGATCGCGCCAGAGTGAGTCGTGGCTGCAGAACTCGGCGCTGCGATACGGCAGGTGCGCGATCGACGTCACGTACGCGTCCATGGCCTCTGACGACTTGATCGCGAACCGCACGTCACGGCTCGCATGATCGCTGACGGTGCCGCGCACACCGCGCGCGGCCGCAGTGGCGATCACGTCATCAGGACTCAGAACTCCATCGGAGCAGGTGCTGTGCGCGTGGCAGTCGAGCGGCTGCCAGTGACTCACGGGAGCCGGAACGGATTGGCGGAATCGGCGGCAGGCCGTCTGCCGCCCTTCGGCGGCACCGGGACGGTGACAGGTCCGGCCGCGGGGAGAATGAAGGTGCTGTCGGTCGCAATCGGCCCCATCAGCGTCCCGTCACATTCCTGCGTGGGCTCGGTTCCCTCCACGAAGTAGTCGATGACGATGCGATCGGCAGGGCAGAGCGGACCGGCACGCAAGCCAGTGAGTCGATCGACGGGCACGGCGATCAGTCCGCCCGGACCGGGGAAGTCGATGGCGGTGGAGCGCCGGCGATAGACCTCCGTCATGAACGCATTCCACGCCGGTGCCGCCAGTTCACCGCCCTGCGCATTGCGCATGATGCTGCGCGGCTTGTCGAGTCCCATCCAGACACCGGCGACGAGATCGGGTGTGAAACCGATGAACCAGACGTCGGCACCATCGTTGGTGGTGCCCGTCTTGCCGCCCGCGGGTACGCGCAGGTTCGCGCCGGCACGCGTGCCCGTGCCGCGCCGCACCACATCGCGCAGCATGTCGGTCATCAGCCACGCTTCACCGGTGGAGAGCACCGCGGTGCGATTCGGCGTGGGCTGCCAGAGCACCTCGCCTTTCGAGTTCTCGACGCGCACGATGCCCGTGGGCCGTGCGCGGATGCCGCCGTTCGCGAAGACACTGTACGCCGCCACCATCTCGAGCGGATAGACGTCGGCCGCACCGATGTGCAGGCTGGGATACTGCGGCATCGGCGTGCTGAGACCGAAGCGACGGGCCATGCTGGCCACGCTGCCTTCACCGAGCGACATGCCGAGTCGGACGGTGGCCTGGTTGCGGGAGAGATAGAGGGCGCGGCGCAGGGGGATGTAGCCCATGCTCCGGCCGTCGAAGTTGCCGGGCGACCAGTTGCCGCCGCCCTGCTGCGGCACGCTGATCGGGCTGTCGTCGAGCGCCTCGGCGGTGGTGTGGCCGTTCTGGATGGCGTCGGCGAAGACGATCGGCTTGAACGTGGAGCCGGGCTGGCGCAGCGCCTGTGTGGCGCGGTTGAACTTCGAATCGGTGTAGTCACGACCACCGACCATCGCGCGGATGCCGCCGGTCTTCGGGTCCATGGCCACGAAGGCGCCCTGCAGATACGGCGTCACGCCAGTGGCGCTGCCGGGGCGTTCGTCGTCGGCCGATCGGGCGAAGTACTGCTCGTAGGTGGTGAAGGCGTACTTGCCCAGCTTGCCGCCTTCGATCGCGCGCAGCTGCTGCTCGAGCGCACGTTCGGCGGCGAGCTGCATGTCGATGTCGAGCGTGGTGTAGACCTTCAGGCCCTGCTCGTAGAGCTGCTTGCCGAACTGCTCGTCGAGCTGCTTGCGGATCCACTCCACGAAGTACGGTGCGACGTCGCCGGTCTCGGTCTTCTGCGCGAGCTGCAGTGGATACGCCTTGGCCAGGGAGGCATCGGAATCGTTGATCACCTTCTGCGCGCGCATCAGCTCGAGCACCGTGTTGCGACGCTGCACGGCGCGATCGGGTTCGACACGCGGGTTGTAGCGGTTCGGCGCCTTGGGCAGCGCCGCGAGCAGCGCGGCCTCGGGGAGGTTCAGATCGCGCACCTTCTTGCCGAAGTACCGCTGCGCGGCCGACTCGACGCCGTAGGCACCGTTGCCGAGATAGATCTGGTTGAGGTAGAGCTCGAGGATCTTCTGCTTGGAATATTTCCGCTCGATGGCGAGCGCCACCTTGCCTTCGCGCAGCTTGCGCACGATGGACTTGGCGCGCTCGAGCCGCTCGGGGAAGATGTTGCGCGCGAGCTGCATGGTGATGGTCGAGAACCCCTGCGCGTAGCCACCCTTCACGACGTTGACGGCGACGGAGCCGAAGACGCGGATGAAGTCGATGCCGTTGTGGCGATAGAAGCGCTTGTCCTCGGTGTAGACGAAGGCATTCTGCACGAGCGGCGGGATGTCTTCGAGCCGGGCGACGGTGCGGCGTTCGAGGCCAAGCTCGGCGAGGAAGCGGCCATCGGCAGCGTACAGCTTGGAGGTCTGGCGAGGCTGGTACAGCTCCAGCACATCCACGCTTGGGCACTGGCCGCCGGCGCAGACGAGCGTCCATCCGGCGGTGAAGGCGCCCAGCCCCAGCGACGCGCCGAGGGTGCCCAGAACGAGGGCGGTCCGGACGAATCGATGCTGGAAGAACCCGGTCGCTGCAGCCATGTGGTGAAGCTAGTGGAGAGGTCGCGCTCACCGGGACGCGCACGTCCCCGGCAGTCCTCCCTGTTACCCCGCCGCGCGGCGCGTGGACGACGGTGAAGCGGAGTCGGGATCGTGTAGGTTTGGCCGCATGACCGCTACCACCTACCTCGACGAACTCGCCTGGCGCGGGTTGCTGTTCCAGCACACCGACGGCGCCGCCGCCGCGCTCGCGAAGGGTCCCGTGACGGGCTACTGCGGGTTCGACCCGACCGCGTCGAGCCTGCACGCCGGCAACCTCGTCGCCATGATGTCGCTGGTCCATCTGCAGCGGGCGGGCCATCGTCCGGTGGCGCTGGTGGGTGGCGGCACCGGGATGATCGGTGACCCGAGCGGCAAGGCGAGCGAGCGGCAGTTGCTGACGCCCGAGCTGGTCGACGAAAACATCGCCGGCATCAGCGCACAGTTGGCGCGCGTCCTGGACTTCGACG
>JAYWIJ010000058.1:0-16895 GCA_043788935.1 Gemmatimonadaceae bacterium | reverse complement strand
CAGATTGTCACCACCTCGCGACCGCGTTGTACCTCTCGCCCACACCGGCGTCGCTCACCTTCGTCACATTCGACATGCGACAACAAGATGTGGCGCAGCGCCTCGGCTTTCTGGTTTGACGGGCGGCGGTGCACCGGCCGTCGTCAGCAGTCGATTCGCCACTTGAGCGACACACCCATCTGAGGACTGCCTGCAATACCGTGTCGATCACCGCGCGTCCCATCAACCGCCGACAGGTCCTCACGACCCTCGCCGCCGGGCTGACCGCCGGCATCTTGGCCACCCGCGTGGATGCCGACGCTCCCGACCCTCGCGTCGCCAAACTGCGCGCCCTCGAACGCAGCGCCCGAGGCCGGCTCGGCGTCTACATCCACGACACGCACACCCGCATGGGGGTCGGCTGGCGCGCCGACGAACGCTTCTCGCATTGCAGCTCCTTCAAGCTCTCCCTCGCCGCCATGATCCTTCGCATGGCCGAGGACCTCCGTGCCGACCTCGATGAAGTGCTGCGCTGGGAGTCGCGCGACATGCTCGGCGTCAGCCCTGCCACCGCCGCCAACATCGAGAACGGCCTGTCGGTGGGGGCGCTGGCGCAGGCGACGCTGGTCACCAGCGACAACACCGCCGCAAACGTCCTGCTGAAACGTTTCGGCGGACCCGCCGCGCTCACCGCCTACTGGCGCACACTCGGTGATACCGTGAGCCGGCTCGATCGCTACGAGCCTGAGCTGAATGTCACGCCACCGGGGACCGAGCTGGATACGACGTCGCCGAAGGCCATGGCGATGACGACGGCCGCGCTCGTGGCGGGCAGTGCACTCTCGTCGGCCAACAGGGAGAGGCTCAAGGTGTGGATGGCGGAGGTGCGCACGGGATCACAACGGATCCGCGAAGGTTTTCCGCGAGGCTGGATTTCGGGCGACAAGACGGGCACGGGGATCGGTCCGACGAAGCACACGTACGTCGACATCGCGTACGGCGGGCCTGAGGGGCGGAGCCCGATCATCGTGTGCGCGTACTTCGAGCCGGCGACACTGGTGGAGCCGATGGATCCGGTGGCGCTGCAGACGCTGGCCGCGGTGGGGCGCATCGCGTCAGCTGATCTGTTGGGCTGGAGGAAGGCGCACAGGAGTGCGGTGCGACGTTGAAAGCACGATGACCGTGTCGCGACCCGCATCCACCGTCACCGATTCCTCCGACCCACCGCTCGCCGGCTGAGGCTGGTGCTTGTGGACGGGAAGGACGCAAAATGTTACGATGGAGCGCGCACCCGCGACGAGTCCGACACAGGGTGATCTGGTTCGACGCGATGACGTTGCTTTCTGCCATGGCCGCTTCCGTGGAGGTGAGCGTGCAGTCTCTGTCACACGCGACCCGTTCTCGCGCGCTCCGGCGCCTCTGCATGTGCATGGCGCTGGTCACGCCCATCGTTGCCTCGGCACAGGAGCAGGGCGTGCCGTCGCCGCCCGCTCGATCGCGGTGGCAACGCCTCGAGCCGACGCTGGTGGCTGCAGCAGTGATCCGGCCAAGCGCCCTCAATCTCGGCATCGTCAGTGGTACGTTCGACACCGGACTGGCAGGCGAATTCGGAGTCCGGAGCCGACCGCTGACGTTGCTGTGTCGCGCAGCAACTGGCCCATTCAGCCGCAACGTCGATCGCCTCGCCATCGACGTGCATGCGTCTCTGGGCGCGACGCGCTTCAGGGGCATCGAGCCACGCGACGGTGAACGTGGCTATTCGACCACCGAACTGGGTGCGCGTGCCGCATTCCGCTTCACTGACTGCTGCACACCATTCGTGTTGCTCCGTCGCGGCAAGCATGCGGCGGAACTGTACGAGGGAGGCGACATCGTCAATGTGTGGGGCAGCGGCAGCACGCGCGGACTCGGTCTCTTCGTGCCGAGGACGAAGCTGGGCCGCGGTGTGACGATCGCCTTCCTGTGGCACAGCGGCACATTCACCGACATCGAAACGCGCGATCAGATCGCGAAGGTCAAGACGATCGGTACGACCTCGCGCCCATTCACGGCCCGGTCATGGCAGATCGGCTGGAGCGGTCCCTTCACTGGAGTGACGTGGCCATGGCAGTGAAAAAGGTGACGAAGAAGCGGGCCGCGAAGAAAGCGTTCGCGAAGAAATCGGCCGTGAAGAAGCCGGCTGCAAAGAAGGCGAGCGCGAAGAAAGCGGTCGCAAACAAATCGGCTGCGAAGAAAACGGTCGCGAAGCCGCCGGTTGCGAAAATGACAGTGCGACAGCGGATTCCGGCAGCGACGACACAGCCGAAGGCACGGGGCGTTGTACCGCCGCGCCGGTTCTTTCGCTCGTTGGACGCCTATGAAGAGGATGCGGCCGCGGCTGATCGCGCACAGATGCTGGCGACGGCACGGAAGCGCACGACCGCCGCGCCGGACGCCACGAGAGCGAAGCGCGCGGGGAGAGCGCGGAGCACGGCCGCGGACATGGCCCGCCCAACTGGCAGCTTCGATCCCCGCGCTGGCGTCACGCGCCTCATCGGCCCGATCGCGGATCAACCTGCGGGCGACGAGAGTTGTACCGCCTATGCGACCGTCGCCGCGATGCAGGCCGTCGTGGCGCGCGTGCATGGATCGGTGGCGGCGGTGCCATTGCTCTCCGCTGATCACCTGTTCGACAGCGGTGGTCAGCAACAGACGCTGGAACCGGTCGCCGACGCCGCGAACCGGGGTGTGCTCGAAACGGTCTGTTTTCCTGTCGCATGCACCGATCCGTCAGCGCACACCTGGAGTGCAGACATGCAGGTGTTTCAGTTCCAGCGTGACCGCGTGGCGGAGATCTGTGCGGCATTAGAGCGGCGAGAGCTCATCGTGATCTCCGTGCAGGTGTTCGCGAATTTTCCGGGCTTTCGTGGCACAGGCATCTACGTTGCGAGGGGCGAACGGATCGGTGCGCACGCGTTGTGCATCATCGGGTACGAGGTGAATACCGGGAAGGGATGCTGGCTGGTGCAGAACAGCTTCGGCACGGCGTGGGGGGAATCGGGGGTTGGCCGGATCGCGTGGGAGGACACCACGCTCAAGCCTGAACGAGTCGTCTATCACGTGTCGGGTGTGCAACCGCCGAGGTCTGCGTGACGAATCACTTCCTGCGCTGTACTGGCCGGGTGATCACGGCAGGCGTGGCCGTGCTGCTGTTGGCACCGCAGCTGCATGCGCAGCCGAAGGAGGATCGCAGCGTCTCGCTGACGATCGAGAACGATACGTTCTTCGGCGGAACGGATTCGAGCTACACCAACGGTATCCGTCTCTCGTGGGACCTGCTCCGCGCGAATCGTGTGATGAGTGCGTCGGCGCGCGTGCTCACGCTGGAGGGAGCCGCGAGTCGCTTCGTGCCGGGGTTGCGGCAGTCGATGCCGCTGCTCGCGTGCGAGGTGCATGAAGCCCGTGAGCAAGGCACGCGTAACTGCATGACGATGGGGTTCAGCCTGGCCCAGACGATGTTCACGCCGAGCAACATCGTGGATCCTGCGCCGCAGTATGGCGCGAGGCCCTACGCGGGGATGCTGTTCGCGTCGGCGTATGTGACGAGGCTCCGTGTCAAAGCGCAGTATGCCACCGAGGTGCAGTTGGGCGTCGTGGGACCGGCATCTTTCTCGGAGCACACCCAGAGTCTGGCGCACTGGACGTTCTCGAGTGGCGCGGCGAAACCGCGCGGGTGGGATAACCAACTCCGCAATCGCGTGCACGTCGGTCTCGTCAACACGTACATGTACCGGTGGGGCGAGAAATGCCTGGCGGGGAAGTGCAATGGTTCGATCGACGAACGTCGCGTGTTCGACTTCACGCCGCGCGTGGAAGGGACCGTCGGGACGCACATGGTCCGGGGCACCGGGGGCGCCATGCTCCGCCTCGGGTACAAGTTTCCGGACGCCGTGGGTCTGACGCGTATTCCGACGACTGCCGCTGCCAACCCAAGCCGCTCAGGTCCCGCGTTCTGGTGGAACGCCTTCGTCAGCGCAGATCAGCGCGTCGTGGCGCACAACACCTTCATCACGGGAAAGTACCCGTTCATGGATGATCGGTGGGACAGCGTTCGTACCATCGGGTTAAAGCGGCTCGTGCACGAGGTGTCTTACGGTGGTGTCGTCGGGCTGCGTCGCGGCACCGTGTCCGTGCAGATGATCAACCGGTCGTCGGAGTATGCGCCGGCTGGCGGCGGTCATGTGTTCGGATCGCTGACGTTCACGTTGTTCACGCCGATGGTGGCGAACTGAGTTCAGCGAAGCAACTGCGGGCAGACTCTGTGACTTCGTGGTGCCGGCACCGGTCTCGCTCCGCTCATTCCGAACGCGCCTCCGCCGCCGCGTACGCCCGGATGGAATCCACCTCCAGCACGAACGGCCCATCCCGGCCATCGGCCATGTAGAGCCCCACACTCTGGATGCGAGCGACGTTCAGCGGCGGCGCGTCAACGGTCTGCCCGAAGATCGTGTTGCGCAGTGCGGTGAACGGCACGCGCACGATCGTCCACTCGGCCGACGTCGGGAAGGGGGCGCGCCGCGACACGCTGCGGCCGTATTGGCGAGTGCCGTCGTCGAGCTCCACCTGAAAGCTGCGACCGCTGCCGCGCGCACGCAGCTCGACACCAATGTGCCCGGTGAGGTCAGCGTCGCACCGCGCGCGCGTCAGTGTGAAACCGCCGCCTGTCGTCACGAGTGTTCCGGTGAAGTGCAGCATGCCATCACTCACACGGACAAAACCCTGTGAGCGGCCGCCCATGACACCGTCGTTCACGACCGTCCACGCGGGTTCCGATGCGTGATCGAAGGTGAACAGCGGAATGGGCATGAAGCGATCCGGCGGAGTTGAAGTTGGCGTGGTGCGCAGCAAGATGTCGAAGCAACACGCGCATCTCCATGCCCGTGCGGCAGTCGAAGCTTCAGCTCCCCATCAACGCCCGCCCCTGCGCGACGGTCACCACCTTGGTGCCACGCAGTCGAAGGTGATCGATGATCGCCTGAAAACTCGCCGGCGTGATCGACAAGTCGTCACCGCCGGTCTTCACATCGTGGAAGCAGAGGATAAACCACGTGCGGTTCGCCATCGCCGCGTCGATTTGCGCCTTCACGACGGCCACGGTGTTCGTCGGCTCGATGCACATGCTGAACAGTGCGTACCGGTTCGTCGTCGCAAGATTCTGCGCGCTGTACGTGACGCCCCGCGCTGACGTGTAGCCGGCGCTCGCGACGGCTGACTAGATGGTCGCGGTGCTGCGACCGAACGGATACGCGAATGAAGTGACAGGCTGACCGGTGAGCGTCTGCAGATACGTGCGCGATGCCGTGAGCTCGCGACGCACGGATTCGGCGGAGATTGCCGTCAGGTCGGGATGCACCAGAGTGTGCCCTGCGATCTCGTGTCCCTTCACTGCGATGTCCTGCACGGCGGCGGGCGTCATGAAGAACGTCCATCGCTGCTCGAGCGGAATCGTGGTCAGATAGAACGTGCCCCGGAAGTTCGCGGCCTGCAATATCGGCAGCGCGTTGAGGTACTGCGATTCCCACGAGTCGTCGAAGGTGAGTGACACCATGCCTTCGGTGAACGGTCCCGTCGGCAGGGAACCGACCGCGATGGCCACGCTCTGGCTCGCAGTGCCGCCCGCTCCGGTGCACGTGAGCGTGAAGGTGCTCGTCGTCGAGGGCGACACGCTCGATGTGCCAGAGATGGCGCGCGCACCACTCCACGTGCCGCTGGCCGTGCATGCCGTCGCGTTGGTGGACGACCAGGTCAGCGTGGCCGACTGGCCGGCGGTGATCTGTCCCGTGTTCGACGAGAACGAGACGGTCGGCAGCGCGGGCGGCGGCGGCGGCGCGTCCACGCTGGTCAGCGACGCGTCGTCAATGGTGACCGAACCGGCGCGCGTGATGGCCTGATAGATCGTGAGATGGACGATGCCGGTGGGCACGGTGAAGGTGCTGCTCTGCTGGCGCCAGACGTTGGCGGACGATGAGATCGCGGCGAGCTGCGCGAACGTCGTGACACCTGTCGCGCTGGTGTACGCGACGACGAGCGACGTGGCGGCGGTGGAACGATACCAGATGCTGAACGTGTACTGCGCGCCAGCGGTCACGGACACGGTGGCGTGCTGCCAGCGTGCGTCGCCAGTGGAGTTCACCCGCTGCGTGACAGTGGCACCGAGCCCGGTACGCCCGGTGGCGGGATACGTGAATGTCGGTGTGCTGCCCCAGAACGAGGCGCTCCAGCTGGTGGGCGTCGTCGCGGTGGCGCCGAACTCGAATCCGGGGTTCTGAATCAGGTTCCCGCCGGCCGCCACGGCGGGGCTCGGCTGAGCGACCGACGATCCCGGCGGCGACGTCGAGTCGGCGGCGCACGCGCTCAGCAGACAAGCAGCGGCGGTTGTGGATTGATTTCATCGCTCTGGCGATGGCGACGCGTGTGACAGTGGCGATGGCGGTCATGCGTGAGCACTGGGTGCTGCAAGTGTGCTACGTCAACCGTTCCATCGTGCCCTTCCGCTTGACGATATCGCGATAGTTCCACTGGATTTCGCGAGCCTTCGCCAGCCATCGCGTGAGATCGGTGATCGAAAAGTCGTCAGCCGCGTTCAGGAAGATCGAGGCGTCCCTGAACTTCTTCCCGACCACGTGCAGGGCTGCTTCACCGAAATCTGCGCCGCTCCAGAACATGAGCCGGATGCCAGCCTTCTGCTGACTGTAGCCGACGATCGGATTGCCGCTCAGGAACCAGACGGGGTGCGCGTGCCAGATCTTCGACTCAGCGTCCGGCAGCTTCGCATCGATGGTGTCAGCGAGTGATGCACAGAGCAGCCGGTGCGTCGGGCTGAGCGTCTCATTGTACCGAGCGATGTCAGCATGCATGGAAGGTCGTCTCCGTGGTCAGCGCCATTCAGCCCGCACAACTCGGCCCTTCGACCCAGAACTTGCGGCTGCGCACGGTGCCGTGATCCGTGACGACTTCGACGCGCATCGCGAGGGGCGCGAGAAACGAACCCTCGCTATTCCTGATCGTCGGCTGTAGATCGATGACCGCTGTCCGACCCGGCGCCACCTCGACCATCGGCGTCAGCGAAAACGGGAACGACTCTGGCGCGCCGTTGAACAGACATTTCCGGCGGATCCGGTGCAAGTACGTCGCAACGGGTTCGAGTGCCGCTGCACCGGCACCTCCGCCTGCCTCTCCACGATCGTCGAGCACGAGATAGCGCACGGCGGTGATGTTCATGAACGTCGCCGAGGGATTCTTGATCGTGACCGAGAAGACCAGTGCGTCCTTCGCCTGTGGTGGCGTGCAGGCTGCCACGAGTGACGTGATGCGTGCGCGGTCGGCAGGTGTGGAGCCGTCCATGAACACGTTGCGACGCGCGTCATCGATCTGCGACGACGCGATCGTCCGGCCCGGCGCGGTGAGGAACTGCTCGCGCAGCCGTGCCTTGTATTTGACTGCGAACCCGTCGCGTGCGAGCATGACGGCGGCGCCGCCGCGAGGCACAGGGCTGCCGATGTCCGGATCCATCAGGTACGACAGCACGGCGGCCTGGACGGACGGTTCGGCAAGCATCCCGTCGCACTGTGCGTACCACGCGTCGTCATCATCCTCTCTGGCGTTGCGCACCGCAAAACGTGCTGTCGCCGAGTAGTACGTCCCGTCGGCATAGGTGGTGCGGACATACGTGGACTTCCGTGAGAGTGCGAAGCGCAGGAGCACGGGTGCGACGGTGTCGGTCGCGACCGATGATGGCGAATCGGCATCGTCGAGTGCGGCCGTCGATTCGGGTGGCTGGCGGAGCACCGCCACCTGCACGGAGTCCCTCAGACCGCCCCGACTCGTCACGAGGACGAAGGCGCGCCCGGCTGCGAGACCGAAAATGGCGCCATTCGGTGTGACGCGGGTGACGTCTTCATTCGTGCTGGTCCACACGAGCCCTGCGTCCTCGACGACGAAGTCGTCGGCAGCGAGCGCACGCGCGGGAATCCGGAGCGTGTCGCCAACCGACATCGAGGCCAGTCGCTGTGCGAGCTGCAATGCGACCACGGCGGGAAGCGTCACGGTGATCTGCGTGAATCCCTTCGAAAACCAGCCAAGTTTTGCCGTGATCGTGGCTGTGCCGGCTCGGCGTGTACTGACGCGTCCGTCCTTCACCGCGGCGATCGTGGTGTCAGAGGATGTCCAGCTGTCGGGAACCACCGGGGCACCGTCGGACAGCGCCACGATCTGCAGCGTGCGCGGAAACTGCGCGCGAATATCCTCGGGGCTGAGGTTGATTGGCTTGGAGGACGAGAGTACGTATCCAATGGCTGCGAGTGCCGCGACGGCGAGCACACCGACCGTGAGCGCCCATGACCGACCGGTCGTGAGGAACTGCTTGACGGGTGTGAACAGGTAGCCGTCAGGCGCCCGCATGAAGAGGACGGGCGTGGCCCATTCCAGTGATTGCGGTCGCGCGTCGTGCACAGCCTTTCTGCCGGCGCCCACGGCGGCATCCACCGGGCGCTGCGAGACGAGCGATGTGTAGAAGCCGTTGGAGAATGCGACGGCGGCCGCGTCACTGACGGGGAATTGCATGGCCAGCACGGCGGGCACACCGGCCATCACCAGCGCCGACGCGACCCCCGCGAAGGGGTCGCGCGTTTCGGCGGTGCTCAGCCTGGCGGTGTCGCAGGCGTTCAGAAAGACGAGGCGCATCGACGGCATGTCGCGCAGCAAGACGCCAAGCGCAGTGCCGGTCATCGGGTCCTTCGTCCTGGTGGAGGTTTCCAGGAGCAGCACACCTTCGCCGGTGTCGTCCTGGAATCCGCCATGTCCCATGAAGTGCAGCACGTGGTACGGCGCGTCGGCGAGTGCCTGGAGCAGCGCGGCACGGGTGGTGTGCTCGATGATGCGCACCTCGACATCGGGCAGTGTGGCCCATGTGCTCTCGATCGCCGCGCGCTCCTTCGCAAGATCGAGCTGCGCCGACCCGTCGGGATTGGCCATCGCGACGAGCACACGCAGCGGCCCGGAGAACGGCGCGCGTTCGTACGGCCGCTGCACGTCGAGAAACCGGACGACCGGCGTGAGCTCGGAGAGGCTCAGATATTCGCGCGTGCCGTGGAAGTAGAGCATTTCCCACGGCAAGGACGCCAGCGTGGCCAGCTCCGGATTCTCGGGATCAATCTGCAGCTTGATGCGTAGCCCGGAGCCCTTGGCCTGCGCCATGCCGAGGCTCTTGTCGAAGAGCGAGCGGATTGTACCGGTGAAGAGCGCGTCGAAGAGTGCGCGTCCGAGATCGCGGGGTTCGCGGGCGGGCGTCTCATCGAGACTGATGTCGCGCATGACGGCGCTGCGGACATGTCCCTGCAGCGGTGACGGCGATCCGCCGGTGATCGCGTCGACGTCGAGAGCGACGGTTTCGCTGCCGCCACCGGCCGGTGACTGGATGACGGCAACGCGGTAGCCGCGTTCGACGCGTGCCTCGATCTTGAGCCAGAAGTCGGCGTAGGTGGCGGTCGGCATCGGCTACCGTGTCGCGGGGGGCCTGCGTGTGGCGCACGGGGACAGGCCTTTCGGGGTGGCGTCCGGGGAAGCCCATCAGCTGCGCATCACGGAAGCATACGGCATTCCCGCTGCAGTGCGAGCCTCTGACGCCGGCAGCACAGGCCCGGGCGTCGGACTCGGCTCAGTCTCTGCTAGCTCGGGGGCTGAGTCGTGTCGGTCCGCGTCGCGGTCTGCTCGAGTCGTTCCTGCAGTGTGCGGATGGACGCCTGCGTGCGCTCGTCACCCGGCGTCAGGCGATGGTGCGTCAGGCGCAACCGATGGCGGCGGTGCCACCATCCTGAGGGGGGCACGATGCTCAGCGTGAAGCAGTCGGCTTCGTAGAAGTGGAGTCGGAGCGATTCGTTGGTCAGCGGCCAGTGCGCATGCAGCAGATACGTGCCATACGGAACGCCGAGCTGCTGCTGCGCGATGATCCGACAGGTGGCGTCGAGCAGCAGAAAGTCATACGACTCTTCGAAGGGGCAGTCCCAGGAATTGATGAGCAGAACATGCTCGCCCCAGCGATACTGCCCTTCGATGACGTAGCCGGGCACGTACTGACCGGTCGGCACGCCCTCGCGCAGCAGCGCCGTGGTGAGCGGCCAGTCGGCATACTCGCCTTCGTGGGTTGCGAGCGCGAAGGTGGTGATGGTTTCGAGCATGTCAGCGCGGGTCTCACGAAGGGGGATGGCGGTGGTGGATCGACAGCTTCCCTCTCAGGGTGTCGTGTTGCTACCTGAAGTTCCATCTGGCACGCCCCGACAGTCAAACTGCGCCCGCTGCTGATGGAGTCGACCCGGTGCCGAATGACCCGCGCATCGTGGACGAGGGCGGCGCTGAGTGGACTGCGATCAGTGAGGGGTGGTCGACAGCGAAACCCGATCGCAGTGGACGGGTCGCATGCGGCAGCGTTTCATTGATCGGGCCACTGCGCTCCCTTCCTGCCCGCCGATCATCAGCCCCGCTCATGCCGAACGCGCCGAAGGTCACAGGTCCAGCGTCGTATTTTCCGTCGATCGAAAAGACGTATGGCCAGCCGATTTCGCACTGGATGGATGTGCTGCGGGCGGCTGGCCCGAAGAAGCACGGCGAACTCGTGACGCTGCTGAAATCGGCGCACGCCATGGGGCATGGGCATGCGAACGCCCTGGTGGCGGCGTTTCTGGCTGACCGGAAGGCGTAGCGGTGCGCTGGTGCGTCAGGTTCGGCGGAAGTCCTTTCCGCTGACCGTCTCAGTCGCCTTCGCTGAGCCTCCCGCCGTCATTCCAGTTTCCGAACATGAGGTTCTGCGCCGTCTTGCTGACGAGATTCGCGAGGCGTCGTTCGAACTCCGCGGGCGTTCGTCGCATCTCTTCGACGTAGCTGAGTCGCACGGCGCGATAGAGCGCAGGCATCCGCTGCCAGCACTCCCACGCCGCTGCTGCGGCACGGAACGCGGCCTCGATGTCTGGTGAAACGCTCGAGCGCATAGCAACGTCTGGCAGCGTGGTACGACCGGCGTCGGTCATGAGACCGAGCGCGATCAGGCGGCGGGCGCGCGCCTTGTTCAGCTCCGTCCATCGGCTTCTGGCGCGCCTGGGGCTGAAACGCTGCGCCGACACGCCCGGCGCATGCCGCTTGGCGGTGCTGTCGATCCAGCCGAAGCAGAGCGCCTCCTCGACGGCGTCGAGATAGGTGATCCGTGGTTCATCCGAGGGCGACCCCAGCATCAGCCAGACGTCGTGTGCCGTCTGGTGGTTGGTGGCGAGCCATGACCGCCACGTGTCGCGATCCGGGAGATCGAGCAGTTCGGTCACGTCCATGGCAGGCAGCAGGGGATGGTGGCGCGTCGACGTGCCGACGGATCGAACGGACACGCTGAGGGCACGCGCACTGGGCACTCAGTTGCCGCGACCGTCACCAGCCGGCATGTTCGTGCGGATGGGACGGAGCGTCACGTCCGCCCCGATCACTACAATCAGCGACCTCGCCATGCGCCTCCGCCACTGGTGCCTCGCAGCTTCCGCGCTGCTGATCTTCCCGGTCTTCTCACGCGCGCAGGGGCAGAAAGGCTATCAGACCGACTTCACCCCGTCGGAACTCGCGGCCCGACGCGCGCGGATCTACGACGCGATCGGGTCGAGAGCGATCGCCATCGTCCAGGGAGCGCCTGGTGTGCCGGGATTCAGTGTGTTCCGGCAGTCCAACGAGTTCTACTACCTTACCGGACTCGAGTCGGCGCATGCGTACCTGCTACTGAATGGTCGATCACGATCCAGCACGCTGTACCTGCCGCACGGCGATCCGGGACGCGAGCAGAACGAAGGCGAGGTGCTGTCGGCGGAGGATGCGACGCTGGTGACGACGCTGACGGGGGTGGAACAGGTACGCGGTCTCGAAAGCCTGTCTGCCGACCTAACGTCCGCCGACCTGCTCCGACCACCGGCACTGACGTTGTTCACGCCACTCAGCCCGATGGAAACCGGCAATGACAGTCGCGACGAACTGCTCTCGGCGCAGGCGCGTGCGGCCAGTGATCCCTGGGATGGCGGCGCGTCACGCGAAGCGCGCTTCGTGCAGCTCGTGGCACAACGCTTTCCACAGTTCCAGATCCGTGACCTGTCTCCGGCGCTGGATACCATGCGCACGATCAAGAGTGCCAGCGAGATCGCATTGATCCGCCGGGCCACGGAGCTGGCGGGGCAGGGGATCATCGAGGCGATGCGCTCCACACGCGCGGGGATACATGAGTACCAGCTCGATGCGGCCGCGAAATACATGTTCTACCTCAATGGCGCGCGCGGTGACGGCTACGCGTCGATCATCGCGGGTGGCACGAACGCCTTCATTGGGCACTACTTCCGAAAGGCCGACGCGCTGCGTGACGGGGAGCTGGTGCTCATGGACTACGCGCCGGACGTCCGCTACTACACGAGCGACGTGACGAGGATCTGGCCCGTCAACGGCAAGTTCTCACCAGCGCAGACGGCGCTGTACGAGTACATCGTGGCGTACCGGGATGCCCTGTTCCGATACGTCAAACCGGGTGTGACATCGGACGAGGTACTGGATCGTGCGGCGTCCGAGATGCGCCAGTATCTGGTGGGCAAGACGTTCGCGTCGCCGGCACACCTGAAGGCGGTGCAGCAGGGCGTATCGTTTCGCGGGCACTTTCAGCATCCCGTCGGCATGGCGGTGCACGACGTCGGACGCGTGCGTGGCGTGCCGCTGCAGGCCGGCATGGTCTTCACCATCGACCCGATGATCTGGATTCCCGAGGAGCGTCTCTACATCCGCATCGAGGACATGGCGCTGGTCACGGCGGATGGGGTGGAGAATCTCAGTGGCTTCGTGCCGACTCGCATCAGTGACGTGGAACGCACGATCGCGGAGCCGGGCATCATCCAATCGCATCCGCCGATAGCCCAACCGTCGCCCGCCGCGGGAGCGCGTCGATGATGCACACGATGTGGAGCCTGTCTGCGGGCATGATGCTGCTGAAAGCACTCGTCGCGCCAACGCCGATGACGGACACGTATCCCAAGAACCTTGGCATCGACGCGCTCAACTACGCGTACTCGATCGAGCTCTCCGACACCACCGACGCGATCGTCGGTGGACTGGCGATGGATCTTCGCTTCGTGGCAGCGGGGGTGCGGTCGGTGCGTCTCGATCTGGTCAACGCCAGCGCGGCGCTTGGGGGCAAGGGGATGACCGTGTCTGCGGTGCTGATGAACGGTGCGCCAGTGGCGTACACACACCGGAACGACGAGTTGCTGCTCCCGATGTCCGCGGCACCGGCCGTGAACACCCGCGCCAGAATCGTTGTGCGATACCGTGGGATACCGGCGACCGGGCTCAAGATCGGCAACAACAAGTATGGCGATCGGACCTTCTTCAGTGACAACTGGCCCGACAAGGGCCGTCACTGGCTCCCATCGATCGATCATCCGTACGACAAGGCAACGAGCGAGTTCATCGTCACGGCGCCCAGCCACTACCAGATAGTCTCCAACGGGTTGCAGATCGAGATGACCGACGTGCCGGGCACTCGGCGGCGCACGCACTGGCGCAACTCGGTGCCGATCGCGCCGTGGCTGTACGTGCTGGGCGCCGCGCGGTTCGCCGTGCAGCGTGTAGGCGAGTTCGACGGCAAGAGCATCGAGACCTGGGTGTACCCGCAGGACCGGGATGCAGGTTTTGCCGACTTCGCGACGCCGACGAAGGATGTGCTGGCGTTCTACAGCGACTACGTGGGTCCGTTCGCGTACGAGCGCCTCGCCAACATTCAGTCGAACAGCGTCAGCGGCGGCATGGAGGCGGCGTCGGCGATTCTCTACAGCGAAAGTTCGGTCACGGGCACACAGAGCCTGCGCTGGCGCAACGTGGTGATCCACGAGATCGCGCATCAGTGGTTCGGCAACGCCGTCACCGAATCCGACTGGGACGACGTGTGGCTCAGCGAAGGATTTGCGACGTACTTCACGCTGCTCTACATCGAGCATGCCTACGGCAGGGACGAGTTCCTGCAGGGGCTCGCGTCGAGTCGGCGGAGCGTCATGGCGTATGACTCATTGCATCCGAATTACACGATCGTGCACGACAACCTGAAGCGGATGGAGGATGTGACCAGCTCACAGACCTACCAAAAGGGTAGCTGGACGCTGCACATGCTGCGCGGGGTGATCGGGACGGCGGCATTCCAGCGCGGCATCCGGAACTACTACGCGCATCACTTCAACGGCAACGCAACGACCGCCGGGTTCCGGCGCCAGATGGAAGAGGCGTCCGGGCAGGATCTTGGCTGGTTCTTCGAGCAGTGGTTGTACAAGCCGGGCCGGCTCACGGTTGCCGGGACGTGGACCTACGATGCGCAGGCCAGGCAGGTGCGCGTTGAACTCGAGCAGGTGCAGAGCGGCGGCGCGTTGATTCGCATGCCGGTCGAGGTCGGGCTCTATGCCAGTGGGCAGTCGACACCGACGATCGTCCGCGTGGAAATGAACGCAAAGTCGCACACCTTCTCCTTTCCATACGGCACGGTGCCCTCTGACGTCCGCCTCGACCCGCATTCGTGGGTGCTGATGGACGGTTCACTCCAGCGGCGCCGTTGACTGCATCGCATAGCGCTGTGCGCCTCACCACTTCGCCGCTACGACATGGCAACGCATCCCTCCAGCTTCATTCCGCTCGCGCACACGCGTCGCTCGCTCGACGCGTCACGTCGTGATGGCGCGGCGTTTTACGCAACGATGGCCGCGCGACGCACGACGCGACACTTCAGCACCGACCCTGTTCCGCGTGATCTGATCGAGAGTGCCATCCGGACAGCCGGCACGGCACCGAGTGGTGCGCATCAGCAGCCGTGGACGTTCGTCGCCGTCGCGAGCGCCGAGCTGAAGACGCGCATGCGGGAGGCGGCAGAGCGCGAAGAGCACGCCTTCTATCACGGCAAGGCGCCGGCGGAGTGGCTGACTGCGCTCGCGCACCTCGGCACCGATGAACACAAGACGCATCTCACCGATGCACCATGGGTCGTCGTGCTGTTTCGGCAGGTGCACGGCGTGAATGCCGATGGGTCGAAGCGGACGTTCTACTACACGCAGGAGTCGTGTGGCATCGCAGCGGGTTTCTTCATCGCGGCGGTACACGGCATGGGGCTGGTGACGTTGACGCACACGCCGAGCCCGATGGGGTTTCTGGGCGAGCTGCTCGAACGGCCGTCGAACGAGAAGGCGATGCTCGTCATGCCGGTCGGCTATCCCGCGGACGACGCGCGTGTGCCGGACATCCGCCGCAAGGCACTCGGTGAGATCGCGGTATGGAAGGAGTGAGGGCCTCTGGTACGACCTGATCGCGGGCCCTCTGGCAGCAGGGCCACGCCGGATCCTGCAGGACCTTCACGGCGCCCGGCCGCGTTACACTGGTTGTGATCAGCGGACGGTTCCACACCGGTGATCGCTCCCATTGCTCTCCTCCGCAACGCCCGAACAGCTGATGCGCCATATCGTTCGTTTTTCATTGCTCGCCGTCCTGTCCGTCGCATGCAAGTCCGGCCCCGCCGACACGTCGGTTGCCGACACGGCCAATGCCAGTGCGGCCGCCACTGCCGCTGCGCCGGCCCGTGCATCGGCCCCGATCGCGGCGGGTAGCGTGATCACGGGAACCGTGCGCGAGGTCATTCCGGTCGAGTCGTACCTCTACCTGCGACTCGAAACGGCGGACGGTGAGGTGTGGACCGCCGTGAATCAGTCGAAGCTGGTAGTCGGTGAAACGGTGACGGTCTACAACGTGTTGCCGATGGAGCAGTTCGTGTCACCGACGCTCAAGCGGACGTTCGACCGGATCTATTTCGGTTCGACCGAGCCGGTCGCCCCGGCGCCTGCCGCAACAGCCGCGCTCGCGACGTCTGCGGGGACGACCGGCGCGGCCGACACGAGCATCGCGCCTGTTCCGCCGGCAACGGGCAGCGGCGCGAACACGGTCGGTGCGCTCTGGCAGCAGAAGGATCGGCTGGTACGCACGACGGTGGCCGTGCGCGGCGTGGTGATGAAGTACAACGCCGGCGTGATGGGGAAGAACTGGATCCACCTGCAGGACGGCAGCGGTGACCCGAAGACGGGGACGCACGATCTGGCCGCGACGACGCTCGAGACCGCCGCCGTCGGTGACACCGTCACGTTGTTGGGCACCGTGCGCACCAACGTGGACGTTGGTGCCGGATACAAGTACGTCCTGCTGCTGGAGAATGCCCGCGTCGTGGCGCGATAGGCATTCGCGGCTGTCTTTCGCTGATTTGAAACGCATCATGCCCGACTTCCTGCAGGCTTCATATCCGCTCCGCGCATCCCTCGCCGCGATCGGGGCACTCGGTGCAATCGCCGTGATTTTCGGCGGCGTGTACGGGCTGATCCGACTGGCGACACCGAAGGGACGTCGGGGACAGCGGCCCGATCCGTTTCAGGGGCCGCAGGAGCTGGTCGGTCGCCGGCCATCGGACGAGGAGCGGTCGTAAGCAGCGCGAAGCCCGCGCGAAAACGCCGCGGGTCACGCACGTCGCAGGTGTCACACAACCGTTGCTTGCGGCGAACGTCACTGCCGGGGTAAGGTCTGGGATCCACCTTCTCCCGGACCGCCCGTGCTCGCTCTCGCCACTGCGCTCTTTGTGTTGCAGCAACCCGTGCCAGCGCCCGCACCGACCCGGACGGTCTCCGACCCCGGTGTGTTCGCGGTGGGACAGCGCGTCACACCAGCGGGCGTGCAGTCCGTGTTCAGTGGACGCGTGGCCGGCGTGCGTTTCGGCACGGCGCCTGGTGAGTTGTGGGCGGCCGTGCCCAATGCGGCGTGGCGGATGGCGTGGCGCGACAACAGGGTGGTGTCGCGAGCGG
>JAYWIJ010000057.1:0-17131 GCA_043788935.1 Gemmatimonadaceae bacterium | reverse complement strand
TCACTGTCGCGGCGTACCGCGGCCGGGTCGTCGTGCGGCATCGTCGTCATCGCGGGGCAACGTATAGAAACATCAGAGGCTCCCGGTTGGTGGGGGGGGCAAGTGGGGAGGCAAGGACTCCGTCCCCTTGAACCGGGCAAGGACTCCGTCCCCTTGAGCAGTCCCCTTGAGCACCCCCCCGGTCCCCGCGGTAGACTCGTCGCGTCTCACACCGCCGCCCGCGGCGTCCGCTCCCACGGCACGAGTGCACCGATGATCCCGGCCCTCCCCGCCCACACCCGGTCGCGACTGCGCACCGCGACACTGGCCTGCTGCCTCACGCCCCTCGCCGCCCTCGGCCAGACACGGGCCGCATCGGGCGCCGGCTTCGCGCCGCTCTTCGATGGTCGCTCGCTGGACGGCTGGGTGCGGTGCAATGGGACCGCGCCGTTCACGGTCGAGGACGGCACGATCATCGGCCGCGCCGTGCTGGGCTCGCCCAACAGCTTCCTCTGCACGCGGGAGCGGTACGGCGACTTCGTCCTCGAGTTCGAGTTCCGTCAGGACAGCCTGCTGCCATACAATTCCGGCGTGCAGGTGCGGAGCGCAGTGGATCCCGCCGTGCGCGGCGGACGTGTGCACGGCTACCAGCTCGACATCGACCCGACGCCCCGTCGCTGGACGGGCGGCATCTACGACGAGTCGCGACGCGGATGGCTGCACACCCTGGACGGCCAGACGGCGGCGCAGAACGCCTACCGCCTCGGTCAGTGGAACCGCCTCCGCGTCGAAGCCATCGGCAGTTCGATCCGCACCTTCGTGAACGGCGTGCCCGCCGCCGACATCGTCGACGACCTGTCACCGAGCGGGATCATCGCGCTCCAGGTGCACGACATCGGCACCGACACGGCGCGCGCGGGGAAAACAGTGCAGTTCCGGAACCTGCGCATCCGCACCGGCAATCTCGCCGCGGCACGCACACCGCCATCGCGAACCGGTACGCAGTTCAACCGCATTCCGAACACGCTCTCCGATCGCGAGAAAGCCGACGGCTGGACGCTGCTCTGGGACGGTCGCAGCACCACCGGCTGGCGCGGTGCGAAGCTCGCGACGTTCCCGGCACAGGGATGGGAGATCCGTGACGGGATGCTGTCGGTGCTCGAGACCGAAGGCAAGGAAGCTGCAGCGGGCGGCGACATCGTCACCGACGCGGAATACGAAAACTTCGAGCTCACACTGGAATACCGTCTCACACGCGGCGCCAACAGCGGCATCAAGTACTTCGTGAACACCGCGCTCAACATGAGCGCCGGCAGCGCCATCGGCGCCGAATTTCAGGTACTGGACGACGCCGTGCATCCCGACGCGAAGCTCGGCGTCGCCGGCAATCGCACCAACGGTGGTCTGTACGATCTCATCGCCCCGATCAACCGCCGACCCAATCCGATCGGCGAATGGAATCAGGTGCGCATCGTCGTGCGCGGATCCCAGGTGGAGCACTGGCTCAACGGATTCCGCACCGTGCGGTACGAGCGCGGCACGCAGCTCTGGCGCGCACTGGTGAGCCACAGCAAGTACAGGGACTGGCCGAACTTCGGCGAGGCTGCCCGCGGACGCATCCTGCTGCAGGATCACGGGAACGCCGTGTCGTATCGCTCGATCAAGCTGCGCGAGTTGCGCTGATCATCCAACCATGACGCCGCCATGACCGACGCCTCACGACGCGATTTCGTCCGTACCTCGGCGCTGCGATCCGCCGCGCTGCTGCTGCCGACCTACATCCCGCGCACCTGGCTGTTCGGCGCCAACGCAACGCCGCCGAGCCGGACGATCACCGTCGCGCAGATCGGCTGCGGACGCATGGGCATGGAAGATCTGCGCGGTACCATGGCGCACGATCTCTGCCGCATCGTGGCGGTCTGCGACCTCGATGCGAACCGTCGTGCAGCGGCGCAGGCAGAAGTCGTACAGTTCTATCGCGGCAAAGGTGAAGCTGCGGTGGACGTGAAGGCGTACGCCGACTTTCACGAGGTACTCGCACGTCCCGACATCGACGCGGTGATCGTCACGCCACCCGACCACTGGCATGCCCTCATCGCCACGCACGCCGTGCTGGCCGGCAAGGACATCTACGTGCAGAAGCCGGTGACGTACGACATCGCCGAGTCGATCGCACTGCGCTCGGTGGTGCGCGCACGACAGCGCATCGTGCAGGTCGGAAGCCAGCAGCGGTCGTCCAATCCATGGCAGACGTTTCGCCTGGCCAGCGAAGCGGTGCGCAACGGTCGGCTCGGTACGCTGCGTACGATCCGCATCGGCATCGGACGCGATGAACCGAAGGGTCGGCCGCCGGCACCACAGTCGGTCCCTTCCACCTTCGGCTACGACACCTGGCTCGGTCCCGCACCCGAGCAGCCGTACATGGAAGATCGCGTCCATCCGCAGCGCGGATACGGTCGCCCCGGCTGGATCACCACCGAAGACTTCGGACTCGGCATGATCACGAACTGGGGCGCACATCATATCGACATCGCGCAGTGGGCGATGGGCATGGAGTTGTCCGGGCCGACGAGGGTGACGGGACGTGCAGACTTCATGCGAAACGACATGTTCACCGTGCATCACGATTATCACGTCGAGATGCAGTACGCCAACGGTGTGACGGTGATCCTCGACGACAGCTATCCGAACGGTCTCCGCTTCGAAGGCAGCGACGGCTGGATTTTCTGCGCACGCGGCGCCGCGCAGGTCACCAGCAGCGATCCGGCATCGGCATCGAAAGACAGGGCGCTCGACGCATCCGACATGCGCCTCGTGACCGAGCCGCACACCGCCAACGCCGTGCGCTGGATGGACAGCACCGATCACTATCGCAACTGGCTCGAATCGGTCGCGGCACGACGCGAGCCGATCGCTCCGCTCGATCAGGCAGTGAAGAGCCTGCAGGCATGCGCCACCGCGTGGATCAGCATGAAGCTGGGCCGTGCGGTGACGTGGGACGCCGCGCGCGAGGAGTTCGTGAACGACGTCGAAGCGAACGCACTCCGTCGCCGCTCGCCACGCGCAGCCAGATACGACGTACACCGGTTGCTACAACGCTGAGTGCGGCGCCGCATCGCGCAGTGGCGTCAACGGCGCACGGTGCCTGCGTAGGTCAGCGACGCCGTCGGCGGTGTCGCGCCGAAGTTCGCGCTGCCAGTGAGCGTGCCCTCGCCACCGCCGTATGCGCCGGTGCCCGACGCGACGACCCACGTGCCGGCGAGTGCGGCCTCGGTCTGGCTGGTGAACGTCAGCGTGGCACTGCCGGTGATCACCATGGTGCCGTTGCGACCGGTGATGGTGCGCCGGAACGTCACCGGCACCGGTGACTGCGTGAGCGGACCGTCGAAGGTCAGTTCTTCCGCCGTTTGCCCGCTGTCGGCCACGTAGCCCGACATCACGAAGGTGCCGGCCGATGTGGTCTGCCCGGTCTGCGGCTGTTGCACGGCGATACGGACATCGCCTTCAGTGGGTGACGTGGTGCCGTCGCAGGCGGTGGCGACGAGGGCGATGAGCGGAAGCGTGGCGATGAGCAGGCGGGCAACCATGGGAGTTCTCCGGTGACGTGAGCGAGGATGCAGCGATGTGCGTGCCCCTCATGCTCCATCCGTCGCCGGGTGGTTCGCACCACCCGGAATGGGTGGACTTTTCGGGTGGTGCCCGGCCGGTGCTCACTGCACCAGTTGCCAGACGGTCATCGGCGGGGTGCCGTCTTCACCGCTCGCGATGGAACGGGCGGCGAGCGACACCGGTGACCCGGCGAGGATGTCGCGGAGCGTGGCAGTGACGAGGATCTGGCCGGCGGCGGCGGATCTCGCGACGGCCTGTGCCACCTGCGGTGCGGAGCCCGTCGGCGCACCGTCGGCCAGACGCGCGGCGCCGACATGCAGCGCCATACCGCCCGATCGTGCCTCGCCGAGTGCGGCCAACGACTGTGCGCATCGCAGGGCACGATTGGGCGCGTCGAACAGAGCGGTCCAACCGTCGCCGGTGGTGGTCACGTGCTTCGCTTCGCAGGCGCGCAGGAGACTGCGCTTCTGCGCATCGAGGCGCGCGCCGCTGCCGTGCGCGTGCAGGATCACGGCCACCCACGTGTCGGCCTGCGCACTGACTTCGGGCATCGCGACGAACCGTGCGATCTCGCGCACCACCGCCGCCGAATCGACGAAGTACAGATGATCCGCGCCCTTCAGCTCGACCAGCGTCGCGTGCGGCAGCTGCGCGGCGAGATAGCGCGCGGCGCCGACACTCACGATCGCGTCGTCGATGCGATGCAGGATGAGCGTGGGCACGTGCACGTGCCGGAGCAGCGCGCGCACGTCCACCTGCATCGCCTGCTGCATGATCTGCGCGGCACTGGCGGGGCTCGCGGCGTTGCGCAGGGCGCGCGACCACCACGCCTCGAACGCCACATTGCCCACTTTCGAGGGCGCGAAGCGCTCCAGCGCCCATGGCTCGCCCCAGCGCGCCTGGATCATCGCCACGCGCTTCTCGAACAACGCGACCGGCACCGCCCAGTCCGGTTCATCGCCATGCCGGGCTGGCAGCGGCGTGGTGCCCACCAGCACGAGCCCGCGGACCTGCGCGGGGCTCATCGACGCCAGCAGGATCGCGGCGGCTCCACTCTCCGAGGTGCCTGCGACGAACAGGCGATCGGCGCCGACGGCACGCAGGACGCACAGCGCATCGCTGATGGTGTCCTCGATCGTGCTCACGCCGCGATGCCGGTCGGAGAGTCCGACGCCGCGCTTGTCGAACACGATCAGGCGTGTGTCGCGGGCGAGTGCCTCGAGAAACGCAGCGGACTCCGGCTCTTCCCACGACAGTTCGAGATGCGACACGAAGCCTGACATGAACAGCAGGTCCACCGGCCCATTGCCGATCACCTGATAGGCGATGGACACGCCGTCGTTGGAGACGTAACGGACCGGTGATCGCACAATGAAAGAGGCGACCGCGCCAGATTCCGCATCGGGCAGACTGAGCAGACCCAGCGCCTGCGCACGTTCCACCGCCGCCTGCGCCGACGCGACGCCCAGTCGCAAGAAACACTGCTTGTTGTACCAGCGCACGGTCTGTTCCGACAGGTTGAGGCGCGACGCGATCATGCGGTTCGTCGCGCCTTACGCCATCAGACGCAAAATGTCGCGCTCGCGCTCCTTCAGCGTGATCGGGTCACCCATGCCACGTGCCGACAGCGTGTGTGACGCGCTGCAGGCCGACGCATGTCACCGCGAACGGTCGTCGGCCTGCAGTGCCACCAGCGTGATCACACGAACGGCAACACACGTGTCGGATTACCGGTGAGTGCGAGCAGCGCGTTGGCCACAGCGGGACCGATCGGCGGCGTCCCCGGTTCACCGACGCCGGTCGGCTTTTCCGTGGACGGAACGATGTGCACGTCCACCTGCGGCATCTCACGCTGCCGCAGCACGCGATAGCGATCAAAGTTGGTGGAGACCACCCGACCCTGTTCGATGTCGATCTTGCCGTAGAGCGCCGCACCGAGCCCGAACGCGATGGCGCCTTCCATCTGTGCGCGCACGATGTCGGGATTCACGACGATGCCGCAATCCACTGCACAGGTCACGCGGTGCACCCGCAGCGCGCCATCCACCATGGAGACTTCCGCCACTTCCGCCACATACGTGTCGAACGACTAGTGCACCGCGATGCCGCGTGCATGTCCCGCCGGCAGCGGCGCACCCCATCCCGCCTTCTCCGCGGCGAGATTCAGCACCGCAAGTCGACGGGGATCCTTCGCCAGCATCGCGCGCCGGAACTCGAGCGGATCGCGGCCGGCGTCCTTCGCCATCTCGTCCACGAACATCTCGACCGCGAACGCGGTGTGCGTATGTCCCACCGAGCGCCACCACTGCACGGGCACACCCACCTTCTCGTAGTGCACGTCCACGAAGACGTTCGGCATGGCGTACGGATGGTCGGATGCCCCCTCGAACACCGACGCATCGGTGCCGTCCGGCGCGGCGAACATGGTGCCTTCCATCATCGACTGCCCCACCACGCGCTGCCACCATGCCACCGGTGCACCTGACGCATCGATGCCGCCGCGCATCCAATGCAGCATGGCAGGACGGAAGTAACCGGCGGCGGTGTCGTCCTCACGCGTCCACACCAGCTTCACCGGTGCCCTGCCGCTGATGGCCTTGGCAATCGTCGCCGCTTCGACCACGTAGTCCGACTTGGGATTGGCGCGACGCCCGAAACTGCCACCCGACATCACCGTGTGCATCGTGACCTTCTCGGGCGCGAAGCCGAAAATTTTCGCGACTGCTGCGCGATCCGTCGTTGGAAACTGATTGGCATTGTACACCGCCGCCGCCTCGGACTTCAGATCCACCACGCAGTTCAGCGGCTCCATCGACGCGTGCGCGAGATAGGGAAATTCGTACGTCGCCTCGACCGTCGTCGCCGCCGACGCGATCGCGCCATCGGCATTGCCATCATTGCGCACCCCGCGCCCCGGCTTCTGCGCCGCCTCGCGAAACTGCGCCATGATTTCCGGCGTGCCGAGCGTGTACGCTGCAGTCTCGTCCCACTCCACCGTCAGTGCATCACGACCCAGCTTCGCGGCCCAGAACGTCTCACCGAGTACCGCGACGCCGGTCGGGATCTGCACGACGTCCTTCACGCCAATGACGGCCTTCGCTCTGGTCGCGTCGAAACTCCTGACCTTCGCACCGAATCGCGGCGCGTGGGCGACGAGCGCCGTGAGCATGCCAGGCAGCTTCACATCCTGCGTGAACGTCGCGGTGCCGTTGCTCTTCGCCACGGCATCAACACGCGGTGTGCTGTCCTTCTCCTTGCCGATGTAGCGAAAGGCCTTCGGATCCTTCAGCGGAACGTCGGCAGGCACCTTCATGCCCGCGGCAGCGGTGACGAGCGTACCGTACGGTGCGCGGCGATTGGTTGGCGCGTGCACCACGACACCGGGCTCGGTGACGAGATCAGCGGCAGACACGTTCCACTGCGCGGCGGCGGCGGCCACCAGCATCGCGCGCGCGGTGGCACCGGCGGTCCGATGTTGCGTGAATGAATTCGCGATGGCACTCGATCCGCCCGTGCCCTGCAAGCCGCCCAGGGTCGCATTGCCGTACTTCGCATCGTCGGCGCCCGCGCCTTCCACCGTCACCGCGCTCCAGTCGGCGTCGAGTTCCTCGGCGATGAGTGTGGCGAGGCCGGTGTACGCGCCCTGCCCCATCTCGAGATGCTTCGACGTCACGATCACGTTGCCACTGGTGTCGATGCGCACGAAGGCGTTCGGTTCGAGCGGACTGCCGCCGGTGGCCGACACCTCCGACGTTTCGCCATTCGGACCGCATCCGTACACCGACACCATCAGTCCTCCGCCTATCACGAGGCTGACGCGCACGAAGTCGCGACGACTCACTGCTCGGCCGTCGGGCTGCATCAGGAAGCGCTTCATGCGGTAGCCCTCTTCATTTCGGCGGCGCGATGAATGGCGGCACGTATCCGCTGATAGGTGCCGCAGCGACAGATGTTGCCCTGCATGGCGGTATCGATGTCGGCGTCGGTCGGCGTTGCGTTCTTCTCCAGCAACGCCACGGCCGACATGATCTGCCCGCTCTGGCAATAGCCGCACTGCGGCACCTGCGCTTCGATCCACGCCTGTTGCACGGCGTGCGTGCTGTCGGGCGAGAGTCCCTCGATCGTCGTCACCTTGCGCGTGCCGACCGCCGAGAGCGGCGTGGAGCACGAGCGCACCGGGATGCCGTCGAGATGGACCGTGCAGGCGCCGCACTGCGCGATGCCGCAGCCGAACTTCGTGCCGGTCAGTCCGATGACGTCGCGCAGCACCCAGAGGAGCGGCGTGGTGGGATCGGCGGCGACGTCACGCGCTTCGCCGTTGACGGAAATCGACGCCATCTGCAGCCCTCGCGGTCACGGGAAACGGCGCATGATGCGCCGGACGGGGTGCCACGTCGGGTCGTCGTGGCACCTGCCCGTGTCAATATGTGCTGCCGATCACACCCTGGCGAACGATCCGCCATGCGCACGCCGCGCAGGCGCCGCCTTCCGCACCGGCCGACCCCGACCGACGCCTTCCGTCTCCAGCTGGAACGTGGAGACGGTGTCCTTCAGCGTGCTGGCCTGCGCATTCAGCTCCTCGGCGGCGCTTGCCGACTCCTCGGCGCTGGCGGCCACCTGCTGCGTGATCTCGTTCACCTGCGCCACCGATCGCGTGATCTGCGTGACACCGTCCACCTGACCGGCGCTGGCTGCGGTGATCTCGCTCACCACCGTCACCACCTGCGCGATCTGCGCCGAAATTTCCTTCAGGCTGCCAAGCACTTCGTCGTTGAGCTGCACGCCACGCTCTGTGGCGGACACCGACTTCTCGATGAGCGCCTCGGTGCTCTGCGCGGCGCTGGCGGCACGCAACGCGAGTGCGCGCACTTCATCGGCCACCACCGCGAAGCCACGACCGGCATCACCGGCACGCGCCGCTTCCACGGCGGCATTGAGCGCGAGGAGATTGGTCTGGAAGGCGATCTCATTGATCGTCTTGATGATGCGTGCCGTCTCCTGCGTGGACGACTTGATGTCGCCCATCGCCGCCGTGAGGTTCGCCATGCGCTTCTCGCCGTCGGTGGCGTGGTTCCGGGCCTCAGCCGCGAGCGCACTCGCCTTGCGGGCGTGATCGGCGTTGGTGCTGGCCATCGACGCGAGCTCGTCGAGATTCACCGAGACTTCGCCGAGGCTTGCGGCCTGACGCGTCGCACCCTCTGCCAGCGAACGACTCGCGTTGGTGATCTCGCCACCGGCGTTGTGCACCTCCGACGATGCAGCGCTGACCTGTGAGATGGTGGCGTGCAACTGTTCGACGGACGCGTTGTAGCTCGTCTTGACCGCCTCCGACGATGCGCTGAATTCACCAGTGATGCGATGCAGCAGGTTGCCGTTCGCGAGTGCCCTGAGCCCGTCGGCGATTGCGTCGATCACGGCCTGATTCTGTTCGGCGTCCCGGTGGATCTTCTCTTCCACCATCTTCTGTTCGTGGATGAACGTCAGCGAGCCGCAGGCGCGGATCGTCTGACCATCGTCCGAATGCTTGCAGCCGCCGGTGGCGCGGAACCAGCGATACTGGCCGTCCTTCATCTTCAGGCGATACGTGACGTCGTAGCGCGCATTGCCGCTCTTGTCGGTGAGGTGACCACCGAAGGCCGCGAACGTTGCCGGCACGTCGTCGGGGTGCAGCTTGTCGGACCATGACTGACAGACGTTCGGAAAGTCGGCTTCACTGCTGTAGCCGATCAATCGCCGGAACTCGGGAGACCAGAGCCACTTGCTGCGCGGATCGAGTGCGTCAGCGTTGTGCAGCACCGCAGCCCACAATCCCACGCCACATGTGTTGTCCAGCACATCCGAGCGCTCCTTCACTTCCTTCAGTTCAGCCTTGACGCGTGCGAGCTCGGACGAGGCGGAGAAGAACGGCAACGGCATTGTGCAGGAACTCCTGGCGCATGCAGCGACAGTAGGGGGAAGAGGTGTGTCTCGTCCGCCCTAGTCTCGGTCACGCATCACGGCTGCATGAATCCTGACATGGAGGTGAGACCATCAAAGTGTTGTCGCACTGATATGTCAGATGGCGGCGATGCCCATTGCCGACACCAGGCAGCGTCACCTGCAATGGCGCGACGGTCACCGCGCGATCAGTGACGCGTGCCGCTCAGCCGCGCAGGTAGGCCCAACCGAGAAGCGCGAACGCTGAAACTGCCGCGAGTGCTGGGAGCATCAGCCGGTAGTTCAACGCGCGGCGCGGCGAAGCCACCGCCTGTCGCGTGTTCGGCAGCGGCGTGATGCTGCGGCGCGGGGGCGTGCTGCTCACCGTCGGGTAGCTGGACGTCACGAACTCGCTGATCCGCAGCATCCCCGACACCGGCCCGGGCATCGCCTTGCGGAGCAGTTCGCGCTCTTCGCGCAGGGCCGCGGCCAGCCCGTCGGCATCGAGCGCCTCGGCACGTACGCGAGCGCCGACGATCGCCAGTGCCATGGCGCCGGCGTGGCCCAGCAAGGCGGTGCCGTCGCTGAGTCCGGCCATCTTGCCGATCATCCCGGCGACGGTGTCGCCCGACTGGCCGAAGAGTCCCTGCACGAGTGTCGCGCCACTCTCGAGCAGCAGGGCGTTACCACCCGCACCGGCTACCGAATCGATGACACTCCGCGGCGTCACGTCGGTCGACGAATGCGACAGGCTCAGGTGCAGCTGCGCGGCGTAGGGCGCCTCGCGGACCTTCCCTGCCAATGCGCCCAGCACCGTGTGGATCGCCCCACCAAGGGCGCGCTCCATGGCTTCGGGCGGCGCTCCATGCGCCAACGCCGCGACGCTCGCCAGTTCCGGCGTGACCGCGCTGGCCACTGCGTCGAGGAACGTCGTCATCACGGTACGGATGCGGAGCTGTGCAGGCTGACCACTCGTGACTCCCTGCATCGGGCGCTCGTAAGATATCCCTAATCTATAATATTTCTAACGTTTCGGCCATCCGCACCGGCGTTTGCGCGTACGGACGACAGGCCGGACCGGCGCTAAGCGAGGCGCAGGCGTTCGCATGACCGCAACGCCCACGCGCGAATCGGCGGTGCCGTAGTAAAGGAACCACTGTCCGCGGAACGGCACCAATGCCTCGACGAACGTGGTGCCTTCGACGTACTGGCCGGTTTTTTCGTACGCCTCGGTCGGCCGGATGAACGGCGTATCGCTGCGGTCGAGCAGTCGGATGGGATTGGCGGCATCGAAGAGGGCCTGGCCGCCGGTGTAGATCCGCTGCGGCAGGGTGGGATCGCCGTGGGTACCCAGGTTGCCGGCGTTGTAGAGGAGCACGATGCCGCGCCCGGTGAGGATGGCCGGCGGGCCGGCTTCCACCAGCCACGAGTCGAAGTAGCCGGCGCGTGGCGAGAGCACCGTGAGGGCCCGCCCATTCGCATCTTCGAGCGGCGTCCAGTTCACCAGATCATCGGATGTCGCGATCTGAACATCCGGCACGTTGTAGTACATCCAGTACGTGCCGTTCACCTTCGTGGCGACGAGACGGTCGCCGACCTGCCGCACGAGGATCGCGCCGGACTTGGTCTCGGTGCGCAGAAACTTGCCGTCGGCCGCCTTCGCGAAGGCGGGGCCGTGCTTGGTCCACGTGAGGAGATCACTGGAGGTGGCGACGGCGAGGCGCGGCACGTCGCCGTTCCACTGCGTGTAGGTCAGCACGTAGCGCCCGTCCTCGGTCTCGACGACACGCGGATCCTCGACGCCGCCGGTCCACTCGTAGCGCGCCTGTGCGTCGCGATCGGGCTGCAGTACGGGGTGCGGACGGCGTGTGAATCGCAGGCCATCCGTGCTTTCGGCGAGTCCGATACGCGACGTGTGCCCGCCGATCTGCGAGACGCCGGTGGCATCCTCGGCTCGATATAACAGCATCATGCGACCATTCCGTACGACGGCTGCCGGATTGAACGTGGCGTACGCCTCCCACTGCACCAGACTGTCGTTCATGGGTGAGCGCAGCGTGGCGGTGGCGCTCGGTGAGATCACGGGATTCACGTCTCGCGGCTTCTCGAATGGCCCGAACATCCACGGCCGCTGCTGTGCCGAGGCGGCTGCGGTGCTCATGGCCAGCGCGAGGCACGCGACGAGTGCGCGACGTGCCGCCAGGATTGAACGAGTCATGCGCGTGTCGTTCCGGTGACGGGACATCAGCGGTGACGGAGCGTCACCGCTGATCGTGTGCCTCTACGGTCGCGCACTTCGTTCGAACGGACGTGCACGCCTGCGACCGCCCTTGCTGCGTGGTGCGGGCGCCTCGAATTCATGCAGCTGCGCCACCTGCGTGAACGGCGCACGAAATTCGGGATTCTCCTGCGTGTGCTCGAACGGAAACAGCACGTTGGCGCGGTAGCCGCTCCGATGCTCCACCTCGACCACCAGCACGCTCACGGCCGCGGCACCGCCCGGGGGTACGACGCTGCGGAAGTAGGCGAGCCCGATGGCCTGCGCCTGCCGCTGGCGCGCACCGGCACCGAGCGCCTGCCGGAACGACGCGAGCACACTGTCCGGTGTCAGCACCGTGCGGGCGTTCTGCGACCCGACCACCGATTCCACATTGCCCTGCACATCCTGCAGCGCGCCGACGGGCACGTGGGCGGCAGGCGTCACGAGCGCCCACGCTGCCATGTCGCGGACGGTGATCACGAAGCTGTCGATCGCCGCACGCGGAATGGAGTCCGCGGCCGACGCCCGGCGCTGGCCGTGCGCAGCGCCGGCAGCCACGAGCAGCAGCATGCAGATCCTGTGCAGGTGCCACCGCGCGGTGCGAGAGGTGAACCGAGTCATGCGGCGAAGTTACCACCGCGTCGCCGCGTCGACAGTGCGCAGCGCCGTATCGCGCCGGCGCGCGCGGCAAGGCGACCGGTACCTTCCGACTGCAGGCGGCGAGCGCAGGCCGTATCGTACCGGTATTCGAGCTGCGCACGGTGCGCCGCCAGCGGATCGGCTGGCGGATCGGAGAAAGCGGTCGTGCCGGCGCTGATGCGTGCACGCGCTCGTCGTGGCGCGCATTGACTTGCCGTGCGCCGCGTCGGATCGTACCTGCGCGCATCCTGCGCCGATTCCTACCTCGAGCCTCCTGTCGACGTGACCTCTTCCCGTCGCACCTTCCTGAAGCACTCGGCCGCCGCGGCCGCCGGTGCCACGCTCAGCGGCGCGCTGCCGTCACTCGGCGACGCGCAGTCCGCTGCATCGCGTGTGGCGCCGTCGGATCAGGTGAACATCGGCGTCATCGGCGCGAAGGGCATGGGCTGGAGCGATGCGCGTTCACATCTCAGGATTCCGGGCGTGAACGTGGTGGCACTGGCCGACGTGGATCGCAATGTTCTGGCCGAACGCACGAAGGACATGACCGGCATGGGAAAGCCCGCGCCACAGAATTTCGATGACTATCGGCGGATGCTCGAGCGGAAGGACATCGATGCAGTGATCGTGGGCACGCCCGACCACTGGCATTGTCTCGCGATGACCGACGCGGTGAGCGCCGGCAAGCATGTGTACGTGGAGAAGCCGATCGCGAACACGATCGAGGAGTGCCGCGTGATGCAGGCTGCCGCGAAGCGCTCGGGCAAGATGGTGCAAGTGGGCCAGTGGCAGCGCAGTGGTCCGCATTATGAAAGCGCCATCGCGTACGTGCGCTCCGGAAAGCTGGGACGGATCCGCGTGGTGAAGGTGTGGGCGTATCAGGGGTGGATGAAGCCGGTACCGGTGCAGCCGGACGGCGCGGCGCCGGCGGGCGTGAACTACGACATGTGGCTCGGCCCCGCGCCGAAGCGCGCGTTCAACCCCAATCGTTTTCACTTCAACTTCCGCTGGTTCTGGGACTACGCCGGCGGCCTGATGACCGACTGGGGCGTGCACGAGATCGACATCGCCCTCTACGCGATGAATGCCAGCGCGCCGAAGTCGGTGATGGCGAGCGGCGGCAAGTTCGCCTACCCCGACGATGCCTCGGAGACGCCCGACACGCTGCAGGCGGTGTTCGAGTACGACGGCTTCAACATGCTCTGGGAGCATGCCACCGGCATCGACGGTGGGCCGTACAATCGTGCCGAGGGCATCGCCTTCATCGGCAACAACGGTACGCTGGTGCTCAACCGCGGCGGATGGGAAGTGATCCCCGAAGTGGAGACGGTGAGCGGCATCCGCCAGTACAAGGTCCCGGCAGTGCCGCAGCAGTTCGTGCAGAGCGACACGCTCGACCTGCACACGAAGAACTTCATCACTTCCATCCGGACGAATGACGCATCGATCCTCAAGTGCGGCATCGACACGGGCAGCGTCGCGGCGGTGAATGCGCAGATGGGTAACATCGCGCTCAAGACGGGGCGAAAGCTGCTCTGGGACGCGAGCGCCGGGCAGTTCCGGGGTGATGCCGAGGCGAATGCGCTGATCACGGCGCGGTACAACAACGGCTATACGCTGCCGAAGGTGTGAGCGTCCTGCAGGCTGCAGAGCACCAGCAACGGCAACCGAGTTTCCAAGGCAGCCTGCGGCGGCGTGCGTCAATCGTTTGTCGCAGCCGTCGCTGTCGTCACGCGCGCCCGCTCGCGAACACACCGCCTCGGAACTCCCGCGCGATCGCGTCTTCGCCGTACCACTGGGCGATGCGCTGCATCGCGTCACGGTACGTCGGTGCGTCGGTGCGCCAGCGCATGCCGAAGCGAGCGGTGATCTCCGACTGGCCCATGTCGTCGCCACGATGCGGCGTCACGGCGTGCACCGTGGTCATGCCAACGGGCGCGCCGTGCACGCCGATGTGCACGAGGCGCGCGAGATCGTCGGTGGCGAGCCAGTTGCCCGGCTCCGCGGCGCTGACGGTGGTGGTGACGTGACCCATGCGCAACACGAAAGCGCACAGCCCCCACGTGTCCGCCGCGTGCGCGATCAGCCGTTCAGTTTCCAGCTTGCTCGCGCCGTACGCGTCGGAGGGACGCGGAGGCAGATCGGGGGTGACGCGCTCGTCGCGACGGTAGCGACCCATCACGTGCATCGAGCTGGCGTGCACCAATCGTGTGATGCCCGACTGCTGCATCTGCTCGAGCAGCCAGGCCAGCGTGTCGACGTTACGCATCTGCAGCACGTCGGGTGATGCGGGCTTCGACTGTCCGGAGAGATGGACCACCGCATCGACGTCGTCGAACAGGCCATCGCACGACTCACCGGGCCCGAGCTGCTGCACCCGAATGTCCCCGAATGCGGCGGAGACGTCGGTCCGCGCATCCGTCATCCGCCACTCGGCGGCGACCGGGCGGAGGAGCGGCAGCAGTTGCTGCGCCACGTTGCCCGCCGCACCCGTCACCAGCACGCGCCGCACGCGAGGGTCCGATGCAACGGGTGGCGGTGCGGCTGCAATGACACGGCTGAGCCACGAGAAGAGCGGCACCGGGTGCTACGTGGTGACCTGTGGTTTGCCGGAGTGCGCAGGCTGACGCTGGCGATCGAGATGCTTCTTCAGCACGCGCAGCGCATTCAGTTCGACGAGCGTCTTGCCGCGCGTGCTGTTGCCGTCATGCCGGCGCACGAAGAGCGTGACCTCGTCGAGATGCGCAATGCGGACGTCGGCTTCACGGGCGCGCTGGAACCAGTCGGTGTCCTCACCGAAACGCAGTTCCACGTCGAAGTCTCCGATCCGTTCGAACGCACGGCGCCGGTAGAGCCCCGCGCCGACGTAATGCGGGAACGCCTCACGCGGATTGCCCAGGAACTCGCCGGGGCTGTCGCTGCCATCATGCGTGGTGACCTGTGCCAGCCCATGCGCCACGTCGGCGTCTGCGTCGCGCACCAGTTCGCCGTGCAGTGCCTCGAGATGCCCGTCGCTCCAGAGATCGTCCACATCGAGGAAGGCGAGCATCGCCCCGGAAGACGCCGCGATGCCGCGATTCCGCGCTGCAGCAGGGCCGGCGTTCGGCTGACGGATGAACAGCACGTCCACCGGCAAGGCCTGCACCGCCGACTCGATGTCGTCACTCGATCCGTCATCGACGATGATGATCTCGATGGCGCCCCACCGCTGCGCCAGCACGCTGCGCACCGCGGCGGCGAGCATGTGCGCACCGTTGAACACCGGGATCACCACTGAGATCACCGGCCGCGCCGCATCGTGCCCGTCACGCGTGGCGAGCGCGCGCAGCGCATCGTCAGGCAACGCCAGCATCTCCGCGATGGCGACAGGCACTCCAGGCACGTCGTGACCGAGCCGCAGCGTGAGGCTCGGCAGCGTGCGCATCATGCGATCGATGAAGTCGTGCAACTCGCGACCGGAATGCGGCAGCTGCGACAACGTCGTGAAGGCCGTGGAACGACGCGTGGAGGCGCCATCGTCGGCCTCGAAGTGGCTGGCGGCCGCGCTGCCGAACGCCGGTGATGCCACGGCACGCAGCGGCAGCTTCCGCACCAGCCGACCCGTGAACGCGGGATGCAACTGCACCACCGACTTGTCGGTGTCACTGCAGTCCGGGTTGGTGACGAACGGAGCGAGCGCCGGGAAGCGGTGCATCTGCGACGGCGTCACCTTGGCCGTGGCGTAGAGACTGTAGGCGGCAGGTTCCGGTTCGAGGCGAACGGCCAGATAATCGTCGCCAACATACTGCAGCCCCGCCTCGAGCGAGGCGAGCGCGGTGCTGGACTTGCCAGTACCGCCGCGACCGGCCAGCAGCAGCCCGCCTCGCGGAGTGCCAATGGCGGCCGCATGCATCAGGTGCGCACCGTTGGACGCCAACCACCAGTTAAAGAGCGTCCGCAGTGGCGACGCCTTCGACCAGTACGGCAGCGCCGCTGCGTCGTTCACCCAGAACACGCCCGTGTCGCGGTCATGATCGAAGAGGTTGACCGAGAACTCGTGCCAGTGAAACGCACTGCGAATGCGCGTGCTGCCCATGCCCCAGATGTCGCCCCGGTGCGTGAAGCTTTCGCGCGGGCAGGGGGGAGCAATCATGGCCACACCGCTCGACGCCGTATCCCACACGTGCAACGTGGCCTGCGCAGGCGTCTCGACAGGCAGCAGCAGGTGACTGATGGCCGGCAGGAACGCGTCGCGCAGCCCCTCACCGGTGAACCGGATTGCCACCACCGTCTCGGCGAGATCGATGCGCACGTCGTGCACGGCAGCACGACGCTCCGCCAGCTTCGCAAGCCTCAGTGCGGATTCGAAGAATGCGACCTGCTCTTCCTCGCTCCGCTGCGGCGTATCGCTGCGATGCGCCATCTCCCTGGCCGACTCCGGCGCCGTCTCCAACGAATCGGTGGACGTCATGCGAGGCTCACCAGCGTTGACGCCGCGGATGACAGGCGGACGAGTCGGCCCTGCTCGAGACGGTACACCGTGTCGGCGAAGGTTTCGACGGAGGGATCGTGTGTGATGGTCAGCACGGCGGGGCGATCAGTGCGTGAAAGGATGCGTGTCATCATGTCTGCGACACTGGCGGCATCGAGGTGTGTGGTGGGTTCATCGAGCAGGAGCAGGCGCGGCGCGCCGACGAGCGCCCGCGCGATCGCGATACGCTGTCGCTCACCACCCGAAAGCAACTGGCC
>JAYWIJ010000056.1:0-17143 GCA_043788935.1 Gemmatimonadaceae bacterium | reverse complement strand
AGCCCGCATTCCTCTTGCACGAGCATCGACACGTGGAGCAGTTTGCCAGCTCGGCCGCGTTCCCCTTTCTGTATCTCTGGGAGTCGCTGACGCGCGGGTATGCGTGCAACCGCTTCGAGGCGGATGCCGATGCCTGGGCAGCCTCGCGATTTCAACGGCCTCGGCCAACCATCCTTTCTCCGGGCGCGTGAACGTGGTCAACCACACCCCCGTCTCAGTCGTCACCATCGAGCGGTTCATCATCGAGCAGGAACGCCTCTATCCCGAGGCCAGTGGTGAACTCTCCGGCATCCTCTACGACATCGCGCTCGCCGCGAAGATGATCTCGAACAAGGTCCGCATGGCGGGCCTGGTGGACATCATCGGCGCCACCGACAACGAGAACGTGCAGGGCGAGACGCAGCAGAAGCTCGACGTGCTGTCGAACGACATCATGATCAAGGCGATGGACCATGGCGGTCGGCTCTGCGCCATGGCGTCGGAAGAAGAACCCGACATCATCCCCATTCCCGACCGGTTCCGCACGGGCAAGTACTGCCTGATGTTCGATCCGCTCGACGGGTCGTCCAACATCGACGTGAACGTGCCGGTCGGCACGATCTTCTCCGTGGTGCGGAAGATCACCAACGGTCGCGCCGGTGAACTGGAAGACTTCCTCCAGCCCGGCCGCCGCCAGGTCGCCGCAGGCTACATCATCTACGGCTCCAGCACGATGATGGTGTATACCACGGGACAGGGCGTGCACGGCTTCACGCTCGATCCGTCGATCGGCGAATTCCTGCTCTCGCACCCGAACATCCGGACGCCGCACACCGGCAAGTTCCTGTCGGTGAACGACTCGTATGAGCAGTTCTGGGATGAGAACGTGAAGGCGCTGATGCGTCGCTATCGTGGGCTCGACGGCGTGCAGAAGGCGCACAACGTGCGCTACGTCGGATCACTCGTCGCCGACTTCCATCGCAACCTGCTGGCCGGTGGTGTGTTCGTGTATCCAGCCAACACCCTGTCGCCCAAGGGTAAGCTCCGGTTGCTGTACGAAGCCAACCCGCTCGCCTTCATCTGCGAACAGGCGGGAGGCGCTGGTTCGGATGGTCTGATCCGCATTCTCGACGTCATGCCGACCGAACTGCACCAGCGGACGCCGCTCTACCTCGGCAGCAAGGGTGACGTCGAGACGGCCATCGAAATACTCGCCCCCGTGGGGGCCACCGCGTGAGTGGTGGGTCGAAGTCGGATCGTACGCCCGCAGTGAAGACGTCGCCGTCGGGAATCGAAGTGAAGCAGGTGTACCGCGCGGACGACGCGGGATCGTCCGCGCTCGGTGAGCCGGGGCAGTTTCCGTACACCCGCGGTGTGCAACCGGACATGTACCGCGGCCGGCTCTGGACGATGCGCCAGTACGCGGGCTTCGGTACGGCGGCAGAGTCCAACCGTCGCTATCGCATGCTGCTGGACGCCGGCACGACCGGCCTCTCGGTGGCGTTCGACCTGCCCACGCAGATGGGCATCGATTCCGATGCGGCGCGCGCGCTTGGTGAAGTCGGTCGCGTCGGTGTGGCGATCGATACGGTCGAAGACATGCACACCCTCTTCGACGGTATTCCGCTCGACAGGGTCTCCACCTCGATGACGATCAATGCGACCGCGAGCACGTTGCTCGCCATGTACATCGTCGTGGCGGAAGAGCGGGGCATCGACCGCGCGGCGCTGAGTGGCACCACGCAGAACGACATTCTCAAGGAATACATCGCGCGCGGCACGTACGTCTATCCGCCCGTACCGTCCCTGGCGCTCGTCGCAGAGACGTTCCGGTTCTGCGCGGCGGAAGTGCCGAACTGGAATCCCATTTCGATCAGCGGGTACCACATCCGCGAAGCCGGCGCGACGGCGGTGCAGGAACTTGCCTTCACGTTCGCGAACACGGTCGAATACGTTCAGCGCGCGATTGCGGCCGGGTTGAAGGTCGACGAGTTCGCACCGCGGCTGTCGTTCTTCTTCGCCTGTCACAACGACCTGTTCGAGGAAGTCGCCAAGTTCCGCGCCGCGCGTCGCATCTACGCCACGCTGATGCGCGAGCGCTTCGGTGCATCCGATGCCAGCTGTCGTCTGCGATTCCACACGCAGACCGGTGGCGTCACACTCATGGCGCAGCAGCCGCTGAACAACGTCGTGCGGGTCACGGTGCAGGCGCTGGCCGCCGCGCTGGGTGGAACGCAGTCGTTGCACACCAACGGCTACGATGAAGCGCTGTCCCTGCCGACCGCGGAAGCGGCGACCCTCGCGCTGCGCACACAACAGATCGTGGCCTACGAGAGCGGTGTCGCGCAGACGGTCGATCCGCTCGCCGGGAGCTACTACGTCGAGGCGCTCACCACGGAACTCGAGACGCGTGCACTGGCGCTGCTCGCGCAGGTGGACGAGATGGGCGGCAGCGCGAGGGCGATCGAAAAAGGATTCTTTCAGGACGAAATCGGCCGCTCCGCGTACGAATTCCAGTTGCGCGTCGAGGCGGGCGACACCGTCATCGTCGGCGTCAACAAGTTCGGCGACGGACAGGACCCGCCCGTCATCAAGTCACCCGACTATTCGGCACTGGAGCAGGATCAGGTGGCGCGACTCGCGGCCGTGCGTGCCGCGCGAGATCCGCGGCGTTACGCGGCCGCACTCGTCGCCGTGCGGGATGCTGCCGCGCAGTACGGCTCGGACGAGGCGTCCAATGTGCCGCTGATGCCGCAGATCATCGAAGCCGTGCGGGCCCGCGCCAGTGTCGGCGAGATCTCGGACACGCTGTCACAGGTGTGGGGGACGTACCGCCCGCTCTGATGTACTGACATGCGAGGCATGCGATCGGGGGAGGCGCCGCGAATGCGGTGCCTCCCCCGGACTCATTCACCATGCTGGATACAGAGGGGGCATCCATCCACCCCGCGCCGGTCGACATCGCGCTGGTGGTAGTTCTCACCCTTCCGGAACGTCACTGCCGGAACGATCTCGGTGGCGACCGGCGTCCGGAACATACCGCTGGCGTCGATCGCCGCCTTGGCTTCCTGTGCGACGCGGGCCTGCTCCTCGTTCTGGACGCTCGGGTTCGCGACGTCGCCGCCCGCCTAGTCTGCGGCGGCGGCGCTGGCCACGCCGGGCTTGCGGGGCTGGCCGTGTTCAGCGCCTCAGAAACAGCCGACGCCGAAGCTGGCGAGCGGCTGTCCGGGTCCGGGGAGCGTCGGCGTGCGTTCCGGGTGGCCGCGGACGTTGAACGCCTGCCCGAGCCCGGCTATCTTGCAAGGCTGTCGTCTCTTCCAAGTGTCGGAGTCATGCCCACTTACGAGTTCCGTCTGCCAGACGGCACGATCATCGAGCGGAGCTTCAAGATTTCTGAAGTTCCGGCTGAAATTCCCAACCCAAATGGGGAGGGGGTCGCCGTCCGCATCATCTCGGGCGGGGCGGGCCTCGTCTTCAAGGGCTCGGGCTTCTATCTGACCGATTACGGGCGCAATGCACACCGTACGCAGGGTGATGCGAAACCGTCGTCGAGCGCCGTCTCACCATCGGACTCCAAGCCGAAGGCGGAATCGTCCGGTGGTGGCGAGTCGAAGGCTGCGCCAGCGCCCAAGGCTGAGCCGAAGCCGTCGGGCAGCGGCCCGGCCGCGTCGTGAGTTCGCCTGACGCACTGCGGGCGGAGATCGGGCGCGCGGCGCAGTCCCTTGGCGCATCGGCGGAGTTCAGTGCGGTCGTTGAACGGCCGCGCGATCCGTCGTTCGGCGAGTGGTCCACCAATGCGGCGATGATGCTGGCGAAGCCGCTCAAAATGTCGCCGCGTGACGTGGCGGCGAGGCTCATCGCGGCCATGCAGCTCGACGCCGTCGGCATCAGCGCGGCGGAGATCGCGGGTCCGGGTTTCATCAACTTCCGCGTCGATACCGGCGCGCTCACCAACGTGCTGCCGACGATCATCGCCGGTGCCGCCAGCTACGGGCGTTCCGATGCCGGCGCGAAAGCTCCGGTCGTCGTCGAGTTCGTGTCGGCCAATCCCACTGGACCGTTGCACGTGGGTCATGGACGTCAGGCGGCGCTAGGCGATGCGATCAGCACATTGCTGGAGTGGACCGGTTGGTCGGTGAGTCGCGAGTTCTACTACAACGACGGCGGCGGCCAGATCAACAACCTGCAGACGAGTGTGCAGCTGCGCGCCGAGGAGCAGGCGGGTCACACCATCACGTTTCCAGAGAACGGTTATCACGGCGAGTACATCCGTGAGATCGCGTCGGCGTACCGCGAACATCATCCGGAGGACGTCGGCATCGCCGACCCCGAATCGATTCGCCAGTTTGCCGTCGCCGCACTGCGCGCAGAACAGGATCTCGACCTGAAGGCGTTCGGGGTGGTGTTCGACACGTACTATCTCGAGAGCTCGCTGTACACCGATGGCCGCGTGGATCGCACCGTCGCCGCGCTCGTGGCCAGCGGGTTCACGTACGAAAAGGATGGCGCGCTCTGGTTGCGCACCACCGACTTCGGTGACGATCAGGATCGCGTCATGAAGCGTTCGCCCGACAAGGGCGGTGAGTACACGTACTTCGTGCCAGATGTCGCGTATCACGTGACGAAGTGGGAGCGGGGCTTCACGCGCGCAATCAACGTGCAGGGGTCCGATCACCACTCCACGGTCACGCGTGTGCGCGCGGGCCTGCAGGCGCTCGGCATCGGCATTCCCGCCGGGTATCCCGACTATGTGCTGCACCAGATGGTGCTGGTGATGAGGGGCGGCGAGGAAGTGAAGATTTCCAAGCGTGCCGGCAGCTACGTCACCGTGCGTGACCTGATCGAGGAAGTGGGTCGTGATGCCGTCCGCTATTTCTTCGTGATGCGGAAGGGTGATTCGCAACTTGTCTTCGACGTGGATCTGGCGCGCTCGCAGTCCGAGGAAAATCCGGTGTACTACATCCAGATGGCGCATGCACGCGTGTGCGGCATCTTCCGCGTCGGGGAGATCGATCGCGAGGCGGTGTCTGGTCATGAGGTGGATCTGTCCGTGCTGGTGGAGCCGGAGGAGCGCGAACTGATCAAGGCGCTGGCTGACTTCCCGTCGATCGTCGCCAGCGCGGCTGGTGCGCTCGAACCGCACCGCCTCGCGAACTGGCTCGAGAAGACGGCGGCGCTCGTGCACACCTGGTATCACAAGCATCACGTCCTCAACGAACCGCCGGCGATCATGCAGGCGCGTCTCGTGCTCGCCAACGCCACTCGCATCGTGCTTGCGAATGCGCTGTCCGTACTGGGGCTGTCGGCCCCGGAACGGATGTGAGCGCTCGCGCACACCTTCACTCATCGCCCACGCCCCGCCATGTCCGTCCTCGTCGTTGGATCCGTCGCGCTCGACTCGGTCGAGACTCCGTTTGGCAAGGCCGAGGAGGTGCTGGGTGGCTCGGCGAACATGTTCGCGTCGGCGGCGTGCCACTTCGGGCCGGTGCAGATGGTTGGCGTCATCGGGACCGATTACCCGATGGAGAAGCTGCAGCCGTTGAAGGCGAAGGGCGTGGACATGAGCGGCGTGGAAGTGGCCGAAGGCGAGAGCTTTCGCTGGCGTGCCCGCTACCGTCACGATCTCAACTCCGCGGAGACGCTCGAGACACGTCTCGGCGTCTTCTCGCATTTCCGCCCGAAGATTCCTGCGGGTTTCGTCGACACGCCGTTCGTGTTCCTCGGCAACATCGATCCGCGTCTGCAGCTCGACGTGCTCAAGCAAGTGAGCAAGCCGCGTCTCGTGGCCTGTGACACCATGAACTTCTGGATCGAGAGCCGCCGGCCCGACATCATCGAGTTGTTGAAGCACGTGGATCTCATCACGATCAACGATGCCGAGGCGCGACAGCTGACCGAAGAGGCCAATCTGGTGAAGGCGGCGCGCTGGATCATGGCGCGTGGTCCGAAGCACGTCGTGATCAAGAAGGGCGAACATGGTGCATTTCTCTTCTCCGCCGAGACGGTGTTCTTCGCGCCGGCCTATCCGCTGGAGTCGGTGTTCGATCCGACTGGTGCCGGTGATTCGTTCGCCGGCGGTTTCATGGGCTGGCTCGCATCGACGGGTGACCTGAGCGAAGAGAACATGCGCAAGGCCGTCGTCTACGGTTCGGCAATGGGGTCGTTCGCGGTCGAGAAATTTTCCAATGAGCGCACGATCGAATTGACGCGTCCGGAGATCGAGGCGCGGGTGCGCGAGTTCCATCGTCTCGTCGCGTTCGAGGCGCCGCTGTCCGCGTGACGTCTCCAATCGATTACCGCAGCGCAGGCGTCGATCTCGAGAAGGCTGACGACGCCAAGGGTCGCATCAAGGCGCTGGTCGAGAGTACGCTCACGGCCGGTGCGCGTGGCAGCTTCGGTGGCTTCGGCGGCATGTTCCGCATTCCGACCGGTTACAAGGCGCCGGTGCTCGTGTCGAGTGCTGATGGCGTGGGCACGAAACTGAAGGTCGCGATCGAGGCTGGCGTGCATGACACCGTCGGCCGCGATCTCGTGAATCACTGCGTCAATGACATCCTCGTGATGGGCGCCGTGCCGCTCTACTTCCTCGACTACGTGGCGTTCGGCGTACTCGATCCCGTCGTGGCCGAGGGCATCGTGGCTGGCGTCGCGCACGGTTGCCGCGAGAATGCCTGCGCGTTGCTGGGCGGAGAGACGGCCGAGATGCCTGGCGTGTACACACCGCCTGACTACGACCTCGCCGGGTTCATCACCGGCATCATGGAAGAGGATGCGGTGCTTGGCGCGTCGCGTGTGCGCAGTGGCGACGTGCTGATCGGACTGGCGAGTGCCGGGTTGCACACCAACGGCTACTCGCTGGCGCGGAAGATCGTCAGCGACGTGATGCAACTGGGCGTGCATGATGCTTTCCCGGGCGAGCATGGCGAGACGGTTGCGCAGGTGCTGCTGCGGCCGCACGTGACGTACCTGCCCGCGTTGCGATCGGTGTTGTCGCGTGTGCATGGCATGGCGCACATCACCGGCGGTGGTCTGCCGGGGAACGTGAACCGCATGTTGCCGCCTGATCTGGACGCCGCCATCGATCTCCGCTCGTGGACCGTGCCGAACGTCTACGTGCAGCTGCAGGCGGCCGCGCAGGTCGGCGCACGTGAGATGTTCCGCACCTTCAACATGGGTGTCGGCATGGTGGTCGCCTGCGCGCCGGCGGACGTCGCTGACGTGCAGGCCGCGGTGAGCGCCGCCGGGACGCCGTCGTGGGTGCTTGGCGATGTGCGCCCGGGCACGGGCGTGGTGCAACTGCTGTCGGTGGAATGACGATGCGCCGCGCTGCACTCGCGCTGGTGCTGATGGCGGTGCTTGCGTCGCCTCAGCTGACGGCCCAGTCGTCGCAGTGCACGGCGCAGGCCGTCGCGTCACGCGACGCGTGTCAGAAGGGGACTGACCTGTTCCTGATGCTGGCCCCGCAGTTGAGCGGCGCGCTGGCGGGTGGCGGGGCGATGATCGGAACGGCCCGGATGGCGAACGGTCTGTCGCTCGGCCTGCGCCTCAACGTCGTGGAAGGGCAGGTGCCGGAACTCGGAGCCGTGAGCATATCGAGCACCGGTGCAGTCCAGAGCACCATCGAGACGAAGCGGACACCGGTGCCGATGCCGACGTTCGATGCGGCGTTCAGCCTCATCCCGGGATTTAACGCAGGACGGCAGCGGATTCTGGCCGTCGACCTGCTGGCGAGTGTGGCGTACGTGCCGACGAGTGATCTCGAAGCCTTCAGCGTGCGGACCACCAATGGTGCGTTCAAGATCGGCTACGGAGCCCGTGTCGGACTGCTCGCGGATGCAGGCGCGCTGCCTGCCGTGTCGGTGAGCTATCTCCGTCGCACGCTGCCGACATCGGACATTGCGGCAAGTCTGCCGATCAATGGTCTGAGTGGGTCGGCGGGACGTGACTCGATCGCGCTGGGTGCGCTCAGTCTGCGTGCCGACGCGCTCCGTGCGTCGATCTCCAAGCGCATCGGCTTTGTCGAGATCGGCGGCGGTGCGGGACAGGATCGCTATCGCAACTTCGCGCAGCTGCGCACGCAGGTCACGCCGGTGATCCTCGGTGCGCCGTTGCCGCCCGTCCGTTCGTTGTATGTCGTCACGCAGACACTTACGCGCAATGCGGTCTACGGCTCACTGGCGTTGAATTTCGGTCGCGTGCATCTCGGCGCGGAGCTTGGTCAGACGTTCGGTGGCGACAGCGTGACCACGTTCAATACGTTCACTGACGGCAAGGTGAACGCGGCGCGGCGGTTCGGTACGGCCGGCCTGCGCGTACGCTTCTGATCGCATGCCGGTGGCGCCGTGAGTGATCTCGCAACCGACCGGCGGTTCATGCGACGTGCGCTCGCTTTGGCGCTGCGCGGTCGCGGCACGACGGCGCCGAACCCGATGGTTGGCGCCGTCGTCGTTCGTGACGGTCGGATCGTGGGCGAAGGATTCACGCAGCCACCGGGCGGTGCGCACGCCGAAGTGCACGCGCTGGCCGCAGCGGGCGATGACGCGGCGGGTGCGACGATCTATGTCACGCTCGAACCCTGCAACGGTCACGGGCGGACGCCGCCCTGTGTGGACGCCCTGCGGCGCGCCGGCGTCGCGCGGGTGGTGTACGGCGCGAGCGATCCGAACCCTCTCATGCGCGGCGGCGGTGACCGCCTGCGGTCGTCGGGTGTGCTCGTCGAGGGTGGGTTGGAAGCGCAGGCAGCGCACGACCAGAACCCGGCGTTCTTCCACCGGTTCGGAAGCGACCGCCCGTTCGTCACGCTCAAGCTGGCCCGCAGCATCGATGGTGCGATTGCCGATGCCCGTCGGGTGCCCGGGTGGCTCACGGGAAGCGCGGCCAGGCGCGAGGTGCATCGGCAGCGCGCCGATCACGACGCCGTGGCGGTCGGGCTGGGTACCGTGCTGGCGGATGATCCGCAGCTGACGGTGCGGGGTGTCCCACGGTCGCCCGCGCCACCGGCTCGCGTCGTGTTCGACCGCATGGCCCGCATCCCCGACGGCAGCGCGCTGGTGCGCACGGCGCGTGAGGTGCCCACGGTGGTGGTGGCGGAGCAACCGGGCGGCGGCGCGCGGAGCATGCTCGACGCCGCGGGCGTGGAGCTGGTCGTCGCGTCCGGACTGCAGGCGCAGCTGCAGGCACTTCGGGAGCGGGGCATCCATTCGCTCTATTGCGAGGGCGGCGCCACGCTGGCCGACGCCCTCCTTGCCGACGGTCTGGTGGACCGGCTGGTTATCTTTACGGCTCCGGTCCGTCTGGGCGCAGATGCTGTGCGTCCCCTCCAGGCCGGCACTCCCGTGCAGCTCGATGCTGCAGCGCGATACCGTCTCGTCGCGCACCGCCGTCTGGGAGACGACCTCATGGCCATCTACGACATTACCGATCGTGTTCACCGGACTCGTTGACGACATCGGCGTCATCGAGCAGGTCAGCGACACCGACGCCGGACGCGAGTTTCGCGTCTCGTGCCGCTACGCCGACCTGCTCGATGGCGAGAGCATTGCACTCGATGGCGTCTGCCTGACCGTGCGTGATCATGGTTCGCACTGGTTCACGGTGGCCGCCGTCGTGACCACGCTCGATCGGACCGGCGTCGCCGCGTGGTCGCAAGGACGTCGCGTGAATCTCGAACGTGCCATGCGTCCGACCGATCGCCTGGGTGGGCATCTGGTGCAGGGACATGTGGACGCCGTCGGCCGCATCGCGATGATCACGAAACAGGACGACGCCTGGATCATCCATGTCCGTGTGCCGCCCGCGGTCGCGTCACTGCTCGTGCCGCAGGGCTCCATCTGTGTCGACGGCATCAGTCTCACCGTCAACGACATTCCGGAGCCGGGAATGCTCGGCCTCTCGATCATCGAGTATACGTGGCGGCACACCACGCTCGCCGATCGCGTGCAAGGCGACGTCGTGCACCTAGAGTCCGACGTCATCGGAAAGTTCGTGCAACACCTGCTCGCACCGTATCTCAAGGCACTGCCGGACTCCGGGTCAGCGCCCTCACCACAAATGCTCGGCGCCGCTCTCGGGGTGTTCCGTGGCATGGGGACATAGCATCACATGCCATTCGGCAGCATTGCACAGGCCATCGAGGACCTGCGTCAGGGCAAGGTCATCGTGGTTGCGGACGACGAGGATCGCGAGAACGAGGGAGACCTCATCTGCGCCGCGGAACTGATCACGCCCGAGATCATCAACTTCATGCTGCAGGCCAAGGGCATGATCTGCCTTGCGATGACGCCGGAACGTGTCGCCGCGCTGGAACTCGGGCCGCAGGGCAGTGAAAACACCGATGCCTTCCGCACGGCGTTCACCGTGAGCATCGATGCCGACGAGCGCTTCGGTGTGACCACCGGGATCAGCGCCAAGGATCGGGCGACGACCATCCGCGTGGCCGTCGATCCGCGCACGCAGCCGTCCGACCTCCGTCGTCCCGGGCACATCCACCCGCTGCGCGCGCGTGAAGGCGGTGTGCTGAAGCGTGTCGGACACACCGAGGCGGCCGTCGATCTGGCACGCATGGCCGGACTGACTCCAGCCGGCGTGATCTGCGAAATTCTCAATGACGACGGCACCACCGCCAAGCGCGACCAGCTCGATGCCTACGCGACCAGGCACGGCCTGACGTTCATCACCGTCGCGCAGCTCGTCGCACATCGCCTGCAGACCGAACGCCTCGTGCATCGCGTGGCCAACGCACGGCTGCCCACTGAATACGGGGAGTTCCGCATCGTCGGCTTCCGCAACGATCTCGATACCGCCGAACATGTCGCCCTCGTCTACGGTGACATCACCGACGGCGAGGATGTGCTGGTGCGCATGCACTCCAAGTGCCTCACCGGCGACACGTTTCACTCGCTGCGGTGTGATTGCGGATGGCAGCTCGAAACCACGATGCAGATGCTGGTGCACGAAGGCCGCGGCGTGATCGTGTATCTCGATCAGGAAGGACGCGGTATCGGGCTGCTGAACAAGCTGCGTGCGTACGAGCTGCAGGATGCCGGCGCCGACACCGTGGAGGCCAATGAGCGACTCGGCTTCGGTCCCGACCTGCGCAACTACGGCGTGGGTGCGCAGATCCTGCTCGATCTCGGCATCAAGTCGATCCGCGTGATCACGAACAATCCGAAGAAGATCGTCGGTCTCGAAGGCTACGGCTTGCGGGTGGCCGGAAAAGTGAGTCTCGAGGCGCCGCTCAATGCCGACAACTCGCAGTATCTGAAAGTGAAACGGTCCAAGCTGGGCCATCTGCCATTTACAGCGACACCCAATGCCTGAGTTCATCGGAAGCCCCGACGGCACCGGCCGCCGCGTGGCGGTCGTCGTCAGCCGGTTCAACGAGACCATCACGCAGGCACTGGGCGAGGGTGCCGTCTCGACACTCGTCGAGTGCGGCGTCGAATTCAATGACATCGACGTGGTGGTCGTGCCTGGCGCATGGGAGCTGCCGACGGCGCTGCGCGCGCTGCTCGGCACGGCGCGCTACGATGCCGCGATCGTCGTGGGTGCGGTCATTCGTGGCGACACCCCGCATTTCGAATTCGTGGCCGGTGAGACCTCGCGTGCGATCATGCAGCTCGGCACCGATTTCGAGGTGCCGATCGGCTTCGGCCTGCTGACCACCGACGACATGGCGCAGGCTGAGGCGCGTGCCGGTGGCGAGCATGGCAACAAGGGACGTGACGCGGCACTTGCCGCGCTCGAGATGGCGGACCTGCTGGCGCGGCTCGAAACCATCGATGAGGGTCTCGATGGCGAAGCCGAGGCTTGAGACGCGGGCGCGCTCCCGCGCACTGCAGGCTGTGTACGCGTGGGACGTGCGGGGGAGGGTGGCCCCGCTGTCGCAGGTGGCGCGTACGGTGTGGGACGACATCGGCATTGCGCGTGACGAGCGTCTCTTCGCCACGCTGATCATCGCCGCCGTCGAGAAGGATCTCGACCAGATCGACACGGATCTCGAAGCCATCACCACCAACTGGCGCATCGATCGCCTCGGTGTGATCGAGCGGTGCGTGTTGCGCATCGCCGCGGCCGAGTTGCGGCAGATGGAGACGCCCGCGCGAGTCGTCCTGCAGGAAGCGGTGCGGCTCGCGGAGCGGTTCGGATCGGAGCAGAGCCCGAAGTTCGTCAACGGCGTGCTGGACACGCTGGCGCGCCGTCTCGACAAGCTCTGACCCGTGCGCCTGCTCGTCATCAACTGGCTCGATCGCGAGAACCCGCAGTCCGGCGGTGCGGAGACGCATCTGCACGAGATCTACGGGCGGCTCGCGCAGCGTGGGCACGACGTCACGCTCCTGTGCAGCGGATGGCCGGGCTGTGCGGCGGAGTCGGTGCTGGACGGCATGAAGGTCGTGCGCGTCGGGGGGCGCTGGGATTTCGCGCTGCACGTCGTCGGCGCCTACCGGCAGCTGCGGCGTGCCGGCGCATTCGACATGGTGATCGAGGACATCAACAAGCTGCCGCTGTTCTCGCCGCTGTGGGTGACGGAGCCGGTCGATGTCGTGGTCCCGCATCTATTCGGCTGGACCGCCTTTCGCGAGGCCGGCTGGGCGGTGGCCGGCACCGTGGTGGCGGCTGAACGGGCCATTCCGCTCGTGTATCGCCGGTGCCATTTCACTGCGATCAGCGAGAGCACGCGGAGCGATCTGCTCGCCCGCGGTGTCCCGGTGGAGCGGACGCGGGTGATCTATTGCGGGATCGACAGCGAAATCTTCACACCGGCCCCGGCACTGCGATCTCCAACGCCCGTCATCGCTTACGTGGGGCGGCTCCGCCGATACAAGGGTGTCGAGCTCATCCTGCAGGCGGTCTCGCGCATGCCGAATCAGGATGTCGCGGTCGAGATTGCCGGAACGGGGGACGATCGTCCCCGACTTGAAGCCCTCGCGGCGTCGCTTGACCTTGGCCGACGCGTGCGGTTTCTTGGATTCGTGAGTGAGGCGGAGAAGTCTGCCTTGCTCCGTCGAGCGTGGATCGTGAGTCTGACATCTCCGAAGGAGGGGTGGGGAATCACGAACCTGGAGGCGGCGGCGTGCGGGACGCCAGTGGTGGCGTCCGACTCCCCGGGCCTGCGCGAATCAGTGCTGGATGGGCGGACCGGATTCCTCGTGAAGCATGGCGACGTGAACGCACTTGCCGATGCTTTTCAGCGAATCATCGCCGATCCGGAACTGGTCACCCGACTCGGGACGGCCGGACGAGCTTTCGCTGAGTCCTTCACCTGGGAGTCCGCTGCCGATCACACCGAGGCGCATCTGCAGCAACGGGTGCGCGAAGGAGGGCACGCTGGTGGAGATCATTTTTCACGCGCATAACGCCACGATCCCCGAGCCCCTGCGCGGTCGCGCTGAACGGGCGGTCCTGAAGTTCGGACGTCGGATGCAGCGGGCAGTCGACGCGGTGGTCCGATTCGAGGATGACGGCCCGACCCGTCGGGTCGAGATCGTGCTCCATGCACCGAAACATCGCAATCTCGTCGCCGAGGGCCGCTCGCGGTCCTATGCCACGGCGCTCAAGGATGCGCTGACCCGGCTGCAGGCACAGATCCCGAAGAAGAATCCCATGCGCACCCGCGTGCGCGTGACGGCTCTGGCGACGCGGAGCGCGTGACAGCAACTCTTTCGGTCGGCCGGCTGTTCGAGCGGCTGAAGGACATTCTCGAGATGGAACCGATCGGCGAGGCGACTGGCCTCGACCGGCCTGTGACGAGCCCGGAGGTATCATCCCCCGGGCTCGTTCTGGCTGGATACACCGAACGCTTCGTCCCCGATCGCTGCCAGATCCTCGGCGAAACGGAAATCACCTACATCACATCGCTCGAGGAGTCGCGCCGGCTGCAGGTGCTGCGCGAATTCTTCCGGTTGCCGTTTCCGTGCTGCTTCATCACGAAGGGACTCACGCTCTCCGAGGAGTTCCTGCGCGAGGCGGCCGATGCGGGCATGCCGATCTTCCGCTCGCCGCTGAAGACGAACGAGTTCTATCGTCGGATCAAGCCGGCGATGGAAGAGGAATTCGCGCCGCGCACCACGCTGCACGGCTCACTGGCGGACGTGTACGGCGTCGGGTTGCTGCTGGTGGGCCAGAGCGGCATCGGCAAGTCGGAGTGCGTACTCGACCTCGTCGAACGCGGACATCGCATGGTGGCCGACGACATGGTGATCGTGCTCAAGCGCGGCAACGACGTGCTGATCGGCAAGGGGCACGAACTGCAGCGCCACCACATGGAAATCCGCGGCGTCGGGCTGGTCGACATCCCGGCGCTCTTCGGCATCCGCGCGGTGCGTCAGCAGAAGCGCATCGAAGTGGCCGTGGAACTGGAGTTCTGGCGCGGTGACGCGCACCTCGACCGCACGGGGCTCGACATGGAAACCACCGACATTCTCGGTGTGCCCATTCCCCGCATCCGCGTGCCGCTCAATCCTGGCAAGAACATCACCGTGATCCTCGAAGTGCTGGCGATGAACCATCTGCTGCGCTACGCCGGACACAATCCGGCCGAGGCGTTCAACGACCGCCTCATCGCGCGCATGCGGAACGCGACGGAGCGGCGCACGAACTCGCACGACGTCGAAATCCGTCGCTACCTGCAGGAAGACAATGAGTGAGCAACTGACCCGCGCCTCGGCGCTGGTCATCGGGCATCGCGATTTTGCCGCCGGCATCGTGTCGGCGGTGGTTGCGATCACCGGGCGCGAGGACCTGTTCCGCACCGCCAGCAACTATGGGCTCGACACCCGCGCCATGGAAGCGCTGCTGCGCGAGGCGATCGCTGATGGCGTGACCGTCATCTTCTCCGACCTGCCCGCCGGCTCGACGACGATGGCGGCGCGGCGCGCACAACGCGATCATCCCGATGTGACCGTCGTCACGGGGGTGAACCTGCCCCTGTTGCTCGACTATGCTTTTGCTGCGCCGGATGCCGTCAACGCGGCGGATGCCGCAGTGGAGAAGGGGCGCGCCGCCATGGTCGTTGCGAGGGGAGTCCGAAGTGCCGATTGAACTGCACCGCATCGATGACCGACTGATCCACGGCCAGGTCGTGGTGGGTTGGGGACAGCCACTGGAACTGCGGTTCCTGGTGCTCGTCGACGACGAAGTCGCATCGAGCGAGTGGGAACAGGAGCTCTATCGCATGGGCGTGCCGCCCGACATGCGGGTGGAGTTCGTGTCGGTCGCACAGGCGATCGAGAAATACGCCAGCTTCGTCGCCGATCCGAAGCCCGGCATGCTGCTCACCGGCGACATCGATACGATGGCACGCCTGTGCACCGCGATCCCGTCGCTGCGGCGCGTGAATCTCGGCGGCGTGCATCATCGTGCCGGTCGGGCGCAGAAGCTGCGCTACATCTTCCTCACGCGCGATGAGGAAGACGAGCTGCGCGCGATGGCGAACGGCGGCGTCGAGATCTCGGCGCAGGACGTTCCCGCCGCACGCATCATCCCTCTGAACGCCGTGCTCGAGGGTGAGGCGATCGCGTGATCGTCGACGTGCTCGTGCTCGGAACGCTTGGCGCCATTCTCGGACTCGACGTCGTGAGCTTTCCACAGGCGCAGATCTCGCGCCCGCTCGTGGCGGCGACACTCGGCGGCGCCTGCATGGGCGACGCTGCCACCGGCCTGTTGTGCGGCGTGCTGCTGGAGCTGTTCGCGCACGAGACGCTGCCGTTCGGCGCGTCGCGCTATCCGGAGTGGGGGTCATCGTCGCCAATCGCCGGTGCCGCCGCCGCCGTCGGTGCGGCGAGCGGCAGCCTGCCGATGTCGCTGCTCTTTGCGGTGCCATTCGGACTGCTCACGGCGAGCCTTGGCGGCTGGTCGATGGTGCGCCTGCGGCAGATCAATGCGCGCCTTGCACGGCGACGCCTCGATGCACTCGCGCGTGGTTCGGCGCGCACCGTGGCCGGGCTGCAGGTGGCCGGCGCAACGGCGGACCTGGCGCGATCCGGCCTGATCGCGCTGATCGCCGCAAGCGCTGCGCTTCCCACCGCGCGCTGGATCGCCGTGCAGCCCGCACCGCTGGCACCATACGCCGTACCCATGCTTGCCGCGCTCGGAGGCGCGGTGGCTGCCGGTGCCGCGTGGAAGATGTTCCACTCGACCGCCGGCACGCGCTGGTTCGGCATCGCGGGACTGGCCGTCGGAACGCTGCTCGTCGCGCTCCTGAGTCACCGGTGAGCGTCGCTTCCACACCCACACCGCTCGCCTCACCCGTGGTGCCCGGACCGGTGTTCCCGTTCCGCACGCGGGCGGCGATCATCAGCCGCCTGTTCGCGGTGCAGGCGTCGTGGAACTACGAGATTCTGATCGGCAACGGCATGGGATTCTGCGTCGAGCCTGCGCTGCGGCTGCTGCCCGGCGGGCAGGGCGGTGAGGCCTACCGCGCCGCACTCGCGCGGCAGAGCCAGTACTTCAACGCGCATCCCTATCTGTCGGCGTTCGCCGTGGGCGCGCTGGCCCGCGCCGAGTTGGAGGGGCAGCCGCCCGCCCGCATCGAACGGTTCCGAACCGCGCTCTGTGGACCGCTGGGCAGCGTGGGCGACCGGCTGGTGTGGGTTGGGCTCCTGCCGACCTGCTCCTTTGCCGGCCTGCTGCTGTTCGGCATCGGGGCGTCGCCGCTGGTGTGCGTGCTCGTCTTCCTTCTGATGTACAATGCGGGGCACGTGGCGTTGCGACTGTGGGGCCTGCAGATGGGCTGGGAGAAGGGACTGGCTGTGGCGTCTGCCCTCGGTCATCCCATCCTGCGCACGGGGCCGGTGGCGCTGGCCCGGGCGGGAACGTTTCTGGCCGGCGTTGCGGTGCCGCTCACCGTGATGCGGCTGGTGGATGGTGGTGGACTCGCACGTGTCGGCATCACCCTGCTGGTGGCGGGGGCGGGCGCGAGCGTACTGGTCCTGTTTCACGGTCGCGTCGAAGGGTGGCGACTGGCTCTTCTCGCCGGTTTTGCGGCACTTGTCCTCTTCCTTCTCCGTCATGCCTGAGCGCACTGTCGAAATCCTGAATCGCAACGGACTGCACGCGCGTCCGGCCGCTGAAGTCGTCAAGACGGCGGCGCGCTTTCAGGCGGCCATCACCATCGTGCGTGACGACGTCGAGGTGAACGGCAAGAGCATCATGGGCGTGATGATGC
>JAYWIJ010000055.1:0-17168 GCA_043788935.1 Gemmatimonadaceae bacterium | reverse complement strand
GTAACGCTGCGGCATGATCTGTTCGGCGAGCGCCGACAGATCCTCCGCCTTCAACGACGGATGATCGAGACCCACCAGGTCGCCGGCCAGCCGGATCGTCGGCGGGCGTCCCACCTTCAGGTGCAGGTCGGAGCCGTCCCGCTCGATGAGAGAGGCGAGCCAGCTGCGCAACTGCGCGGACAACTGCTTGCCATGACCACTGATCGGCTTGTCGCCGACCGACTGCGCGGCACCGGAGCCGGTAGGATCAGCCATTGGGATCGACGCGGAAGAGAACCTGGCCATACTCGACGGCCGACGAATCCTGGACGCCCACTTCGGTCACCACGCCAGCCACGTCACACTCGATTTCGTTCATGATCTTCATTGCCTCGATGATGCAGAGGATCTGCCCCTTCGACACCCGCGTGCCGACGCTGGCGTACGGGTTGGCACCTGGCTCAGGCTTCGCGTAGAAGGTGCCGACCATCGGAGACTTGACCTCGAGCAGTGTCGTCGCAGGCTTGGCGTTCTCCACCGCCGGGGCCGCTGACTCGCCCGCAGGTGCCGGCGCCGCCGCCGCGACCGGCGCTGGGGCGGCCATCATCTGCGTGCCGAGCACCGCCCCGCCCCGCTGAGTCGGGCTCTTCGAGACGCGGAGCTTCATGCCCTTGTCGGAGGTGATCTCCAGAGAATCGACGGTCGATTCGTCGAGCATCTCGAGGACTTTCTTGAGGTATCGCAGGTCGATCATGAGTGGGCTCTGACGGCAGAGGACGCGAGTGTCACGGTCAATTCAGTTCCAGCAGCTCGCGGGAAAATTCGGTCAATCGTCGGGGTCCGGCGCCGGACAGCAGCACATCATCCTCGATGCGCACACCGCCCCAGCCCGCACGATACACACCTGGCTCGACGGTGACTACCGCATCCAGGGGAAGAATCGCATCAGCCGACGAGGCCAATCGGGGTCCTTCGTGAACTTCGAGGCCGATCCCGTGGCCGAGCGAATGCCCGAACTCCTCCGCGAGACCTGCCGCCTTCAGGTAATCACGTGCAATCGCATCCGCCTCGCGCCCGCGCATTCCTGCACGGACCTCCGCGCATGCCTTGTCCTGCGCACGCCGCACGGCGTCGTACACATGCCGCTGTTCATCCGAGGCACGCCCGACCACCACCGTCCGGGTGATGTCCGAACAATACCCTTCGTGCACCGCACCGAAATCGAGCAACAGAAAATCTCCAGCCTCCACCACGCGCGACGAACTGCGTGCATGCGGCAAGGCCGACCGAGGTCCCGATGCGACGATCGTTGCGAAGGGAAAGCCTTCGCTGCCAGTGTCACGGAGCGCCTTCTCCAGGACACCGGCAATCTCCGTCTCCTTCTGACCGACCCGAATCTGTGACAAGGTGGCGCGCAGCGCATCCGTCGCCATGCGCGCGGCGATCTCGATGAGTGCAACTTCACCCGGATCCTTGCGTTCGCGGAGTGATTCCACGAGGTCGCGGGACGGCCGCCACTGCCACCGCGCGCCATCACCCAGCAGCCGTTCAAAATCGCGGTGCAGCAGATGCGCACTCTCGAACCCGATCACTTCGAGACCCGCCACGCTCGGCAGGAATGCCCAGAGTTCCGTCCACAGGCTGTTCTGCGCGATGATGACGCGAGCCGTCGAACCGACCTCGTCTGCAACCTGCGTCTGGTAGCGGAAGTCAGTGAACAGGGTCACCTGACCACGCTGTGTGACGACGAGCAGTGCGTTGCTGCCCGAGAATCCGGTGAGGTAGCGGACGTTCGACAGGCTCGCCAGCAGCAGGCCGTCGAGGTGCTGTTCCAGCATGACCGACTGCAACGCCCCGATCCGGGCGGCAAAGTCATGCGTCATGCGGGTGACGTAATCCGTGCGACGAGCGCCCGCAGCCCCATATAGTAGCTGTCGGCTCCAAATCCGCTGATCACGCCGATCGCCCCGTTCGCGAGATGCGAATGCTGGCGGATCGATTCGCGGGCGTGGACGTTCGACAGGTGCACCTCCACGTACGGCACCTGCACACCCGTCAGGGCATCGGCGATCGCCAGCGACGTGTGTGTGTATGCCCCGGCGTTGATCACCGCGCCGGCGATCCGTCCCGCGCGCCAGCCATGTATGGCGTCGATGATCGCGCTCTCGTTGTTCGATTGCATCGTCTCGATCTCGACACCGGCATCCGCCGCGATCGACGCCAAGCGCGCGTCGATTTCACCGAGCGTGACGGTACCGTAGATCGCCGGCTCCCGCTCGCCAAGCAGGTTGAGATTCGGTCCATGAATGATCGCGACGCGGACACCGGCCCCGGTGGGCGCGGTGGGCATCAGGACAGCCCTTCCAGCCAGCGATGGAAATCCGACGGCGGCGTACGCGGCGCCTCGTCGTCGTTCGACTCCGCGACCGGCGGCTCGGCTGCGGGTTGCGGCGCAACCGGCGTTACCCGCTGAACGGGCGGCGCCACCGGAGTCACTGGACGCTGGCGCTGCGGCTCAGGGGTGGAGGGTACCACGGGCACGGCAGCCGGGGTCCAGAACGTTCCCGTCGGAGTCGGCGAGACGGGAGGCGTGGAAGCAGAGCCCGCTGCTAACGTCGAGGAGGCGCCAGGTGTTGGCGGTACGAATCGGTCGAAACCAGCCCACGTCGGTGCCGGAGTCGCCGTGCGCGGCGAGATCACCGGTACGCCGCCGAACGTCGGCGAGAGCGACGGCGAGACGATCGGTGTGACCGGCGGCACGTTGCGCGGCGTGGTGACCGGCGCACGCACGGGCGTATCGATGCGCGGCCGCGGAGGAGAGCCGCTGCCGGAGAAAAAGCGGTCGAATGACAGCAGCGGTGCCGGTGATGCGCCGGTGCTGTCGTCGCCTGCAACGGCAGTCGGAAGTTCCAGCACGTCCGGCACCGGCAACGTGGGCGGCTCCTTGGGCAAACGGCCCACCATCTGCGCCGCGAGTGCCAAGAGCATGTCCGCCGCCGTCTCATCCGCCGCAGCCACTGCTGTGCCGCCGAGCATTGCGGCAAGCGACACGTGCGGTCGTTCCGCTTCCTCGCCCGGGGCTACCGGACTGCCGATGCCGCCCTCCGCATCCAACCCGTCGAGCCCGAGGCCAAAGATGCCGGCATCTCCGGCAGGTGACCCTTCAATCGGATCGCCGTCGACGACATCGGCAAACCAGTCGTCGCCTCCCGACAGCGCCTCGTCCGATGCTGGCGTCCACGCGCTGCCGAACGGATCCTGCACGTCGGGCGGAGACACCTCGTACATCGCCTCGAGCGCCGATGCGTCGGCATTCATGTCAGCGCCGCCCTCGCTGAACCCGGTGAACTGCAACGCGGTGTCGGCGTCCTCCTGCAGCGAAGCATCGGTCACCGACATCTCCAGCGCCGCCTGCAATTCAAGCATTTTGCCGGTCAGCGCCGCGTCACCCGGCGAGCGCTCGAGCAGCGCCCGATACACGTCGTATGCCTGTCGGGTGAATCCCTGCTGCGCGTACAGCGCGGCCATGGTCTCGGTGACGAATTCGGGTGCCGTGTCCGCAGCTTCCGCACGTTCCTCGCGCCAATACGCGTCCGTCTCCTCCAATGGGAGCGTTTCCGAAGCGGCCGGCGCGTCCGCTGGCGCAGACTGAATCGGCACGGATGCCGGCGTTTCCCGACCCTGAGCCGTCCGCCACGAGGCGAAGCTGGCGAGTGCGCCGAATACCGGACGCGACAGAAGATCATCCGCGGGTTGCACAGGCACCACCGTCGGTGTCTCGACGCCACTCGTGAAGTCGGCATCTTCCACCGGCGGCAGCGTGTCGGCCACACTGGCCGTTGCGGGGTCCACCATCTCGTCGAGATCGCTGAACGCGAATCCGCCGCCGTCCTCGACCGTGAAGCCGAACTGCTCGGCTGCGGACCCCGCGCTCGGCTCCGACCGCTGTTCGCTGACTTCCTCCTCGACCGCCGCGCCGAGGGTCGACAGGTCGAACGTCTCGAGCGGGCGGCCCACGGACGGTGCGGCGGCCTCGGGCACACGGACCAGATCCGCCGCGAATGCGGGCGCCGATTCCTCGCCAAGGATGGCGCGGAGTCCGGGAGGCGTCGGGTCGGCGAGCGCGGACGTCAGTTCGCCGAATCCGTCCGACTGCGACGCCGAGTCGGCGAGCGGGTCGAGCGTCTCAGCGGCGGCCACAGGGTGAGCCGAGGCGCCGACCTCTGCCGCACCGTTCGTCCCCGCCACCTCGTCATCCGGCACGTCCAGTGTCCGGAGCAGGTCCTGGATCTCCCGGTTTTCCGGATCCGCATCCAGCACGCGCGCGTACCAGCCACGGGCCTCGAGCATGGCGGAGTGCCCGCTTGCGATGTCGCCGAGGTGGCGGAGCGCGATCAGGTTCTCATCGTCGAGCGACACCGACGTCAGGAACACGTCGCGGGCCGCCTCGTGATCACCCTTTTCGTAGTAGGCACGGCCGAGCACGATGTGCCCGCTCATGTGCCCGGGCTGCGCCGGGAGGTGCTCGCGACAGAGCGCGATCGCACGATCCAGGTCACCGGAGACGCGATACTCGTTTGCGAGCGGCACGAAGAAGCGCCGCGGGTTCTGCATGTACTTGGCTGTCAGTTCCTGCAGCCGTGACCCTGGCGCCATCGCGTCCTCGGAAATTTTTGCACATGCGCCGGGCACGACCCCGAGCCACCGGACTGCACAAGATAGCCGTGTCACATTCCGAGCGTCAAATGTCCGCGACGTGCAGAAGTGACGTCATCACTTGAAGTTGTGCCCCATGAAGGCCTAGCTTTCGCGGCTATTCTCTCCCGCGGTCCAGGCCGTTCCCTCGAGGAGTTCCGCTCAGTGCTGCAGACGTTCCGCTCGTTCGGTAAATACATCTTCTGGGGCCTCGCCGTCACGTTCATCGGCGGCTTCGTCTTTTATGAGTCCTCCGGCCTGTTCGGCCGTGAAAGCGGACCGACGATCGGCACGACGGTCGTGGAAGTGGACGGACAGGAAGTCCCCTACGGCGCCTACCAGCGCGCGCTCGAGGCGGCCGTGCAGACCGAAGAGCAGCAGCGCGGACGCTCGCTGACCCTCGACGAGCGCGCCGAGGTCGAGAAGAAGACCTACGACGAAATCGTGACCGAGATCCTGCTCGAACACGAATACAAGAAGCGCGGCATTTCCGTCACGCAGGAAGAGATCGTCGAATACGCCAAGTTCTCGCCACCGCCGCAGTACGCGCAGCTGCCGGAACTGCAGACGAACGGCCAGTTCGATTTCGAAAAGTACCAGCGCTTCCTGCGCAATCCGCAGGCGCGTCAGCAGGGCATCCTGGCACAGCTCGAAGGCTACTATCGCACCACGATCCCAAAGCAGAAGCTGTTCGAGCAGGTCGCTGCGGGCGCGTTCGTCTCCGACGCGCGCCTCTGGCAGATCTATCAGGACTCGCACGACTCCGCGCAGGTCTCGTACGTCGCGCTGCGTCCGACGACGGTGAAGCCCGGCGACTTCACCGATGCACAGGCGCGCACGTACTACGACGCGCACAAGACGGACTTCGACCGTCCGGCCCGCGCCGCCGTGTCGGTGCTCGCGCTGCCGATGAACGTGACGGGTGCCGACAGCGCCGCTACGCGTGACTCGATCGTGAAGTTGCGTGCGCAGATCGTTGCCGCAACCGACCAGAAGGCGACGTTCACCGATTTCGCCACGCGCCTCTCCAACGACACCACCTCCGCCGTACAGGGCGGTGATCTCGGCAAGAGCACGGCCGATGGGTACGTGCCGGAGTTCTCGTCGGCCGCGAAGGCACTGTCGGTGGGTGAGGTCTCGCAGCCGGTGAAGACGCAGTTCGGCTGGCACCTCATCCGGCTCGATGCCAAGGCCGGTGACACGCTCAGCCTCCGTCACATCCTGCTGAACGTGACGATGAACGAAGGCGCGGCATCGCGCGTGGCCAAGCGCGCCGATTCGCTGGCGACGCTGGCCGCCACCGCGGATGATCCGAAGAAGTTCGATGCCGCCGCCAAGAGCCTCGGCGTGCCGGTGATGCGCGCGACGGCAGTGGAAGGTGAACCGCTGACGATTGCAGGACGCTACGTGCCGAACGTCAGCGCGTGGGCGTTCAGCGGCACGGTGAACGGCGAGAGCAGCGAAATGTTCGATGATGCGAGCGGTTACTACGTCGCACGCCTCGATACGCTGCACGCGGAGGGCGCTGCCGCTTTCGACGAAGTGAAGGACGAAATCAAGGATCGTCTCTCTCGCGAGAAGGTCATGGACGAGTTCATGACGATGGGGCGCAACATCACCACGTCGGCCGCTGAAAAGGGCTTTGAGACCGCAGCGCAACTGCGCGCGCTGACCGTGTCCAAGACGCCGATGTTCACGCGCACGATGCAGACGGAAGGCCTCGGTGGATTCAATGAGGCCGTCGGCGCTGCCTTCACGATGCCGATCGGCACCACCAGCCAGCCGATCCGGACCAACGACGGAGTCTTCGTGATCCGCGTCGACCAGCGGAAGCCGGCGGACAAGGCGGAGTTCGAGAAGCAGAAGGAACAGCAGCGCGCGCAGGTGCTCCGCGGCATGCGCGAGCAGATGGTCCGCGACTACCTCGAAGGGCTGCGCAAGAACGCGTCGATCACCGACAGCCGGAAACAGCTGAATGCAGCGGGACGTCGACAGGCAGCGACGTGAGATCGTCGTCGTGACATGACGCAAAGAACGCGGGGCATCGGAGATCACCCCGATGCCCCGCGTTTTCTGCGACCCGTGTGCTTCGCACGATCGCCGGACCGTCGCACACGACGTAGACCGGCGATGTGACTACATCAGGCGCTTCGGCTCGGCGGTCGGATCATCGACGCGCACCGGCGGCTCGGCCACCCGCGACGCGTCAGTACGAAAGCCCGGCTCGACTTCGGCACGGAAGCTTTTGTCGACATCGCTGACGTTCTTTTTGAACTGATTGATGCCCTTCCCCAGCGCGCCGGCGATTTCCGGAATGCGCTTGGCACCGAAGAGCAACAGGACGACGACCAGGATCAGCATGGTCTCACCCATACCCAGACCGAACGGCATATGACAACTCCTAGAAAAGGGACCGAGCGATGAGGTAGGCGATCAGTACCCCGAGCAGACTCAGAAGGGACACGTCGAACGCGATCGGACCAAGTGCAAACTTGAGGATGACGAGGTCAATCTGCAACGGACCGAGGCTCGGTGTGACGCCGGTGGTCAGGAATTCCTTGACACTCCCGGCCGGCAGGAACCGCCGAGAGAACTGCGTCAGGAAGCCGCCGACGATGAAGCCGACCGAGAGCACGATCGCATGATACGCCGGCCGGTGCCGGGACGAACCACCACGCGATGCCATCACCAGCGCCGGTCGAGGACGTAGCCGACGAGCTCCAGCAACGCGGCGCGCGCGGCCGTGTCGGGCAGTGCGATCGCGATCTCTTCGGCTTCCTGCGCGAAGAGCTCGCCTTTGCGTCGGGCATACTCGATACCGTCCGCCTCGACCACGAGCGAGATCACGCGGCTGATGGACGCTTCACCGGACTCGCTGGATTCGAAGAACCGTTCGACTTCGCGACGCGCGGTCGCGGGCATGCGGCGCATGGCGGCGATCAACGGCAGCGTCACCTTCCGCTCACGCAGATCGGCACCCGACGGCTTGCCGGTTATCTCCTGTCCCTCGACATAGTCGAGCAGATCATCCGCCACCTGGAACGCCATGCCCAGACGCTCGCCGAAGCGGGCCAGCGCCTGCCGATGCGACGGCGCGCCGCAAATGGCACCGACTTCGCACGCGGCGCTCATCAGCGACGCCGTCTTCGCATGGTTCAGCTGGAAGTACTCCTCCTCACTGAATTGCAGGCGATCCACCGCGGACAGCTGCCAGAGTTCGCCCATCGTCATCGTCTTCGCGGCCTCGGAAATCACGCGCAGCGATTCCATGTCGCGCGTGCTCACGAGGTGCCGGACGGCCTGCGAATACAGGTAGTCGCCCATGATGACCGACACCTGATGGCTGAACACCGCATTCACCGTCGGCATGCCACGCCGCATCACGCTGTGATCGACGGAGTCGTCGTGCACGAGGGTGGCGAGATGGATGAGTTCCACCACGGCGGCATGATCGATGGCGAGCGTGCTGCGCGTTTCCTCGGCGGCATTGGCAAGCAGCACCAGCGCCGGACGGAGGAGCTTGCCCTGCATGCCCTGCAGGTGGCGGTTCACCTCGCCGATGAGCGGATTGTCATCGGCGACGATGTCCCACATGCGCGTCGATACGAGTTCGAGCTCCGCACGCACCGGATGCTGGATGCCGGCGAGCGGATTGTCGAGCCCGGCCCTCGCGGGAACCGGTAGGCTCATCTATGCGGGCTGCTGCAGGGTCTGGATACGCGCCGCGACATCTCGGAAGCGGATATCGACGGCATACACCCTTTGATAATAGCGAAGCCCGTCATCCCGTGCCCCGATCGACTCACAGGCTCGTCCGAGCAGGTACAGCACGCCACGCAGGATGTCGTCGCCCTGTGACGCCGCCGGCTCGTCCAGCGCACGCTTCAGCAGCGTCACAGCGACCGCAGGCTCGCCCTTGTCGAGGAAACATCCGCCCAACGCCTCGATCGACTCCACCCGCTTGAGGCGGCTGCGTGCGGCGATCTGGAACTCGGAAATGGCGTCGTCCAGCAGGCCCATCTCGCGGAACGCGATGCCCAGATCGAAGTGGCTCTCGGCATCGTCGATCGGAATGGTCTTTTCGATACCGTCGCGGAACTCCGACAGGATGTGCTGGAAATCCGCCTCGTGATCGCCCGTCTGTTTTGGCTCACCGATCGTCATGCGCGACGTGGTCGGCTCGTCGTCGCGAAGGATTTCGGCAAGATTGACGTACGTCGGTGTTGGACGCTTGGGCCGGAACGGCGTCTCGACGGGCGGTGCCGGAGACACGGGCGCAGCAGCAACCGGCTCAGGCGGCAACACGGGCACAGCGGTGGCCGGTGGGCCGGCGCTGATCACCGGTTCACGGATGACGACCGGGACGTCGACGATCGGCGCCACATCAGCCGGCGCGTCCATGCCGAGATCGAACAGCAGATCGTCGACACCCGGCGCTGGCAGCGACTCTGACGCTGCGGCCGGCGACATGGATTCAATCGTCCCGAAGGACGGCACGATGTCGTCGAGCGCGAGCTCGGCGGACGCTGCCGACGGCGCGTCCTCAACGAAGTCGAAGGCGGTCTCGAGCTCGAAGTCGGCGGACACATCCGACGAATCCGGGCCAGCGGTCTCCGGCACCGCATCGACACCGAGGAAGTCCAGCGCATCCTCGGCCACTGCCGCCTCCGGCAGGCCTGCCATCAGATCGGGCTCTGCCGGAACATCGCTGCCGAAGCCCGAGTCGGCCGCAGGCTCACCGAAACTCGTCGCCTCGAAGCCGTCGAGCGTCGCCCCGACCGGTGCTTCACTCATTTCCACGTCAGCGGGCGCCGTCAGCTCCAGCCCTTCGAGGCTCGCCATCGGTGTCGAACGCTCGATCTCGCCGCCTGGCATCGGCGACGTCTCGAGCAGACCGAAATCGTCATCGCTGTCGATGAGGATCAGCGACAGGTCGGTGCGCTTTCCTTCGCGCGCCTGATCCGATTCCGGCACCCAGCGCTCATCGATCTCGCGCGCAACCTGGGCCACACCATCGGCCTCGTCAGTGCGGCCCGCCACAGCGTGCAGCCGGTGCAGGACGGTCAGATGGGGAAGTGCATCCGGCCTGCGCCCGGCGCGCAGCAGTTGCTCCACCACCACCGAGCGGACGTGCACATCCTCCGGCGACAGTTCCGCGAACTCGCTGAGCGCCTTCAGCGCCTCACCATGCTGGCCGAGCTTCTCCAGCGCCTCGGCGACCGACAGATAGTGACGCTGGGCGTCGACCACCATCCCCTTTTCGGCGGAGAACCGGGCCAGCCGGCGCAGCGTGGGCACGTGACCCGGGCGCTGACGCAGGATCTTGTTGCAGAGCGCGATGGCGTTGTTGAGGAAGCCGCTCAGCGCGTACTCGTCGGCGCTCCGCTCGAACAGCGCGATGGCCTCATCGATCTGTCCCACCCGCAGGTGAAGGTCACCGACGCGATTGCGCAGGGCGACGTCCACGTCATCCGTTCCGCCGTGCTCGGCGAGCAATTGCTGGTACAGCGCGAGCGCCTTCTCGGGCTGTTTTTTCAGCTCGAGAGCGGCGGCCTGCTGTTTGAGCACTGCCGGTGATGAGGCCATGCGGACGGCGGGGGTGGGACAGGGGGGTGGACCTGCTCAACCGATAACGATCAAGCTAGGGCTAAGTCACAGCTGGCTCAAGCGTTTACGTCATCTCTGGACTGCCGAGACATCACGATGTGACGCGGGCGCGATCGCGCCGGAGCAAAGCACGCTCATGCCATCACATCGCGGATCCGGTCCAGGCGCAACGGTGCCTGCGCCTCGCCACGGCAGGCGTAGTAGCAGCGGTTGCAGTCGATCGGCTGGTACTGCCGCCACTCGGTCCAGTGGAAGTCGACGGGAAAGTCCGGGCAGCGCCGGACCCCGCCTGCCGGGTCGATGTGAATGGTGCTCATCCCGCTTTCGCAGGGCTCCGTCATCTCGCCACGTGTGTAACGCGGCAGCTGCTCGAGATAGAAATCCGAGTTCGTGATCACGCCGCGCCGCCGCTTCTTGTACGCGAGCAGCTCGGCCACCAGCTCCTCGATCTCCGCCTGCTGGCCTGACGTCAGAAGCTGATCGGTGTTGCCGTTCTTGAAGTCAGTGTAGACGCTGAAATTCACGCCGCATCCCAGCTCTGCCGCTCGCGCCAGAATCGGCCGGATCTGGTCGAGATTGTCGTTCTTGATGACGGTGTTGAAGCGGATGTTGTCGAGTCCGCGGGCGCGCATGCCCTCGACGCTGTCGAAGATCTTCTGCGTGAGACCGGGGATGCCGCGCGCCGTGTCGTGCCGCCCGTCGAGGTAATCGAGCGAGATGCTGAGCTGATTGATGCCGGCATCCTTGAGCGACTGTCCGCGTTCCGCGGAAAGCATGGCGCCATGCGTAATCAGCGTCATGTACTTCCAGCTGATCGCCCGATCCACGCCCGCAATGAGGTCTTCGAGGTCGCGCCGCAGCAGCGGCTCGCCACCGGTGAAGCAGACCAGCATCGGATTGAAGAATTTCGCGGCATCGGCGTAGCTCTTCAGCTCACGATCCTTCTCGGACGCATCGGTCTTCCAGTAGTCGCAGAAGCCGCAGCGGGCGTTACACCGCAGCGTGACCTCGAAGTGCACCAGCACCGGCATCCGGCGCACCCGCAGCGACACGTACTTGCGGAAGAATCCCGGGACGTGCCATGGCTTGAACCGCGCAGAGAGCATCAGGGCGAAGTGGAACCAGCGGGGCGCCTGAACGACTGCTGGTTGAAGTCGAACTTGAGGTCGGGCTGCGCCTTCAGCGCGATGAAGAACGAGAAGGCGAAGTTGCCGTTCGGAGCCTGCGTGAAGTTGAAGATCGCACGCCAGTCATGCAGTTCCCGCTGGAGCGACACGGTCTGCGCGGCGAACTGTCCCCGTACGGCATCGTAGGTGGTGGACCACTGCGTCGCCCACTTCGGGGTGATGTTGAACGTCGTCTGCACCTGCAGGGACCGGATCGGCGGATTGATGATGATCGGCGAGCCGGCGCCCACGAAGAGCGAGTTGTTGTCGACGCCCTCGAGATTGCCATTGTTATTGATGCAATCCTCCAGGACGAACGGGTTCGGAATCCCTTGCAAGAGCGCGGCGCAGCGCTCCTCGACGGGAGGCAGCTGGATCAGGTTCGCACCCACCGGCGGACGCTGGCGCGTGGACGAGTAGGAGAGATTCACCGACCACCCCTGCCCACTCGGGATGGCGCCGTACCCCGGACGTACCTGATTGCCATTGAGGCCGCGATTCACGCCCTGCAATCCGTTGTTCTGGTCGTTGCGGAGCTGCATCGAGTCGGTAGCGGTCAGATTGGACGCCGCCGCCTTGAACTCCCCCGCCCCGAACAGCCGCGACGCCCATCGCACGACGCCCGTGGTGCGGTCGAGGCGCAGCGACGTCCGCACTTCCTCGCGGAATGGTTTGAACACCGCGGTGTCGGATATCGGGTTGCCCTGGAACAGCGAGAACCGCGAGCTGAAGTCGAAGCCGGGCAGGAAGTCGGAGCGCAGCCCCAGTCCCCACGAACTCGAGGTGAGCCCGGCGAACTTCGACGCACTGCCGAAGCGCTTCTTGATTTCCTGGTACTGCAGGAAGTTGTACGAGAGCTGGTCGGTCTGGATGCTGAGTGCGCGCACTTTCCGACCCGCCTCGGGTGCGGAGTCGGCGGGGGCTCGCATCTTCACTTCGATGTTCTGTGACAGGCCGAGCGACAGCATGCTCTGCGGCAGCGCGCCGTTGTAGCCCTTGCTGAACTGATTGAAGGCGCGCAGATACTCTTCACTGATCTTCGCGCGCGGTGCGACTGACCATCCGATCGTGGGTGAGATCGAGTGCCTGACGCGCGTGATCGGGCCAATACCGGGAAAGAATCCGAACAGCGTTGGTGCCACCGACAAATTGAAGGTCGGTCGCTTCGTCTGCGCGACATACCGGCCACCCGACAGGGTCGAGCGCACCCAGAATGGTCCCGGATCCACGTTCGCAAACTGCACACTCGGCGACACGTTCCACTTCCCGCGACTGAATGACGGCAGCGAGAACTGCGTCCGCCAGTCGATCCGCGTCTGCGTGAATCCGTTGAAGAATCGAATCGACTGCACCGTGTCCCGTACGCCATTCCCGCGGTCGATGATCTCTTCGATCGTCTTCTGCTGGATGCCCGTGTTCGACTCATCGTTGATGTCGAAGGCATTGTCCAGCCGGAAACCGAAGAGCTCGAGCGGCGTATTGAACTGCATCGTCGTGTTGCGATAATTCAGCGGCAGCGTGTCCTCGACAGGAAATCCCTGCGAGTTGAGGCGGTAGAAATAGGTCGACTGCCCACCCGCCTGCTGATTCGTGCGGCGCGTCTCGGACGCGGTGATTGTCGGCGTCCAGGTCAACCACGTGCCCGAGGTGATCGGTGCCGAGTTGATGTTCAGCGTCGGCAGCGTCTGATCCACCTGCGGCCGGCCGGTGTACTGCGTGCGATTGGCACCGAGCGCCACGGTGAACGGGCCGACGGCGGTGGTGTAGTTCGCCGACGAGCGGAAGGTCGCCAATGCCGCGAACGGGTTGAACGCCGTCGTCCGCTGCACCTGGGTGTTGGACACGTAATTGATCGACGTGTTGAAGCTCGTCTTGCGCGAGAATCGCTGCTGATGATTGAGCTGGACGTTCGTGTTGGTGCTGCCGTCGGTCAGGCGCTGGAACGAGGCCCCGGCGGTGCCGTTCAGGAATCGTCGCAGCCAATTGTAGCGCCACTGCAGGTTGTAGCGGGTGAAGCCGAAGTCGTTCGGGTTCCGCGGATCGATGTTGGCGCCGGAGCGCCAATCCACCCAGGCTTGCACATCCTGATAGTCGTCGATGTTGTAGTAGTAGCCGAGATTCTCGACCGTGCGCCGATACAGCGGTCCGTTGCGCACGATCTCGCTGACACCGAGGCGCGGGCTCAGCATGCCGCTCCGGCGACCCGAGCGCACGTCCTGAAAGTAAAACGGCAGCCACATCACCGGCACGTCGTAGATGTACAACACGCCAGGACGCCCCACCGCCAGCTTGCCGCGCACCATCTTCAGCTCCTTCGTGCTGAAGTGATAGTGCGGCAGCGAGTCGTCGCAGGTGGTGACGGAGTTGAACCGCCCGAAGAACGACGCCTCTTCACCGGTGCTGTCGTTCGCGAACCCCGCACTGCGGGCCGAGATGAAGTACTTCTGCCCACTCTCGAACGTGGTGCGGACGTCACCCACGGTGCCGCGCCGTTCGGTGGTGTTGTACTTGAACACGCCACGCGACACCACATCGTCACCGCCCCGACCGGGGTCCCGGAGCACGCTCTCGGCCCCGAGCGCACGGACCATCTTCGTGGAGTCGTCGTAAATGATCGTATCACTCACGATGAGCGCGTTGTCACGACCGATGGCCGCACGCGCGCTGTCGTCGCGGATGAGCGTCAGGATCTTCCGGTTGGCGTCGAAGGTGATGCTCCGACCCTGCAGTCGCGTCACCGTGTAACCCTGCTTGGACAGCAGCGAATCGATCACGGCGTCCGACTCGGCCCACTTCACCAGTTCCTTCGGCGCCGAATCGGCCGCAGCGGCGGAATCACGCGCCGCCTTGCTGGTGTCGGCCGGCAGGTTGCGACGCAGCGTGTCGGCCGGCGGGCGCCGCTCGACGGGGGGGCGTGATCCACCCTGCGCCGCCAGAGCACCGGCGCCGACGAGGCAGGCGAGCAGCACGGCCAGCAGGCGACGCACTAGGCGAGTGCCTCGGCTTCCGCATCTGACTCCGCTTCGCTGGCCAACCGACGGCGTTCCTTCCTCACATGGACGAACGAGCTCGCGATGATGCTCACTTCATACAAGGCATACAGCGGTACCATGAGCATCACCGTCGTGGTCAGCAGGTCGCCCGGGGTGATGATGGCCGCGCCACCCATGGAGGCCACGGCCGCATGCCGCCGGTACTGCCGCAGCTGCGTCGGCGTGATGATCCCCAGCGCCGTCAGCCCGACGAGCAGGATCGGCAGTTCGAACACCGTCCCCATGCTCAGCGCCAGCGACGTCGCGAAATCGAAGTAGTCGCGCGCCGTGATCATCGGCTCGAGCGCGGCCGTCTGAAATTCCATGAGGAACTTCAGCGCGAACGGCAGCACGAAGAAATAGGCCAGTGCCGCGCCCATCATGAAGAGGCAGGTCGCTGCAAACAGCAGTGGCACGACCACCTTTTTTTCGTGCTTGTAGAGCGCCGGACTCAGGAAAGCCCAGATCTGGTAGAGAAGTATCGGGGCCGCCAGCGCGAAGCCGAGTCCGAACGACACCTGCATCACGATCGAGAACGAATCACCCGGGTGTGTGAAGATCAGCTTGCGGCCCATCAGGTACGGCAGAATCGGGCGCTCGAGCAGACCGATGAAGTCGAACTTGATCACGAGCACGAAACCGATGGCTACACAGATGCCCACGGCCACGACGACCTTGAGGAGCCGCGAACGCAGCTCCTCGAGGTGGTCGAGAAAGGGCATGTCACTCATGGTGCGTCCGTGGCAGCGTCAGGGCGTGTTCGCACGCAAGCGTTCGCGGGCGAGGTCGGCCTCGTCGCTGCGTGGATAGGTCTTCAGCAGCAGCTCGAGCACTTCGCGTGCACGATCGGGCTTGCTCTGCGCTCGCAGCAGTGCTGCCCGCTTGAACATCGACGTCGGTGCCTTCTCGCTGCGCGGAAAGCGCGTGTAGACGCTCAGATATGCGGCTTCGGCATCCAGCGGCTTCTGGTCGCGTTCCAGCGTTTCGGCAATGAAGTACTGCGCGTCACCCGCTCGCTCATGCTGCGGATACTGCGCAAGGAAGTCGGTGAACCCGGCACGTGCGGCCGACGTACTGCCGCGGCGCAGCTGATCGAGCGCCATCGTGTAGAGCTGGTTCGGACCGGGGGCCGCCGCTGGCATCGCGGCCGGAACGGCCGCCGAGTCCGAAGGGCGTGCCGACGCACCACCAGCCGGAGGCGTACCCGACGTCGGGGGAACGCTGGGCGCCGGTGGCGTGGATTGCAGGATCGCGTTGCGCTGCTCGAGCTCCGAGCGGAGTTCCGTGATGCGCGACTGACTCTGGCCGGTGAGCGCACGGATCTCGATCAGCCCATCGCGCACCTTGAACAGATCGCCGAGCACGTTCCCCTGAAACGCCGCGAGGTCACCCTTCAGACCGCGCAGCGAGTCGTTGAGCACCGCCATCGTGCGCATGACGCTGTCGAATTGCACGCGGCGCGAGGAATCACGGTACGCGTATTCCGCACGCATCGCTTTCAGGTCGGTCTGCAGCAGCAGCACGTCCTGCTTGGTGGCCACGCAGGCTGAGAGCGAGACCATGCCAGCGGCAAGCCACAGCACCCGCCGACCGGTCATCGCGGCGGCACCTGCAGCGACTCACCACCGCTCAGAATCTCGAACTCGGCACGACGGTTCTGGGCCCATGAGCCGTCGTCTTCACCGCTGGCCGCCGGTCGCTCCTCACCGAAGGAGACCACATCGATGCGTCCAACGGCGATGCCGCGATCGGCGAGATACTTGCGCGCCGAGGAGGCGCGGCGCAAACCGAGGGCCAGGTTGTACTCGTCGCTGCCGCGGCTGTCGGTGTGACCGGCAATGCGAATACGCAGCGCCGTGTTGGTGCGGAGAATCGGCAGCTTGGCGTCGAGCGCCACGCGCCCGTCGTCCGTCAGTTCGGACGCGTCGTATTCAAAGCGCACGGCAGCCTCGAGCAACGAGCGCAGGTTGACCACTTCCGACGCGGACGCGGCGCGCGCTGCAGCATCGGCCTGCGCCTTCGCGAGCGAGTCGCGCACGAACTGTTCACGCAAACGGCGCGCGGCGCCATCGTCGGTGCTCGGCGCCGAACTCGGCGACGTGGTGACGGCAGCCACCGGCACCTGCTTCTTGCGGCACGCACCGAGTGCGAGCGAGGTGAGCATGAGTCCAGCAGCAATGACGCGTGTATTCATTCTGATTCCCTTGGCAGGGTGAGTGTGTGCGGACGACGCTATTCAGCGAAGCGTGCGCGGTGACCAGGCCGCCAGGCGTGCACCGCCCGCCATGGTCAGTTGGCGAGCCCGCCCGGTTTCCGTGTCGATCACCCACAACTGTCGGGCACCAGAGCGGGTCGAAGCCACCACCACGTGCCGCGAATCGGGAGCCCACGCGGGATCCTCATTCGCACCTTCTGTCGTCAGCTGCTTCACGGCCCGATCACGCAGCGTGATGACCATCGTCTGAAACGCACCACCGAATTGTGACTGAAACACGATGGCCCGTCCATCGGGAGACCAGTCGGGACTCGAGCGGTACGCCTGCGCCGACGACAGCGCGGCAAGCTGGTCGGCGTTCGTGCCGTCATCATCGGCAATATACACATCAGGACGGCCTGCCCGCCCCGACGTGAACGCGATGCGGCGACCATCAGGGCTGAAACTCGGCGAGGTGTTGTCCGACCCGCGTCC
>JAYWIJ010000054.1:0-17194 GCA_043788935.1 Gemmatimonadaceae bacterium | reverse complement strand
TGGTGTCGGATGTCAGCGCGATCGACGTGGCCGGTCGTGGGCGCATCCTGCGGTACGGCGCCGTGCGAGCGCCCACAGGCGCCAACGTCAACTTCGTCGGGCCGAGTGCTGTCGACGGCGGCCGGTGGCGGATCCGGACGTACGAGCGCGGTGTCGAGGGCGAGACATACGCCTGCGGCACCGGCTCGGTCGCCACGGCCGCGTGCCTGATCGCCTGGGGGCTCGCCGCGCCTACAGACCCGGTGCAGCTCGCAACCGCGAGCGGCAAGGTACTCGCCGTGCGCCTGCCGGAAGGGAGCGACGCAGCGTGGAGTGAGCTCTCCGGCGAGGGACGCGTGGTGTTCGATGGGGTGCTGCGCACACTGCGCTGACGAGTGTTGCGCGACTCGCGTGGTGATGTCGCACGCCGGCCGTCACTGGTTTCCCAAGTCAGTTCCCTGCTTTTTCAAATGCATGAGTTTGCTCTTGAAGGAGCAGTGCGACGAGGGAAGGCGAGTCTCCGAACGCCGCAGCGCAGTGGCGGATGGATCCAACTCCGTGATCGCGTCGGCCGGCGCTGAGCACGTTGACGGACGCACGCGCGAGCCGGTGGTCTCCGCTGCTGATGGCCCGTCGTGGCCAATTTATGCGCACTCGGGAGACACACCGGATTGCGCGTGTCGTGCGCAGACCGTCGCTCACGACGGGTGACGCCGAGGCTGCGTGGCGATGTCCGAACGGGTGCGGAGTGTGGCGGCAGGGGGTCTGTTTTTCGACGCGTTCCGGCAGCGATTTTCTGGCGCTTTTCGTCGGCGTTCCGACGCCGTAAGTGCTCGCAATTTCACATGTTGCGCCGCGTCGTTTCGAGGGTGCCCGATCTCGATGTCGCGCGCAGTTTCGGGTGGCTTCGGTCGGAGCGCCCACGTGGAGCGATGGGAGGCCGATTGTGTGGAACCGGCGGGTCTTTCCACAGCGGAGAGCGGATCGAGGCACTTATCCACAGTTTTCCACCATGCTTAGTTTACATAATACTTCTTATAGGAACTTACATCCGGCCGCCGGACGGGCGAGTGCCCCTCGCAGGGTACGCCTTCCGGACACCGCCGCCGCACACGACGCACCGCAAATCACACACCGCGAACACACCACTATCGCGCGTGCCTGCAGCTCCTGAAGCGCGGCGCACGACAGCACCTTTCACCCCATCACGCCAGCATCCGCCGAGCGCGAAACCTTGCCCGTTGCACGACAGCAGCCCTCAGCGTACCGGACCGGAAAACCCGACGCAAAAAAGCCGGCCGGCATCTCCGGAACTCTGGATCTGCCGACCGGCCCGATGTCCGCGCATCACGCGAGAACCTGTCTCACGTCAGTTCACTTCCTGACCAGCAACTCGCCCAGGCGAACATGGGCCTCCGCCGCCAGCGGACCACGCTCATCCTTGCCGAGTTCGGTCCAGAGCTTGATCGCCTCGGCACCGTTGCCCGCAGCCATGAAGGCCCGCGCGGCGTCGGCCTGTCGTTGCGCCTTCGCGTCTCCCGTGCTGGTGCTCGCCGCCGCCAGATATGCCTTGGCAGCCTCGGCCGGCTTGTTCAGGTTCTCGTAGCCAGCCGCCAGCAACGTCTGGAGTGTGGCGCCGAGACGCTCGGCCCCGCCGCCAGACGCCAGCGCTTCGAGCTTCTTCATTGCCTCGGGCGTCTTGCCCGCCGTCAGGAGCGACTGCGCCGCCAGCAGCGCCGCGCGGTCGCCCGCCGACGTGCCCGCGTACCGCGTCGCCACCTTGTCCAGCTCGGGCGCAGCATTCCCAGGATTCTGCGCGGTGGCCGTCTGCGCCTGAAAGAACGCCCGCTCGGCATTCTGTATCTTCGTCTCGGCCGACTTCTTGTAGAGTACGGTACCAATAACCGCAACGACGACGGCGCCGGTGATGATCGAGACGAGCTTCTGGTTGACCTTCAGCCACGTGGCAAGCGAGTCGAGCCCGCTCTCTTCGAATTCCGACATCGGGACTGGTCTGGAGACGAGGCCGCTGTGGGCCGTCAACGGTCGAGGAACCGCCCGAGCACAGGCGGAACAGTTACAGCCTGTTAAGTTCGCAGGTGAGGCCCCGTACGACAAGCGGCGTCAGGCGGAGATTCTGGATGGCAGCGTGGACGCCCCCCGGATGCCGTGACCCCACCGGTCCCCTGTCGTCACTTCCATGGAGCGGGCCCATCGACCTGAGTGTCCGGTCAGCCCAGCCCGCAGTTGTCGTCGAGAGCCCGCTGTGCTCGGTGATGCGTCAAGGTACCCTTACCTCCATGCCAATGCCGAACTCACTTGCCACCGCACTGCGACGCCTCGTGCTGCTGCTGGGCGCCGTTGCGATCGTCGTTGCAACGCCCACCGACGCCGCGGCCGAAAAGCCGCGAGGCAAGAAGCCGGTTGCCACATCGTCGTCGCGCCGGAGCAAGACGCGGGCGGCGGCCACCCGCGCTCGTAGCGCCCGGAGCAAGGCCGTGGCGAGCCGCTCGCGTAGGTCCCGCCGCCTGTCGGGCCGTCGCTCCCGTCTGGCGCTCGGACCGATCATCCCTTCCGTTGCGCAAGCGTCGTTCGTCTCCGACTCGGCTGACGCCCTCCGCGATTCGATCGTCTCGGTCGCACGGCAGCAGATCGGCACGCCGTACATCTGGGGCGCGGAAACGCCGGGCCGGGCCTTCGACTGCAGCGGACTCGTCAAGTATGTCATGTCGTGGCTGAACGTACGCCTGCCCCGGACGGCCAACGAGCAGGCGTACACCGGGATCAGCGTCGGCAAGGAACTCGATCGGATGAAGCCGGGCGATCTGCTGACGTTCGGCACCAAGCGACGCATCACGCACATCGCGATCTATTCCGGCAACGGCAAGTACGTGCATGCCAGCCGGCCAGGCGTGGGCGTCGTGGAGAGCCCGCTGAACACGCGTGAATCGCGCTTCCGTGGCGCCGTGCGTCTCGTGGCAGACGCCGATACCGGCGGCACGCGGTCACTGTTGCTGCCCTGACTCTCTGCGTCCGCACGCGCGTCCGAACCGCCCCCGGCTTCCTGCGCCGGGGGCGGTTTGCATTCGGTGCGTTGACTTGCGGGCTTCCCGGCACCGGAGTGCCGTTGCCCGTCTTAGTACCTTGGAGGTGCATCGCCGTGCAGCACGCGATCCCCCCAGCCATGGAGTTGCATGCGATATCGCGTGCTCGTGACGGACGAAATCGATCCGGATGGACTTGCCCTGCTCACCGCGGAGCCGCGCTTGCAGGTGGACGAAGTGCCGACCCTGCCCGCCGCCGAGTTGTTGGCTCGTATTCCGGACTACGACGCGATCGTCGGCCGTAGCGCCTCACGCATCAGCAGCGACCTCCTGCGGGCCGGGACGCGGCTTCGCGTCGTGGGCCGTGCGGGTGTCGGCGTCGACAACGTGGACATGGCCACCGCTACGGAACTCGGCGTCGCTGTCATCAATGCACCTGCGGGCAACACGGTTGCGGTCGCGGAGCTGCTGTTCGGATCACTGATCGCGCTGTTCCGGCACATCGTGCGCGCGGATACGTCGATGCATGCGGGTCGGTGGGATCGTTCCGCCTTGCTCGGCAGCGAACTGAAGGGCCGCACGCTCGGTATCGTCGGCGTGGGACGCATCGGATCAGAAGTGGCGATGCGTGCACTTGCGTTCGGCATGGAGGTCGTCGGTTTCGATCCCTACGTCGGCGATGAACGGTTTCGCGCGCTGCGCATTCGTCGTGCACCATCACTCGAATCGCTGCTGCCGGACACCGACGTGCTCACGATTCACACACCACTGACCGCAGAGACCACCGGGCTGATCGGTCGCCGGGAACTCGCACGCATGCCGAGTGGCGCGGTACTCTGCAACCTCGCGCGCGGCGGCATCGTGGACGACGCCGCGCTCGCACAGGCACTGCAGAATGGACTGCTGCGTGGTGCGTGCATCGACGCGTTTGCGCAGGAGCCCCTGCCCACCGACCACCTGCTTCGTACCCTGCCCTCGGTGCTGCTCACGCCGCATCTCGGTGCATCCACGGCCGAAGCGCAGCGCAACGTTGCCGTCGACGTGTGCGAGGCGGTGCGTGATGCGCTCCTGCATGGCGAGCTGACACGCTCGCTCAATGTCGCGACCGTGAGTGGGACGGAGTGGCGGGAGTTGCAGCCTGCCTTGCTCGTCGCGCAGCGCGCTGCCGCCATCGCACGTGCGCTCCTGCTGGATCAGGGCATCAGCATCATTCAGCGTGTGCGCCTGCGCGTGAGCCCCGATCTGGTCGGCGCGGGAGCTGCCCTGCTCTCAGCCACGTGTGCCGGCATTCTCGAAGGCGTGATCGACGACGGGCGGCTGAATCTGATCAACGCCCGCGCGATGGCCGAAGCGCGCGGCATCGAACTGTCGATCGGTGAACTGGCGGACGCGGGTCGCACGGCGACGGTGGATGTGTCGCTTGGCGGCGGCGTGCGTGAGATCGGCGTCGTGGCCATGGCGCCGGCCGGTGGTGTCGCGCGCGTGACGCGCATCGGTGCATTCCACGTGGATGTGACGCCGCGACAGACGATGATCGTGCTCACCAACAACGACGTGCCGGGTGTCATCGGCCGAGTCGGGACAGCGCTCGGCGATGCGCATGTGAACATCGCCGAATACCATCAGGCGCGATTGGCACAGGGTGGCGAGGCGCTGGCCGCCATCTCGGTCGATGGCATCGTTGCACCGGCGTTGCGCGAACGACTGCTTGCGTTGCCCGACGTGCGCACTGCAACGATCGTGCGTTTCCAGAGCGGCAGCACCGGCGGTACCGCGGCGTGACCCACGAGCGCATCACCACCGACGCCGACGTGCGCCACGGGTACAGTCGTGACGCATCGGGGCTCGAGCTGCTGCCCGACATGGTGGCACGCCCGACGTCGCGCGCAGAGGTGATGGCGCTGCTGGACGAAGCGCAGCGTGACCGCACGACGGTGACGGCGGCCGGAGGGCAGACGAGCACGACGGGCGCATCGCTCACTGATCGCGGACTGCTGCTCTCGATGCGCGGATGCACCGGTATTCGCGACATCGATCACGCATCGAACTCGGTGCGCGTCGCGCCGGGCGAACTCCTCGGCCCCTTGAAGCGACAGCTTGCGGCAGAGGGGTGGTTGTTTGCGCCCGATCCGACCAGCGAGGAGGATTGCACGGTTGGCGGTGCCATCGCCTGCAATGCGTCCGGCGCGCGCTCACTGCGCTACGGTGCGATCCGCGCGCATGTGCAAGGGTTGACGGTGGCGCTGATGAATGGCGACGTACTCGAGTTGCGCCGACCGACGCTCGAGAAAAACACCGTCGGCTATGCACCCGTGCACGATCTGGTGGACTGGTTCATCGGCAGCGAAGGCACGCTGGGTGTCATCCTCGAAGCCGAGCTGTCACTCTTGCCACTGCCGGCGTGGGTGACGGGACTGAGTATCCCCTTCCCCACCGATGCGGCGGCTCTCGCATTCGTCGTGGCGGCGCGAGACGCATCAGGCCTCGCGCCCCGGTGTCTCGAGTTTCTCGATGGCGGTGCGTTCGCGATTGCGCGCACGGCCGCGGCAGACGACAGGTGGGCGCCGTCAGCGAATGCGCTGATCTACACGGAACTGTCCGGCAACGAGGCCGACGAACCCGATCTCGATGCGTGGATGGAACTCGCCGTCGCGCACGGTGCGCTCGATGACGACATTCGCGTCTATGATGGTGAGGCAGCCCTGCGTGATGCACGGCGCCTGCGCCATGCCGTACCCGCCACGATGCATGAACGGGCTGCGCCGTATCGTGCCGCTGGCGGCCGGCGTATCTCGACCGACTGGGCGGTGCCGTATGACAGGCTCGGCGAAGCGCTCGCGGCGTCGCGGCACGCCGTGGCGGTCCGCGGTCTCGCGCAGCCGGTCACCTTCGGTCATGCAGGCAATGGGCATCCGCACCAGAATTTCGTGGCGCGTGACCGTGAGGAACTCGAGCGTATCACCGACGCCGTCAGCGCGACGTTACGCGAAGTGATCGCGCTCGGCGGCACGGTGGCGGCGGAGCACGGCATCGGCAAGATCAAGTCGCGGTGGCTGCCACTGCAGATGTCCGCAACGCAGCGCGGCATGATGCGCGCAGTGAAGCATGAACTCGATCCATGGAATCTCCTCGCGCCCGGCAACATCCTGTGAGCTACTTCCGGTCGGTCGTGCTCGATGTGGATTCCACCGTGTCGGCCATCGAAGGCATCGACTGGCTCGCCGAGCGTCGTGGCGCTGACGTGGCCACGATGGTCGCTACGCTCACCGTGGATGCGATGGAAGGTCGCATCACACTGGACGCGGTGTATGGTCGGCGGCTGGCCATCATTCGTCCCACGCGTGCAGAGATCCGTGAGCTGGCCGGTGAGTACATCGCGCGTGCGATGCCAGGCGTGCGCGAGGCGGTGAGCGTGTGGCGTGACGCCGGCGTGCGCGTGGTGCTGGTCAGTGGTGGGCTTCGTGATGCGATCCTGCCGCTCGCGCTCTGGCTCGGCATTCCGTGGCGTGACGTGCACGCCGTCGAGGTGGAGTACGACGCGGACGGAATCACGACGGGCGTGCGCGGGGATGCACTGCTGGCCCGCAATGGCGGCAAGCCGATCCTTGTGACGTCACTCGTGCTGCCGACACCTGTCCTCGCGGTTGGTGATGGCGCAACCGACGCGGAACTCGCACCGGTGGTAAATCGATTCTTCGCATTCACCGGTGTGGCACGGCGCGATGCGGTGGTGGCGCGCGCCGCCGGTGAGGTGCAGAGCTTTGCGCGGCTGACACAAATCGTTCTGGGAACCTGATGCTCAACCACGGCACCTTCTTTCTTCCCGGCCCCACCGAGGTGCGGACGGAAATCCTGCAGGAGATGATGCGCCCGATGTTGCCGCACCGGAGTGCAGCTTTCGAGGCGGTGTATGCACGTTGCGATGCCGGCCTCCGCACCGTTTTCCGCACCTCGCGCCCCGCGTACATCGCCTCGGCATCCGCGACGGGATTGATGGAAGGTGCGATCCGGTGTGCGCCGTCGGGCATCGTGCTGTCGCTCGTGAACGGCGCATTCTCGGAGCGATTCGCACAGGTGGCATCGAGCTGCGGCCGCACGGTGGTTCGCGACGACGTTGCCCTCGGCCTGCATCACACGCCGGAACAGGTCGCAGTGTTGCTCGAGCAAACCAGCGCGCGTGTGGTGACGCTGACGCACTCCGAAACATCCACTGGAGCATTGAACGACATCGCGGCCATCGCGCGCGTCGTGCACGCAGCGGGTGCCGTCATTCTCGTGGACAGCGTGACGGGGGTTGCAGGTGCGCCGCTGGAAACGGATGCGTGGCATCTCGATTTTGCATTCACCGGCTCGCAGAAGGCGTTGGCCTTGCCACCGGGACTCGCGCTGGGTGTCGCGAGCCAAGCATTCATCGAAGCCGCGGCGCACAACACCGACCGCGGCACGTATTTCGATCTCGTGGAATTCGAGAAGTATGCGGTGAAGAGCCAGACGCCGAACACGCCGGCGATTTCATTGTTCTATGCACTCGCCGCGCAGGTTGAGGCGATTGCAGCCGAAGGCATGGAAGCGCGCTGGCAGCGACACCGCGACATGCAGGCGATGACGCTCGCGTGGGTCTGGAAGCTGGCCGCAGACATAGATCCGGCGTTTGCGGTACTCGCGCCGGAGTCGGGGCGTTCGCCGACGGTGACGTGCGTCACGCTGCCTGCTGCAATGGCCGGCACCGTCGTGGCCGAAGCCACCGCACGGCGGGGCTACATCATCGGCGCGGGGTATGGCCCCCTGCGCGAACGAACGATTCGGATCGGGCACATGGGCGACCACACCGTGACGGGACTGACGAACTGTTTGCAGGCGGTGCGCAGCGCGATCGAATCGCTGTGCGGCGCGCCGCCTCTCGTTCAGGTCGCGTCGGCGCCGTAGATCGGACGCAGGACGTTCATCGCCTGATCCCACGAGCGCGCCATGTCCTCGACGGTGTGAGACACGTCGGGCATGCGCCCTGATTGCGGGACGCGCACGAGCCGCTGGTGCAGTGCCCGCGCAGCATGCGACACGTTCCGGAAGTGCGCGACAGCCGGTTCCACCGGCTGTCCCTGCGACGCCAGCCATGCGCAGACGTCGGCTGCGAGTTCGAATGACGCGCCGCACTGATGCAAGGTGGCGAATGCCCAGCGCTGGTAATGCTCCGCATCACCGCCCGCGAGCCACGCACCATGCGATCGCAGCGCGTCGCCGAACAATCGCACGGGATTGCGCGCAGGAATGCGCGTACCATGCAGCCGCGCAAGGGCGACGCCCAGCTGCGCACGTTCGGCGGATGTCCGCGCACTCATGCGGTCGAGCTTCACGATCCATGCGCCTGGCGCGAGTTGCGCACTGCCGATGCCGGCTGCGAGGAGCGCGTCGAGATCGCGTCCACCCACTTCGGCGCCGGCTACGCCGTGCAGGTATCGCAGGCGGTGCGCGTGGCGGTCGTAGCCGGTGGCGGCAATCAGCGTCTTGACGTGTTCCCGCTGGTAGCTGCTTCCGGTCAGCGCGGGCAGATGAAACTCGTCGACTTCCACCAACACTGCGTTGCCCCGGTCGAACTGTTCGACGAAGTGCGCCAGCAACGGACGCCAGACGCAGAGGTCATCGAGCGCGATGCCATAGGCGGCCCACAGATCGGCACGTGATACGTTGGAGTGTGTCCACTGGTCGCCCTCGAAGTCGGCGCAGAACGTGGGCAGCAGCACCAGCGCCGGATCGAGGCCGAGCGTGTGCAGCAGTTCGATCCACACGTCGAGGTGACTGTTCGTGGCGCTCCAGACACGTTCGCCGCAGTGCCACGCATGCGGGGTAGTCCACGCAAGTCGTTGGCTGCCGACGAACCCACCATGAGCATTGAAATCTGAACGCGCGGCCATGCGGACATCCACCTATGCATCCACGACATCGCGGATACGGAAGTACGGCGGTTTTTCAGGTACACGTATGAGCACGCGGCGCCCACACTGCAGGAAACTGTCCATCGGGTTCATGACGACCCGGTGCGGTCGGACGTATCAACGCATTCTACTCCCGTTACCGACCTCGGGTATACGATAGCGAACTGGTGCATCGTGACGCAGGTGCTGTGTCAATCTGAGAGTGGTGCAGGTCATTCGATACGTCCCGTCTCCAAGGCGGCCAGCGCGGCTGCTCGGTCGGCCGGAGCGTAGAGGTGCAATCCGCAGGGAACGAGCCCGACGGCCTGCAGCCGAGTCCGGTACCACGCTGCCGGCTTCGGTCGCATCGTCGCCACGTCACCTTCGATCTCGTCGTGCGCCGTGAACAGCTCCAGCCAGGCGACCCCACCGGTATGCAACGCCAGCTGCTCGAATGCGTCGCTCAGCGCTTTGGGCGCCACATAATTCAGGACGCCGCAGCAGACGACGAGATCGAACCCCGCGGGGAAACGTTCGTGCAGGTGCAGATCGGTCAACGTCTCGACCGACCCCAGTCGCAGCCCGCGGCGCCGTCCGTAGCGCCCGACCGCGTAGGTGCTGGGCTCCACGCCCACGTACGTGAGGGTTGGCCGCAGCTTCCTGAGCGCCGGCTGCCAGTGTCCCTCCCCGGCCCCGACGTCGAGCACGGTGCGCACGGGTCGGTCGAGGATGTACTCAGCCGCCGAGAGCGCGAACGAGACGATACGCCGGATCTGCGCAGGGCTGCGCACACGGTGGTTGCGACTGCGATACCACTTGTCGAAGTAGCCCTGGTCGTACGCCATGAGGAGACGCGGGTGGCATTGTGGCGGCTTCGGCACGACGGCAGATTCGCGCGTCGTGACACCCGCCATGACACAAGCTGAGCGCGCAGCGCTGCGAGCGCGACTGGTTACCGCGCTGCGGCCGGGCTGGCGCACACGGTTCGCGCCGGCGCCTACGGGCCAGCTGCATCTCGGTCACGCCGTGAACGCGGTGTACGTGTGGAGCATCGCGAAGGCTTTCGGCGGATCGGTCGTCGTTCGCCTCGAGGATCATGACCGGCAACGCTCGCGTGCAGCGTTCGCGACGTCGATCCGCGCGGATCTCGACTGGCTTGGCCTGAGGAGCGACAATGCGTCATTGGGCCTGTCGGAGACGCTGCGGCAGGCCGACGCGCCCGACGGGTACGAGGCGTCGCTCGACCGCGTACGGGCAACAGGGCAACATGTCTACCCATGCCGGTGTTCGCGCCGTGACATCGCCGCCGTCGCGGATGCCTCCGACGAGTTGCGGTATCCGGGTACTTGTCGCGACGCGGCGGTACCGGCATCGGAAACTGACGCACGGCGGCTGCAGCTTGGCGACGACGTCGTGACATTCCGCGACCTGCGACACGGCACGCTGACGCAGCGACCGTCCCTGCAGTGCGGCGACCTGCTCGTTCGCGACCGACTGGCGCAGTGGACCTACCAGTTCGCTGTCGTCACGGATGACATCCGACATGCCATCGACGTCATCATTCGCGGCGACGACCTGCTCCCCTCGACGGGTCGCCAATTCCTGCTGCGAGAGGCCCTCGGTCGGGCCGACCGACCGCACCTGCTTCACCACCCGCTCGTCACGCATGCGGATGGCACGAAGCTGAGCAAGTCCCGTGGTGATGACGGACTCTCGCAATTGCGTACCGCGGGGTGGGACGCCGCCCGTGTCCTCGGACATGCGGCATGGCTCGGGGGACTCCAGGACCACCCGGAGCCAGTCCGCGCATCCGATCTGGCACTGCTGTGGACCGCAGGGTGATGCCGCGCGGTGAGTGCCGCGGCGCCGCGGACTCCGGCTACGTTCATTGCATGCGAACCTGTCCGTCGTGAGAATGTCCGGCACCTCCGCATTGCAGGAACTGTTCGACTCGTGCGGTACGGCCGAACTCGTTGCAGATGGCGCACGCCTGTCGGCGACTGCGTTGTATCACGGTGCGAACGACTGGTCGCGTGCACTGCGACGCGCCGGCATCGCGCGCGGGGATCGGGTGGTCTGCGCGCTGCCGAACGGCGCCGCGTTCGCGCAGTTGCTCGTCGCGGCACTCGCCGACGGCATCACGCTGGCACCCGTGCCTTCGGAGGAGGACGTCGTGCCGCTGCTCGAAGTGCTCGATGCGCGCGCCGCGATCGCCGCACGTTCGATGCATCCGAACGTGGCCGTGCCGCAAGCGACCGGTGGGCCACCGAGCGGGCCGATCACGCCGCGCCGGTCCGTGGTGCGCACCGATCATGTGGCATTCCTGTTACGGACGTCAGGCAGCAGTGGCGCACCGCGATGGATCGCGCTCCCTGAGGCCGGTGTGCTGGCCGTTCTCAACAGCCATCTGCCGCACATGGCGCTCGATGGCGGCAGCGCGCTCTGCCTGCTTCCATGGCATCATGCGTTCGGCCTCGTGCTCGGACTCCTGCCTGCCCTTCTGCGTGCGCGGCGTATCGTCACGGCGGCCAACGTCCCTCGGGATGCGCAGCGCATCACCGCGCTCGCGGCGGCACATGCCGTCTCGCACCTGAGCATGGTGCCGCTCACCGCCAGTCGACTCGTCGCCACGGCGGACGGCATGGCGCTGCTGCGCAGCCTGCACGGCGGTCTGATTGGCGGTGCTCCGGTGGATGCGTCGCTCGCGGCGCAGCTCACGGCGACGCGCCTTCGCGTGGGGTATGGACAGACCGAAGCGAGTCCCGGCATCATGCTCGGCCAGCCCGGAGAATTCAGCGCAGGCTTTCTCGGTCGCCCAGCGGGCTGCGACGTGCGCATCGACAGTGACGGTGTGCTCGCGTTCCGTGGGCCGAATGCCTGCAGTGGCATCTGGAGCGATGGCGCGCTGCAGGAGCTCGATCCACTCCGCTGGCAGCGCACCGACGATGTCGTCACCGTCCACGCCGGCGCCTTCACCTTCGTGTCGCGCACCGCGGTGAGCTTCAAGCTGGCGAACGGCACGATGGTAGTGCCGCCGTTGATCGAGGCAGCGATCAAGGTGCAGGTGCCGCGCGTGGCTGAGATCGCGCTCGTGCCGACGCCGCAGCAACAGATCGCGATCACCTACTCCACGCATGACGATGTGGATCTCGACGCGCACGAGTTGCAGCATGCACTTGGCGGCCTGCGCACCTACGTCGCGTCCAGTCGCCGTATTCCGCCGGGCGCATGGCCCCGCACGTCGAAGGGCGAGATCGATCGCCAGCGCCTGTCCGTCACCGACTGACGCCTCGCACCGCACGCTTTGCCTCACGCACCACAGAATCGAGATGACGCAGAATCTGCTTCCCGTTGACCTGTATGGGTGGTTCGACACCCTCACACCGGATGAAAATCGCCGGCGTCTCGCCATGCGCGCGGTCCTCGAGCGCGACATCGCGCCGGTGGCTGACGACCACTGGGACCGCGGCGTCTTCTACCACGATGCGCTGCAGAATTTTCACGCACTGGACCCACTTGAGCACTACTTCGACGCCACCGCGACCAATCGCGTCGTCATCGACGGGCTCTACTCGCTCGAGCTCGCACGCGTCGATCCATCGATGGCGAGCTACTACGGCGTGCACGGCGGCCTCTGTCTCGGCTCCATCGCGCTGCTCGGATCTGACGAGCAGCGCGCCGAGTGGCTGCCACACCTGCGCCGCTTCTCGAAGATCGGGTGCTTCGGGCTGACCGAACCTGATGTCGGCAGCGGCGTGGCGCGCGGTCTCACCACCCGCTGCCGTCGTGACGGTGACGAGTGGGTCATCGATGGAGAGAAGAAGTGGATCGGCAATGCGACGTTCGCCGACATCGTCGTGATCTGGGCCCGCGATGATGCCGATGAGAAGGTGAAGGGATTCATCGTCCGCACAGACTTACCCGGCTACTCGGCGCGTCTGATGACCCGCAAGATCGCGCAGCGCTCGCTCGCGTCCGGGTGGATCACGATGACGGGATTGCGGGTGGCGGAACGTGATCGGCTGGCACACGCCCGAAGCTTCGGTGATACCGCACGTGTGCTGAGTGCGGCTCGCATCGGCGTGGCATTTCAGGCGGTGGGATGCGCCATGGGCGCGTACGAGCATGCACTGCGGTACGCGCGCACCCGTGAGCAGTTCGGCCGGCCGATCGCCGGATTCCAACTGGTGCAGATGATGCTCGTGCGCATGCTCGGCAATGTGACGGCGATGCTCGGCATGGCGCTGCGCGCGGCGCGGCTGCAGGATGCCGGGCTCGCCAGCGATGCGCACACGTCGCTGGCCAAGCAATTCTGCGCCTTCCATTGTCGCGAGTCGGTTCAGCTCGCACGTGAGATGATGGGCGGGAACGGCGTGCTGCTCGAGCACGGCGCCGCGCGACTCTTCGCTGATGCCGAGGCGATCTATTCGTACGAAGGCACCAACGAGGTGACGGCGCTCGTCGTCGGGCGTGCGATCACTGGGCAGAGTGCATTCGTCTAGTCACGATTCTGCTCTTCGGATGTGGACGGCACATGGAATGCATGGTCAGATGTGGGCACGTCGCCCGACACATTCTCAGGAGATCGCATACATGGACACCGGACACGACTTTATCCGTGCGCAGCTCAACAACAGCATTGCGCAGCATGGTCACCTCATCGAGTCGCTTCGCGCCCATACGGAACAGGCCGACAGCCCGCGCTACCGACAGCTCTGCACGCAGTATCTGCCGGTCCTCGAGCGGCATCAGGGCATGCTCGAGCAGTACGGTCGCTCGGTTGGCGCTGAGTCCGGTGGTGGAATGATCAAGGGCGCGATCGGCTCCGTGCTCGCCAAGGCGCGCGATGCGGTGGATTCCATGCGCGAGACCGATTTCCTTCGTGTCGTCGCGGACATCGTGATGATCCGCCAGGCACAGGACACCTTCCGCACCTTCGCGGTCGCTGGCGACCAGCTCGGTGACACGCAGCTGGCCGAGATCGGTCGCGAGGCTGAAGCGCATCACGATGACATGCAGCGCGATTTCAACGATCTCGCCGCTGAACTGTTCGTGCAGCACGCCACGTCGGCGACGGCTGACGAAGCCAACCGTCGGACCACGACGGACGCCAGCACGATGTGAGTGCCGCAGGCAGCAACGGCCGTCGCTCATGATTTCGTGAGTGACGGCCGTTTTGCCGTATGCGTGTGCTGGCAGTGCCCCCGGGGCGACTCGAACGCCCGGCCAACAGTTTAGGAAACTGCTGCTCTATCCACCTGAGCTACGGGGGCCGTTCCGGAAATTAACGCGCCCGTCGCCTGCCGTCAGGCCGGGCGCAGCATCGTCACGTGCTCGATGCCATCCTCATCATAGGGCTCGGAGACGGTCGTGAAGCCCAGGCTGGAGTAGAATCGCTCGAGATACCGCTGCGCACCGATCCGGATGGCACTCCCGGGATGCAGGCGTGCGCATTCCACCAGCGCACGCTCCATCAGTGCCCGACCGGCCCCGCTGCCGCGATGCTCAGGCGCCATCACCACGCGCCCGATCGACGCCTCCGGATAGACCGCGCCAGGCGCGAGGATGCGCACCCCGGAGATCAACTCAGCCCGGGATTCGTCTCGCCAGCCCAGCAGGTGATGCGCCTCGGTGTCGATGCCATCCGGGTCCAGATAGATGCACTGCTGCTCGACCACGAACACGCGGCTTCGCAGCATCAGCATCGCATAGAGCTCATGCGCGGTGAGCGCAGCGAATTGCTTGCACTCGAACACGGTGCGCACCGACGTCAGTACGTCAGCGTGGCTTCGATCCGCGCACCATGCATCTTCCGCCGCGCGCCGAGCGCTTCGACTTCGATGAAGAATGCGTAGCCGGCCACCACCGACGCGGCATTCTGCACGAGGCGTGCGGCGGCCAGCGCAGTGCCACCGGTCGCGAGCACGTCATCCACGATCAGCACCCGCGACCCGGGCTGCAACGCATCGGAATGCATTTCGAGTGAATCGGTTCCATATTCGAGGGCATACGCCTCGCGGAGCACGGTGCGTGGCAGCTTGCCCGGCTTGCGCACGGGCACGAATCCGGCACCGAGTCCGAGCGCCACGGGTGTGCCGAAGATGAAGCCGCGGCTCTCGATCCCGACCACATGCGTGATGCCCGCGTCCCGCCACGGCGTGATCATCGAGACGATCGCCAGCGCGAATTCCGCGGGGCTGCCGAGCAGCGGTGTGATGTCGCGGAAGTCGATGCCGGGCTTCGGATAGTTCGGCACCACACGGATCAACTGCTGCAACTGCTGCTGGGTGGCGGTCGTGATCGGCATCAGCGCAGAATGATGAATGGATACGGGGTGTCGGTGCGTGCGTCCGCCGCAGGGCTGTCGACCTGCGTGATCTGCGTGACGAGCGCGCCGTCCGGACCGCGCTGGATCGCCTGCTCCAGCGCGGACAGGAATTGTGCGATACCGGACGCACGCATCTCGACGGTGCCGTCGGAAATATTGCGCACCCAGCCGGCGAGGCCGAGTCGACGGGCCTCCGTGCGTACGAACCAGCGGAAGCCGACGCCCTGCACGCGACCATGGATGATCACGTGCAGAATCGTCCCCGTCGGCGTGATCCGCCCCATACCGTCACTCATGCGGGTGCGCCGTCCACCCAGCCGTGCGTCCCGACGAGCGGCACGAACCGCGCATCGGTGATCACGCTGGTCGACACACCAGCGATGTCACGCGAGACGAGCACCACTTCCTGCCTGAGGCGGTCACCGACGGGACAGAGCAGACGACCGCCCACGGCCAGCTGATCGATCAGCGGCTGCGGTACCGTGGGTGAGCCGGCACTGACGAGAATGGCATCGTACGGCCCGTACTCGCGCCAGCCGATGGTGCCGTCACCCACGAGGTACGACACGTTGTTCACGTTGAGGCTGCGCAGCACGTCCTTGGCGCGGTCCATCAGTGCCACCACGCGCTCGATCGTGAACACCTGCGCGGCGAGTCGTGCAAGCAGTGCGGTCTGAAATCCCGAGCCGGTGCCGATCTCCAGCACCCGTTCACGCCCGGTCAGACGCAGCACATCCAGATACAGCGCATGAATGCTCGGCTGCGAGATCGTCTGCCCCGACCCGATCGGCAATGCCGCGTCGTCGTAGGCGCGATGCCGCACACCGGTCGGCACGAAGAGATGCCGCGGCACTTCGTCGAACGCACGAAGTACCGACAAGTCACGAATGCCGTTGGCCTGCAGCGTCTCGATGAGACGACGCCGGGGTCCGCGGAGTTCGTGCTGCATCGTCAGGGCGCCCGCCACCAGGTGTGGGACGCGTCGAGCATGGCGTGATGTGTCAGATCGAGATGGAGGGGAGTGACGCTAATGTAACCGTCCTGCACGGCTTGGAAATCGGAGTCGGCATCCCCTTCCCATGAGATCGACCCGCCGCCGATCCAGTAGATCGGGCGGCCCCACGGGTCCTGCATCTTGGCGAGCGCGTTCGAATACGCGCGTCGTCCGAGCTTCGTCAGACGGACGCCCGCCACCTCGCCGCTCCGTCGCGGCGGCAGGTTGATGTTCAGCAACGTGCCCTTGGGCATCTCGAGCGCCATCAGGTGGCTCAGCAGACCAGTCAGCGGCGCCACCAGCTCATCGAGCTTCGTCATGTCGGCGCGCAGATCGCCCCCGGCGAAGCTCAGCGCGATCGCCGGTACGCCGAGTGACAGCCCTTCCATCGCCGCCGCCACGGTGCCCGAATAGAGCACGTCCTCGCCCATGTTGTGGCCGTGGTTGATGCCGCTCAGCACGAAATCGGGCCGCTCGGGCATCAGCGCTTCGATGGCGAGCATGGCACAATCAGTCGGCGTGCCATCCACCTGCCAGCGCCGGTCGCCGCGACGCACCGGGCGCAGCGGGTGGTGCAACGTGAGAGAATGACTGGTGGCGCTCTGTTCGCGGTCGGGAGCGACGACCGTCACTTCCCCCAGCGGTTCTGCGGCGCGGACCAGACAGTCGAGACCATGCGCGAGGATACCGTCGTCGTTGGTGCAGAGGAGTCGCATGCCGGCAAGCGTGAGGGACGGTGAGACCAGATCGTCGCGATCACCCGGGCCGCATCGCGCAACGGCCGGAAGTGACTGGGCGGACCATATCGGGTCGGGATTTCAACCTGTCCGATGATAGCGCCTGCGCGCGCTGCGCGGATGACGAACGACGTTTCGGCCTCGTAGCGGTCGCCCTGATGCGGCACACGCTCCAGCAACGCTCGCCGGATCCCCCGGAA
>JAYWIJ010000053.1:0-17234 GCA_043788935.1 Gemmatimonadaceae bacterium | reverse complement strand
GTGATGGGCATCACATGAGCAACTCCGTCCGCGCCTGGCTGCTGCTGGTCGTCACGCTCTGCCTCGGCATCGCCATCGGTGTACTGGGCGGCGGCGCGCTGCAGGATCGACGCATGCAACGCGTGAATGACATGCGCCGTCCCGGCGGTTTCGTCGAGCACGTGCAGCAGGTGATCCGCCCCACCAGCGACGCGCAGTGGAACGCGATTCGTCCGCTGGTGCAGGCCGCCGCGGACGCGAACGCCGAGCGTCGTCGTGCGCACGACGGCGCGATGCGCGCCTCACTCGATTCGCTGAAGACGCAGCTCGATCCGCTGCTCGACGCGGCGCAGCGCGAACGACTCGCCCGCTTCGTTCCCGATCGCCGCGGCCCGCCACCGTTCCGCCGCGGGCCCGGGCGCGGCCGCGATCGAGGCGGTCCGCCCGATGACGGCCCACCACCGCGAGACCGCTGACAGCAAACGGCAATCACACGGAGGCGCGGCGACACCGAGGGCTCAGCACACACGTGAAGTCGCCGTACACGACAGGCCCGGGACTTACGCCTATCACGCGCAGTTTCCACGTCGTCCCGCTCTCTCCGTGCCTCCGCGCCTCCGTGTGAGCGGACTTCGTTCTATTTACTGCACGGCGGAGCGTGACAGTTCCGCTTCCGCAGTGAGATAGCCGAAACTTGCCCACTGCGATGTGGCCGACGCGATGCGCGTGAAGATCGCGTCCGCTTGTGCCTTCCGGCCGTTGTACAGGTGCCAGTTCCCCACGCCGTACGCCGTGGTGATGTCTTCGAGGCTGCCGTCGCGTCCGAAGTTCTTCAGCAGATCGTCCTCACGCAGCTCGCCCTTGTAGAGCAGCAGCAGCCGGTGATACGCACCGTTCTCGATGACGTCCATCGATGCCGTGATCGGCGTGAGCACCGCGGCCGCTTCAGCATCACGACCCATGCGGCGCAACGTCATGTAGAGCCAGTGACTCGTGGCCACGAGCATGTCGTTGTTACCCTTCGATGCCGCCACGTCCTCGCGATACAGCGGCAGCGCCTTGTCGAACTGACCGCTGAGGTAGTACGCCAGGCCGAGGTGGTAGCGGATGTTGCCCTGCAGCGTGCTGGTCGGAATGTTGCGCGCATTGGGCTGTCCATCAGGCTCCACCTCATCAGGCTTGCCTTTCGTCAGCACATACGCGCGCTCGAAGTCTGCGATGGCTTTTGGCAGCTGGCGCGTGGTGAGATACCGATGTCCGCGATGCCGGTACATCCGCGCATCACCGGGATGCGCGGCGATACCCCGTGTGTAGATGTCGATGGCCTCGTTGAAGCGCCCGAGGTATGCCGTGCGACGCCCGAGCCAGATGAGCGAGTCGGCATTCATCGGTGTACGCGTGTATGCCGTGCGCGCGTCGGCGAGCTGCGCTTCCATCCTGTCGCGCGCCGCGCCCTGCGGCACCGGACGCTGCAGCGGCTTACCGTTCAGCGATGTCGCTTCGACGATTGTCCCTGACGCGTCACCCTTCAGATGTCTGTCGAAGAACGCACCGATGCGATCGTGATAGTCGATGAAATCTTCGGCCGTGGTGCCAGGCGTGCCGTGGCCGGAGTTCATGTAGTTCACCCACGTCACCGGCTTTCCGAGGCGACGCAGCGCGTAGTACATCTCGCGCGTGTTGTCGGCCGGCACGTTCGGGTCCTGCGCACCGGTGATCAGCAACAGTGGCGTCGCGATGCGATCGGCGAAGAAGATGGCGGAGTGCGCGATGTACTTCTGCGGCGCCTCCCACAACGTGGCGCCGATGCGATCCTGGCTCTTCTCGGCCGCATGAATGTTCCGCACGCCGAGTCGCGGTGAGTCGGTGTAGAAACTCACCATGTCCACCTTGCCCGACACGTTCACAGCGACGCGAAACCGCTTCGTCTGCGTAATCAGCAGGTTCGTGGCGTAGCCGCCGTAACTGGTGCCGTACACGCCGAGTTTCGACGAATCGGCGACGCCGGCATCGATGAGCGCATTGGCCGCCGCGGTCACACCCTTGAGCCACGCCTCGCCCGGATAGCCCGTCTCGAAGCCGACCGACGGCTTCACCACCACGTAGCCCTGCGACGCCAGCACGTTCAGCGACGCATCGAACGTGTCATCGAAGAAGTCTTCATACACGCTGAACAGCGTCGGGTACTTCTGCGTGCTCACGTAGTTGGCCGGCAGGTACACGACGCCGAACCGCGAGGCACCGTCTGCATCGCGATAGGTGATGAGCTTCGTGCTGGCCAGCGTCTTCGATGCGAGCGCGGCATTCAGTGCCGTCAGCCGCCGCGCATTCTGCATCGACGCATCCGCCGCGTACAGATCCTGCGGACGATTGCCCTCGCCACTCGAGAAGACCAGTATATCTCCTGACCGCGACAGGCGCACATTACCGTAGAGTCGCTCATCCCTCGCCAGTGTCTCGAGATTGCCGCTGCGTCGATCGAAGCGTACCACGCCGCGTTCCCATGTGCGGCGCGAGGCCGACGACATGTACAGGAAGCGCCCATCCTCGCTCCACGCCACCGCTGACACGCGTGGCGTGGTGAGCACGGTGTCGTTCGTGGCCACCACCATCGTCATCGCACTGCGATCGACGGGCGCGAGCCAGTAGCCTTCGGCGTTCGATACCAGCAGCGCATCGCCTGTGGGTGACCAGCGCTGGACGGCGAATCGCACTTTCGCACGCGCCGCACGTCCGGTGGCGGTGGTGTCGGCCGTCATCCGCGCCGCGGTCGCCGAGTCGGGACCTGCAACCTGCCGTGGCGCCGAGTCGCCGATCGCGCGCACGAACACGCGACCATCGCGCGCGTACGCCACACGTCGACCGTCGCGCGACCAGACCGGTGACGAAATGCCCTTGCTCGTGGGCAGCACGGTGATCGGTGCCCCGCCGCTCAACCGACGCGCCATCAGCGTCGTCTCGGTGCCGAAGATCACGTCGTAATCGGTCTTCTTCGTCATGTCGTCGGTCCAGGTCACGAGCGAGTCGTCCTCGGTGAGCTGGAATTGCGCGTACATGCCCATCGGCAACAGTTCGGTGGCGCGACCGTTGGTGGCGTCGAGCGTGTACACCGCGCGCATGTTGCCCTCGCGGCGGAGCTTGTCCCACGCCAGAAACGGATCGCTGCCGTCCTGCACGAACACCGGTCCACGTGTCATGCGTGCGAACTCCGCAGTGGCTGCCCGCTTCCATGCCTCGGTGCGCAGTGCGACGACGATGCGCGTACCATCATGCGTCCATTTGAGATCGCTGCTTTCGGCCACGTAGAAACCGGACGGCACCGACAGCGTGCGTGTGCGGCCCGTGGCGCGGTCCCAGATCACGGGTTCGAGTCGGTCATTCCGCAGCACCAGTGCTCCCACCCGCGACGCATCTGGCGACCAGACCGGCGAACGCACTGTCGTCGGCACCGAAAAGACATCGCGTGTGGTGCCGTCGCGGGTGTCGATCACGCGCAGCCGTGACAGGCTGCTGCGGAGGTAGGTCGGATCGGTATCGCGGCGGTAATCCACGCCCAGTCCGTCGCGACGGCTGGCGATCGACGTCAGCAGCCAGCGTCCGTCGGGTGAGAGGTCGGCCACCTGCGCCGTGGACACATCGAGCGCGTCACTGGCCGTGAACGCCGTGCGCGTCGGCGCCTGCGCGGTGAGGATCGGCGCTGCAACGGCGAGCAGCAGGAGAGCGGATCGAGTCTGCATCATTCGCATGGGAGTCGGGTGGGACGGACGGCCGTAGCATAATGCGTGGCGCGGGGGCCCATGCTCCGCGCTCCGGGCATGGTGTCTGACCCTGTGATCGGCCCGACCCCCGACCGTGGTGTCTGACCCTTTGGTCGGCGAGGCGGAAACAGGTATCGATTGCGGGGGTACGCGATGTCGGTGCACTCAGCTGAGTCTGCCTGTGTCCGACCTTTTCACCTCAGCCGCCGCTCGCGTCATGACGCTCCGATCACCGAAGCTGCGCCTCTTCGTTCCGCTGTTCGCTCTCTCGTTGCTGAGCGACTGCAGCAGCAAGCGCGTGGCGGTGGCGCAGCTCACTCCGGAGCTTGTGCCGCACGACGTCATCGGCGATGTGGTCCGATTCACGCTCGCCTACAACGTCCGCGCGGCAATGGGCCTGTCGGCTGGCCCTGCCTCGCGGTGGGTGTTCGCGCTGCTGGCCGTGGGCATGCTGATCGGTGTCGCCGTGTGGATGTTGCGCTCCGACAGTGACGACCCGATGATGCTGAGTGGCTTCGGCCTGGTGGCCGGTGGTGCAGCCGGCAACCTGATCGACCGCCTGCGCTGGGACCGTGGTGTCGTGGACTTCATCGACATCGGCGTGGGCGACAGCCGCTTCTACATCTTCAACATCGCCGACGCGGCGATCACGGTGGGTGTCGCGCTGCTCTGGCTCGCGCTGCGGCGCGCCGATCGCCGAGGCCGCGATGGTGAAACGAGGGCGGTCGCATGACGCAGGCGCGTGTCACACGCGGGGTCGTCGCAGTGACGGCGGCAGCGTCGCTGTCCGGCTGCTTTCTCCGCCCCACGCTGACCGAGTCGTTCAGCTTCCGACCCAAACCGATGCGCTCAGACCGCGCCGTCCCAGGCCAATGGGGTTGGGACTCGGCGACACTCGACACGATCGTGCGCGTCGACTCAGCCGGAAGCCTGCTGGCGTGGTGGGGACCTGCGGCAGACGCACCGCGCGCATGTGCCGGCGTCCTGCTGCTGCACGGCAAGGGGAAGAACCGCGCTGAAATGTTGCCACTGGGCAGATCGCTGCAGGCGGCAGGGTTCTCGGTGTTGCTGCCCGACTACCGCGGGTACGGCGGCGTCGAGGGCAGGCCCACCACGGAGGGCATGTTCAGCGACGCGGCGCTGTCGTACCGCCGGCTCCGCGAGCGCCTGGGCGACTCGGTGACCCCGATCGTGGTGATCGGGCACTCGATGGGCACCGCGCTGGCGGCGCGGGTGGCCCGCCAGTACGAGCCCGCCGCCACGGTATATATGTCGCCGTTCGACCGGATCTCATCGCTGGTACGTGCTCGCGCAGGCGCCGTCGGTCCTCGGCTGTTCGACACGACGCTGTTCGCATTCAACCCGGTGGTCGACGCCGCGGCGGTGCGGGGTAAGCAGATGGTCGTGGTGGCGGGTCGCGATCTGCTGATCCGGAAGTCGGTGTCCGACGGATTCATCGCCGGTCTCTCGCCGCAGCCCTCCGTGCTGCGCGACGCCAAGGCCTCGCACGAGAGCGTGCTCAAGTCGCCTTCGACCGTGCGCGCCGTGACGGATTCGGTCAGTGCGTGGACCGGGTGTTCAGTCCGCCGCGACGCCGACGGGCTCTGAGCGTCGTCGATTGCGCCGGCCGAGTGCCGCCAGCGCGCGGCGGATCGAGAGCGTGATGCCCGTGACCACGAGCACCACCGATGCCAGCGAGACGATGCCGGCCGTGGTTTGTCCGAACACGCCAAGCACCTCACCCGTGTGCGCGAACCGCAGCACACTGCGGATCTGACGTCCGGTCGACAGGCTGTCGAAGGGCTGGTACTTGTCGATCGCGCCCGTCGCCACGGCGATCTGCACGGAGGCGCGGCGCTGGGGCTGTCCGCCGGTCCCCGCGTCGAGCGTGACCGCAATCGTCTTCGCGTCCGGCTTCGGGATCTGCAGCGTGACGGCGCGCCATTCCGGCATCAGCGGCGTGGCCGAGCGGATGGCGGCATCATACGTGGTGGTGTGTGCGACCGAGCCCGGATTGAATGTCGCGTTCGCACCAGCGGTGTCGCCCGCTGCAAGTCGGCGCTCTGATCCGGACTGCCCGCTGCGCTGAGTGTCTCCAGCGGCTGCGTTCGCCTGCGCCTGCGGTGGCGACCCACTCGCACCAGGTGCTCCACCGCTCGATCGTGGCGGTGGCGTCTCACCCACGATTTTGTAGACGAGGTCGCTGGCCCACGGGTAGCCGATGACGGTGGCCGAGGAGACGATGATCACGAGCGGGATCGCCGACCAGATACCGAGGACGTTGTGCCAGTTGAAGTCGCGGGCCCTTCCTGCGAGCCCGCCACGGAACCAGAGCGCCGACCTGACACGGAGCCAGGTCCACGTCCGTGGCAACCAGAGCACCATGCCGCTGAGCACGAGCACGAGGAACGCCAGGTTGGCGGCCCCGGTGACCTGCTTGCCGAGTGTGCGGTTTTCGTCCTTCCCGGCCAGCCAGCGGTGCCACTCGGTGACGCCGGCAAAGAAGCCGCGGACGGCGGCATTCCCGCGACCGAGCACCGCGCCGGTGACCGGGTCGAGGTAAAGCACGCCCTCCCGTCCAAAGGCGATCTGGTCAGGTGCAGCCGGATCGTTCCGGCGTGTGATGGCGGTCGGCATGGTTCCCGGTCGCGCCGCACGGGCGAGTACGATGAGCGAATCGGCGCTGAGAGAAGCCGATGCTGGCGCCATGCGTGTCTGCAGGGACCGCGTGTCCGCCCAGGCGATCGTCTGCTTCTCATAGGTCAGCAACACGCCGGTTGCGGACATCACGAGGATGATGGTCCCGGCGACGACGCCTGCGACGAGATGCAGCCAGAAGAGGACGGTGCGTGGCATGAGGCGTTGAGAATGGGTCTCAGGTAGTGCAGCATGGGTATACCCGAGCGATGCGTTCGGCAATCACCCTGGCCGGCTACGCTCCCATCACGCACTCCGCCGCGTGCTCCGGCGTTCCCTCGGCAACCGGACGGTGTTCGGACGGTCTTCATCTCTGGACCCGGCTCCGCACGCCGCCACATCATCGGCAGCCGCACCTAAAGTTGCATCTTAAGATTGGTAACGCGACAATGACGCAACACCGGTACAATGAAACAGTCTTCAGGTCATGATACAGCCGTTCAGATCCACGTCGCGCCGATCCAGGTCAGAAGCGCCCCGCGCTGCGGACGGAGGTAAAAGTGATCGCCCTCGAACAGGCGAACTCCGACAGGCTGCTGCGCCCACGCCTGCCAGTCGCCCAGTTCCACGGGCCGAGGATGCATATCTCCAAGTCCGCCGCAGACATCCACTGGGCAATGCAGCAATCGTCCCAGCGGCGCGCGGTACGACTCGACGGCCGCGACGTCAGCGCGAAGCAGCGGCACCAGCAGCTCGAGCAGTGCTGGCTGCATACGCACATCTTCGGTTACCGCACCGAAACGGAACTCCAGCGCGGCCAGGAATTCGGCGTCCTCGAGCGCGGTCATGTCAGCTACTGGCTCGATGGTGCCAGGTGCGCGCCGTCCCGACAGAAAGACGTGGCTCGGCGGTCGGAGGGTTTCGTCACCCTCGACACGGAGCGCCAGCTCGAAGGCCACCAACGCGCCCATGCTGTGGCCGAAGATGGCGAACGGCAGGTCGGTGGCAGTCCGCACTGCCGCAAAAGCCGAGTCCGCCATGGCGGTGATCGAGGTCAGCGGCGGATCGTTCAAGCGTGCTTCACGGCCTGGCAACTGCACACCCACAACCTCGACGTCGGTCGGCAATCCACGCCACCATTGCGCATACGCCGACACCCCGCCGCCCGCGTACGGCAGACAGAACAGGCGTCGTGCAGCCGCGCGGGGCGGTCCGAGCCGAATGAGTGTGGCGGTGGATGGCGTGGCGATCACGGGCTCTGACGAGCGCTCCTCGCCGGCCGGCACAACGGGGCGATCCGCTCCACGGCATCGCGCGTCGCGTTCTGCAGCATGCGGACCGGGTTCATGGTCCACGAATTTTCCGATGCGTGCGTGCGGACCACCCAGACTGCTTTTTCGGCGGACCGGAGGTCCCAGCCTTCGAGCGTCATGCCGGCGCGGTCATCGTCCAGGGACTGCGCAGGCCGACCGATTGCATCCACAACCCCCGCGACCGTGCTGCGCGTGTCGTAGATGAGACCGGTCGCGGTCGGCGCGAGGAGGAGGTCCGCGTTCAGCGTCGTCCGCGCCTCGCGGGCAAAGTTGGCCGAGAGCCGCCGTGGAACGATGACACCTCGCAACGCGAGCTGACGCTCCGTCGCGTCCGCCGGGAGCACAGTGGCGCTCGGGCAGACGGTGCGCACAGCAGCCGTCAGCGCCGAGTCTGCTATCGAGCGTACCGAGTCGGAGACGTGCAGCGAGCCAAGCAGTGCGACACTCGTGACGGAGTGCCCCGTGATCAATTCCGGTGCTACGCCCATCGCCGTCCGAGGTCCGCGCGAGGCACAGGCCACGAGCCCCAGCGCCATGGCCGCGCCGATCGCACGTCGGCCCATGTTCGTCGTCTGACCGCCGATCGTTTCCGCGACCTGCCGCACATTGCGCATCTGTCTCTGCTCCAAACCTTCGAAGATCTGCCCGCATGAGTCCGCGGCGGAATATTCGTCGCAGACCGCCCGAATGTTCCGCGCGTGGAATCCGCGTCGCCGTTCCCGTACCTTGGCGCGATGCGACTCCGTCTCCCACTGCTTTCGCTCTCGATCCCGCTGCTGTTCGCAGCCTGCCGCACCGCCACGCCGGCGATTCCGGTCAACGCGCTCCCGGCAGCGATCCCACCGCTGGCCGGACCGGAGCAGATCATCATGGCGCTCAAGTACGTCGAGGGGCAGCCCGGACTCGGTGCGCCGGTGGGGCCTCGGCAGTGCGTCTTCGTGCACTACACCGGGTGGCTCCGGAACGGCACCAAGTTCGATTCGTCCCGCGACACGACGCCGAACGGCACCCCACGCACACCCATCGGCTTCCCCGTCGGTTTCCGAAGGGTGATCGCCGGATGGGACCTCGGCTTCGAGGGCATGAAGGTGGGTGGCACGCGACGGTTGTTCATTCCGTATCCGCTGGCCTATGGCGAGTCGGGGCGGCCGCCGGTGATCCCGGAGAAGGCGGAGCTGATCTTCGACCTCGAGGTGATGGCCGTGGCCGACACGCTCGCCCGCGATCAGGCCGTGCCGCAGCGTGGCCCGTCCCCGCAGTGTCCGACCTGGGCCGCCGTCAAGGATCGCGCTCCGGCCTGACGCTCGCTGCTGACGGCTGCACAGCCCGCCCGTTCAACTCAGAGCAGGTGTTCCCACCGCAGCGTCGTGCGCACCATCGGCAATCCTCCGGAGACCCTCGCCACGAACGCCGCCGCATCGGCCGACACCGGCAACTCGACCCACCAGAGCGCGTGTCCCGCGCCGGTGCGCAGCGACACACCGGCGTCACCGAATTGCACGACGCACTGCGGCACCGAGTCGGAGAACATCGGCGCCTTCACCTGCTCGGAGAGCGGCAGGTCCCGCTCCGAGATGAACAGTCGCAGGTACAGCGGAAAATGTCGCCTGAGCGGCACGCTCGTCAGCATCGCCGGTCCATGTGCGCTCAACACCGCGAGCACGCGGTCCACCGTCAGCGACGTGTTCCGCTCCCACGTCGTGTCCTGATCGCCGAACTCCGTGAAGCCCGCCTGCTCGAAGCAGACGTCCGCGTTGACCGGCGCGGGCCAGATCGCCAGCAACTGACGCGTGTCACCGGTACACTCGCGCGCGGCGGCGATCGTCACCTGATCCCAGTGGATCGTGTACGGCGAATGACCCGACGCGCTCACGCGGCCATCTCCGCGCGCACCGGCACCGGTCCGCGGCGCCGCTCTCTCCGCTCACTGAGTGCGCGGTAGAGCAACGGCAGCACGAAGAGTGTCAGCATGGTCGACGTCACCAGTCCGCCGATCACCACCGTCGCCAGCGGGCGCTGCACTTCACTGCCGGGTGAGGTGGACAGCGCCATCGGTACGAAGCCGAGGCTCGCCACGAGCGCGGTCATGATCACCGGGCGCAGACGATCGGCGGCACCCAGGCGCACCGCTTCCTCGATGCTCCGGCCCGATGCACGCAGTGCGTTGATGGCCGAGATCAGCACCACACCATTCAGCACCGCGATGCCGAACAACGCGATGAAGCCGACGCTCGCCGACAGGCTGAGGTTGAGCGATCGCATCCAGAGCGCGGCCACGCCACCGACGAGTGCAAACGGCACGTTGGTGAGGATCAGCGCCGTCAGCCAGCCGTCGCGGAAGGAGGCGTAGAGCAGTCCGACGATCAGCGCCAGCGCGAGCGGCACCACCAGCTGCAATCGCTTCATCGCGCGCTGCTGATTTTCGAACTGGCCGCCCCACTCGAGGAACGTGCCCGGTGGCATCGGCACCTCGCGCGCGACGCGCGCCTGCACTTCCTGCACGAAGCCGCCCAGATCGCGACCGCGCACGTTCGACAGCACCAGCGTGCGACGCTGCGCATCTTCGTGGCCGATCAGTTCCGGGCCGGTGCCGGGCTCCACGTCAGCCACCGACGACAGCGGCACCAGCGCACCACCGGGAGCCCGCACCGTCAGCCGCGACAACGCCAGCAGGTCGTTGCGTTGGGTATCGGGAAGGCGCACCGCCACACCGATGCGACGCGGCCCCTTCACGATCTCCGTCGCGACTTCGGCACCGAGCGAGAGATTCACCGCTTCGCTGACGTCAGCCACCGTCAGGCCGAACTGCGCCAGCGCTTCACGACGCGGATTGATGCGCACCTGGCCCGTGCCCTCGCTGATCTCCACACCGACGTCGGCGCTGCCACGTACCGTCGTCAGCACGCGGCGGATGCGCGCGGCGATCTGTCCGTTCTTCTGCAGGTCGGGGCCGACCACCTTGATGCCGAGGTCCGTGCGGATGCCGCTATCGGCTTCATCCAGTCGCATCGCGAGTGGCTGCGTGAACGACACCGACAAACCAGGCACCTTGATCAGCGCCGTGTCGAACGCCGCCACCAGCCCTTCGTTGTCGCTCGCCGTGGTCCACTCGTCGTGCGGCTTGAGGATCACGTACAGGTCCCCCTCGTACAGGCCCATCGCCTCGGTCGCGAGATCGGGACGTCCTTCCTTCGTCACCACCGTCACGACTTCCGGAAACTTGCGCACCACCTGCTCGGCCAGCAGCGACAGACGGGTGCCTTCGGCCAGCGAGACACTCGGCGTGCGGCGCGTGTTGATCAGGATCGCACCTTCATCGAGTTTCGGCATGAACTCGCTGCCGATGCGCGTCAGCGAATACAACGACACGACGATCAGTACGACGGACGATCCGACGATGACCTTGCCGTGACGGAAGGTCCATCCCAGCGCGCGTGCGTATCGCTCGCGCAATTTCTCCCCGGCGGCGATCGGCTTCACCGGCACATGCCTGAGCACAGCCAGTGATGCCGCCGGTACGTAGATCAGCGCCAGGACCAATGAGCCCAGCACGGCACACACCACCGTGAACGCCATTGGCTTGAACATGCGCCCTTCCATCCCCTCCAATGCGAAGATCGGGATGTACACGGCCACGATGATCGCGATGCCGAACAGAATGGGTCGGCCCACTTCGATCGCGGCATCGCGGAAGAGTGCGAATCGCTGCGCATATCCTGTCGCACTGCCGTCACCCGAATGTTCTGCCTTCTCGAGACGGTGCACGAAATTCTCGACCATCACGATCGCGCCGTCCACGATCAGGCCGAAGTCGAGCGCACCCAGTGACATCAGGTTGGCCGAGTAGCCGTAGAGATACATGCCGCCGAACGCGACGAGCATCGAGAGCGGGATGACGGAGGCGACGATCAGCGAGGCGCGCGCATTCCGCAGGAACGCGAACAGCACGACGATCACCAGCAGGCCACCCTCGATCAGGTTCGTGGTCAGCGTGCGCGTGGTGCGGCCCACCAACTCCGTCTGATCGTAGAACGGCGTGATGCGCACATGCTTCGGCAGCGCCGCACGGACCTCGTCAAGACGCGTCGTCACCACGTCGATCACGGCCTTCGAGTCGGAGCCTTGCAGCTTGAGCACCATGCCGGCCACCACTTCGCGCGCGCCGTTCTCCGTCACCGAGCCGTAACGCGGCAGGGAACCCAGCGTGACGCTGCCGATCTCGGAGATGCGAACCGGCACGCTACCCGTGACAGGAATGGCCACGCGGCTGATCTCGCTGGTGTCACTGAGACGTCCCGTGCCACGCACGGTATAGCGCGTGCCCGCCGACTCGAGGTACGCGCCGCCGAACGACATGTTGTTCGCCGCCAGCGCCGCCTGCACGTCGTTCAGCGTCAGGTTGCGCGACGCGAGCTTCCCGGGATCGATGACGACGTGCACCTGCTCGATGCTGCCGCCCCACGAGTTCACGTCGCTCACACCGGGCAGCGTGCGAAGGCGCGGACGGATGGTGTAATCGTGCAGCGCCTTGATCTCGCTCAGCGTCATCGAGTCGCTGGACACCGTGTACTGGTACAGCTCACCCATCGGCGTGGAGACGGGCCCCATCTGCGGCTCGACGCCCGCTGGCAGCATGCCCTTCGCTTCCGCCAGTCGCTGCTGCACCAGCGTTCGTGCGAAGTAGATGTCGGTGCCGTCGGGAAATGGCACCGTGATCAGCGACAATCCCGACTTGGACACCGAGCGCACACCGGTCACACCCGGCAATCCCATCAGCGATGATTCCAGCGGATACGTCACCAGCTGTTCCATCTCTTCCGGCGCCAGGCCGGGCGCCGTCGTCGCGACGTCCACGCGCACGCCCGTGAGATCCGGGAACGCATCGAATGGAATCTGCGACAGCGAGAACATTCCGAAGAGCATCAGGACGCCGACGCCCATCGTCACGAGACCACGTTGCCGCAGCGCGAACTCGATCAGCTTGCGCACCATCACTCCGGTGCGGCAGCGCCGGCATCACGCTGGCGCAGGATCTCCGCCTTGGCGATCGACGCACCGCGATTGATCACCGGCGCGCCAGCGGCCAACCCCGCCTTCACCTCCGCCATCCCCGCCGCACGTCGGCCGATACGCACGCGCACTGCCTCCAGCACCATGCCGTTGCCACGTGTCACGCCCGTGACCACCACCGTGTCGCCTTCGAAGTCCTGCACGGCCGACATCGGCACGGCCACCACACTGTCGCTGGCCAGTCCGAACACCTCGGCGGCCGCCGTCATCTCACCGCGCAGTTCTCCACCGCGATTGTTCACCGACGCGTACACCTCGGCGGTGCGCGACAGCGAATCGAGCGCCGGTGCCACGCGCACCACACGCGCCGTGAATGCACGATCGGGATACGCGGGCACCGTGAAGCGCACCTCGGAGCCGACCTTGGCCGAGCCGAGTGCGGCTTCGGGAATGTGCATCGCGAGCAGCACCGAGTTGGTGCGACTCACCGACACCAGCATCGCACCAGGTGTCACGACGGCGCCAGGCTGCGTCTCGCGCGAGACCACCACACCATCGAACGGCGCGCGTACGAGCATGTCCTCCGGATCGACGCCGCGTGCCACGGGACCCGACGGTCGCAGGTGATCCACCATCTCGGCCGCGCGATGAAACTCGGCCGCAGCGCGGCGCTTCCCTTGGTCCGCCACGACTTTCGCCGCGCGTGCGCGCTCCAGTTCCGCCAGTGATCCTGCCTGCGCGGCATACAGTCGCTCACTGCGCGCTACGGCGGCGTCGGCAACCAAGCCACCGCTCTCCGCCTCGGCCTTGCCGGCATTGGCCTGCGCCAGCGCGTTCATCGCGGCGGTCAGCTCGTGCGTGTGAACCGTGACCAGCACCTGTCCGCGACGCACGTGCTCTCCCGGCTGCACGAAGACCTGTGTCACGCGCCCTTCGACGATCGAACCGAGCGTCTGCGTCGTGGTCGGATCCAGCACGAGATGCGCCGGCAGCTGCCACGATTCACGCCACGCAATGCGCTGCGCCGGCTGCACCTGCACCTCGGCCGATGCGAGCGCCTCGGCAGAGAGCATCGCCGTGTCCCGCTGCACGGCCGACGCAACGTCGGCGACCGCCGCGCCCTTCGGTTCGGGCGCGCCGCCGGCGCACGCCGCCAGCAGCAGGCAAGCGCCGGTGTACGTCAAACGTCGCGTGAACCGCGCGCGCGCAAAATGGTGTGGCATGTGGCTCATGGTGACGTCGATTGAAAACGTGCGCCGTCGATGGGCAGACCGATGGCACGCAGCAGGTCCACGCGCGCCATCTGCACCTCGGCGGCTGCGCGCATCGCTGTACTGCGGACATCCGCACGCACACGCTCGGCATCCAGCAACTCGAACAGCGAAATCGCACCTTCGCGGTACGCCACACCAGCCACGCCGGCCACTGTGGCACCGCGTTGCTCCAGTGAGCGAAGCCCGTCGGCTGAGAGTCCGGCATCACCGGTGCGATCATATTCCTCCAGCAATGCCCGGTAGGCACGATAGGCCGACAGCACCTGCGCATCGACCGCAGAGCGCGCGGCACGCAGATCACCCTCGGCCATGAGCTGCTCACCACGCGCACGTTCTCGATTGCCGCCGTTGCGATCGAACAGCGGCACTGCGACGCCGACCTGCACCGTCTGCGTCAGAAATCCTGACGTGCGCTTGTTGCCCACCTGCACGCCAAGCGCAGGCAGAGTTCCGAGCTTCTCGGCGAGTTGCCTTCGCGACGTTTCATCGACACGCGCCTGCGCCGACAGCAGTTCGCTGCGACGGGAGCGCGCGAGTGTCAGCAATGCGTCCAGCGTTGGCAGCGACGTGGCCGACGAATCGACACGCACTGCGTCGGTGGGACGCGGTACGCTGTCGAACGGCAACGCCAGCGCACGGGCGAGATCGCCGCGGGCGCGCTCGACTTCCGCGCGGGTCCCCGACACCGCGAGCCGCGCACGATCGGCCTCGAGTCGTGCGCGCATCGCCGAGCCATTCGACACCTGACCCTGTCGTGCACGTTCCGTTTCGATGCGCGCGATGGTGTCGACCGCATACCGCTGCGCCTCCGCTGCGTCGAGCAGTGCGTACGCCAGCGCCGTGCGCCAGTAGGCCCGTGCCACGTCGTATTCCACATCGCGCGCGGTGGTGGACGAATCGGCTCGCGCACGACTGGCCACCAGTCCACCCGCCGAGCGCAACGCCATGCGACGGCCGTAGAGATCGACAGGCAGGCCGAGCGACACGAATTCATCGCGCGGCAGCGGGCTGCCGTAGTTCTCCTTGCGCCACTCGAACAGGGGGTTCGGCAGCGCACCTTCCTGTCGTGCCGCGCCAGCCGCGGCGAGGCGACGGCCGCTGGCGGCGGAGAGCAGCGGATGCTGCCGACGCGCCATCGCCGCCGCATCGGCCAGCGTGAAGGTGGAAGCCTGCGCCTGCGCTGCGACTGCCGAGCAGCAGAACACGAGGGCCACGCCGATCCACGCGCGGCCGGTGCGCGGTCGTGACGTCTGCATGATGGTCGGTGGTCGTGGCGTCATGCAGCGAACCTATGCGCGGATCGGGAATCGGGAGTGAATGGTGCACATCGCCACCACCTCGAATGTACGGACACCCGGCCGAGGGTACGCTGCGCCGTGCCGCCCCGTTGGTGGCGCACGGCTGCCGGTCCAGCCGCTAGCATCCACGTGTCAGCACCCGTCCGCCACCCGCCGCCATCGCCATGCCCGTCACCCGGCATCTCCGCACCTGCACCCTCTGCGAAGCCATGTGCGGCATCGTCATCACCACCGATGGCGCGCAGGTGACCGGCATCCGTGGCGATCCGGACGATCCGTTCAGCAAAGGGCACATCTGTCCCAAGGCCGTGGCGCTGCAGGACGTGCACGACGATCCCGATCGGCTCCGTCGTCCCATGCGGCGCACCGGTCATGCGTGGCATGAGATCGGCTGGGACGAAGCACTCGACGAAGCGGCCACCCGGCTCACGGCGGTGCAGGCCGCTCACGGCAGGGATTCCGTGGCGGCGTACGTCGGCAATCCGACGGTGCATTCCTCCGGCGCCATGTTGTTCGCCCCCGACATGCTGCGCGCACTGCGCACCCGGAATCGCTTTTCGGCCACGTCGGTGGATCAGCTGCCACATCACGTCGCGGCGATGCTGATGTTCGGGCACGCGCTCCTGATTCCCATCCCCGACATCGATCACACCGATCACCTGCTGATGCTCGGCGCCAATCCGGCCGCATCGAACGGCAGCCTGATGAGCGCGCCGGGCGTCACCGACCGGCTGCAGGCGATCCGCGCGCGCGGCGGACGGGTGGTGCTGATCGATCCACGTCGAACCGAGACGGCTGCGCATGTCGATGCGCACCACTTCATCCGCCCCGGCACCGATGCGCTGCTGCTGCTGGCGCTGATTCAGGTGGTGTTCGAGGAGCGACAGGTTCGTACGAGCGCCTACGACACGTACCTCACCGGACTCGAGGCGCTGCGCGACGTCGCGATGCGATTCACCCCCGAGCGCGTCGCATCGGCCACGGGGATGAACGCGGAAACCATCCGGCGCATCGCACGCGATTTCGCTGACGCGCCCACGGCGGTGGCGTATGGCCGCGTCGGTGTGTCGATGCAGGAGTACGGCGGGCTGGCCTGCTGGCTGATCACTGCGCTGAACGTCATCACTGGCCGACTCGATGCACGTGGCGGCGCCATGTTCACGACGCCGGCGATCGACATCCTGAGAGCCGATCAGACGTCGGACGAGGCTGTCCGCTTCGGCCGCTGGACGAGTCGCGTGCGTGGACTGCCGGAGTTCGCCGGCGAACTGCCGGTATCGGCGCTGGCCGAAGAAATCGAGACGCCGGGTGTGGGCCAGGTGCGCGCGCTGGTCACACATGCCGGCAATCCCGTGCTGTCCACTCCGAATGGTCGTCGTCTGGAGCGGGCGCTGGAATCGCTGGAGTTCTACGTCGCGATCGACTTCTACCGCAACGAGACCACGCGTCACGCGCACCTGATCCTGCCACCGACGTTCGCACTGGAGCGGGATCACTACGACCTGATCTTCCATGCGCTCGCCGTACGCAACACGGCGAAGTATTCACCGCCGGTATTCGTACGTCCCGCCGACGCGCGCCACGACTGGGAGATCCTGAACGCACTCACGCACCGCCTGCGCGGCACGGTGCCGTCACGCGCGAAGGCACTGGCCCTGCGCGCGCTCACACCGCGTCGCATGCTCGACATCGGACTTCGACTGGGACCGTATGGCGGCGGTCTGCTGCCGTGGGCGAAGGGACTCGACATGCGCACGCTCGAGCAGAATCCGCATGGCGTGGATCTGGGTCCGTTGCAACCGTCGCTCCCCGGCCGGCTGCGCACGGCAGACCGACGCCTGCATCTCGCACCGGAGGCGCTGCTGCGCGACATCACACGGCTCGAAGCCGCACTCGACACGACGCCAGCCGACGACGACGGCGCACTGCAGCTGATCGGCCGACGCGCACTCCGCTCCAACAATT
>JAYWIJ010000052.1:0-17352 GCA_043788935.1 Gemmatimonadaceae bacterium | reverse complement strand
GTCTTGCTGCGCGCGCCGAATGCGCCGCGCGCGGCCTTCATGATCTGCTTCTTCCGCTTCAGGCGGACCGGATTACTGCGTACGCGAGGCATCTCGGTCTCCCCTTAAGCCTGGATGAGACGACGCATCCGCTTCGCCTCCCCGTTGGTTTCGATGATCGTGCCCTTTCGGAGATTGCGCTTCCGCTTCTGGGACTTCTTGGTCAGGATATGGCTCTTGTAAGCCTTCCGACGCTTCACCTTCCCCGTCCCTGTGACGGAGAAGCGCTTTGCGGCGCCGGTGTGGGTCTTCATCTTCGGCATGGGTCTCCCTGCGTGCCTATCGTGGTGCCAAAATCATCGTCAGCGCCTTGCCTTCCAGCTTGGCGTCTGTCTCGACCTTGGCAATGTCGGTGAGTTGCTGGGCGACCCGGTCGACGACCGCCTTCCCGAGTTCCGGGTGGGCGATCTGTCGGCCACGGAACATCAGCGTGACCTTCACCTTGTTGCCTTCCTCCAGGAACCGCCGGGCGTGGCGCGTCTTCGTTTCGAAGTCGTGCTCCTCGATCCCGGGCCGGTACTTCACTTCCTTCAACAGGATCACGTGCTGCTTTTTCTTGGCGACACGTGCCTGCTTGGCCATTTCGAACTTGTACTTGCCGTAGTCCATGATGCGGACCACAGGCGGACGAGCCAATGGAGCAACCTCGACCAGATCGAGGCCCTGTTCGACTGCAGAGGCCAGCGCCGCATCGACTTCCATGATGCCGAGCTGGGCGCCGTCTGGGGCGATGACGCGTACCGGGGAGATGCGAATCTGCCGATTGACGCGAACTCGCTTGGTCGGATCCTGAATAGGACGTTGCTCCAGAAAACGGGAAAACAAAAACGGCGGGATCTTCGGGGATGAAGACCACGCCGCGGGGCCCACCCAAGGGGGTGTGCCCGTTGCATTGGACTCCAGCAGCACACCTCGCAGAGCGAGGGCCGAAGGGTGGACCCCCACTGCCGCGGGGATCACTTGCCGAGTTCAGACCTGCGGAACCTAGGCAACTGAGACTCACCGGTCAATGGCCGACACGGAAGACGTGAGCGCGACACAGCTGCGGAAGCCCGCGCCGGGCGCCCACGGCTCCCGCTGCCCTCAAACCTTCACTGCGCCTGATGCGACTCCACGAACCAGACCTGCTGATCGATATCGCGGACCATGCCGGTGAACAGGTCAGCCGTGACCTTGTCGCCGGCCTCATCGCTGGCGTCGATGGCTTCCCGCGCCGAGTCGCTGAAGGCAGCGAGCGCTGCCGCAACCGCGAACACGTGGGAGTTTACATCGGCGATGCCCAGCGGATACGGCACGAGGAACGACCGCTCAGTCGCCATCGGCAACGTGCCGTGCGCGGTCCCGCCAAGGGCCGCACAACGCTCGGCGAGCGTGTCGGAGTACTTCTCCACTTCTTCGGAGACATCGTCGAACAGTTCGTGCACCGCCATGAACCCTGGGCCGCGCACGTTCCAGTGCGCCTGCTTCACCTGCGCGTGCAGATCGATGGCGGCGGCCAGATGCTTGTTCAGCGTGTCGATCGACGCGAGGCGGATTTCTTCCGACAACGTGTTGTGCGTACGACGTGTGTGCTGCATGACAGTTATTCTCTGTATTGAGTTGGCGGCCGCGGCCGACAGGAATGCGATTCGGTACGCGTCAGCACCGCAACTGGCGTTCCGCGTTCGATTGAGACCTCGTCCAGCGACGCTGCTGGAGCGCCGAGTGCCGTGCTCTGGCGCAACGCGAGTGCACCACGTCATCATCCCGTCCGACAACGACACTGCCGTGCACGCCGCACGTCCCTGTCTCATGCTCACGCCCCCCGCACTTCTCCGTCATGCACGCCGCCATCGATTTCGGAATCAGCAACACGGATGCGGTGGCACTGGACGCTGGCCACATGACCTGCTGGACGCGCGAGTCGCGGGCCGCGCCGTCGCACGAAGGCGTCCGCGACATCCTGTCTGCAGGCGGAGTCGATCTGGCGGCGTTGCCGATGCTTGCGGTCACCGGCGGCCGGCATATGACGCTGCCCGCAACGCTCGCGTCCACGACCGTAGTGTCCGTCCCGGAAGTGACGGCCATCGGACGCGGTGGTCGATATCTGGCGGGCGATGCCGAGGAGGGAGCACCACTGCTCGTCGTCAGCGCCGGATCGGGGACGGCGGTCGTGTCGGCACGCGGAAGCGCATACGCTCACGTGACGGGTACCGGCGTGGGTGGTGGCACGCTGCTCGGTCTCAGTCGCATGCTGCTCTGTACGACCGATGTGACGATGATCGATGTGATGGCGATGCGCGGCGACGCGAACGGTGCCGATCTCGCCCTGCGCGACGTCGTGAGCGGACCGATCGGCTCGCTGCCACCGGATGCGACGGCCGTGAACTTCGGGCGACTCGCCCGCGAGCAGGAGGCGGCGAACCCCGAGGATGTGGCGGCGGCACTCGTGACGCTCGTCGGTCAGGTCATCGCGATCACGGCCATCAATGCCGCACGCGCCGAACAGATCGACCGCATCGTGCTGATCGGTCACATGGCCGACATGCAGAGCTTCCGGCGTGTGCTCGATCAGGTCGGCGAGTACTACGGCCGACAGATTCTGCTGCCCGCCCGCGCGGGCTATGGCACCGCCATCGGAGCGTTGATGCACGCGATCTCCACGCGCTGAGCACTCGCACGCAACGCATACGACGCGTCACCATCGCGCACGTCACGCACGCGCCACTGCCTCGCAGAAGCGGACCCGACAGGCGCACATCTTGCGTATGGATGAGAGCGCTAGCCGATGCGGGCAGGCATCCGCGTCGGCGTACCATCCACGCTCGACGGAGAGCTTCACGTGAACAACCGATTCCTGCGCCCGGCCCTGACGACCGCCGCGCTGCTCCTGCCGCTGCTGCTGACGGCGCAGAGCGCACCGAAGAAGCCGACGACTCGGACGTCGGGCACCCGCCCGGAGGCCAGCATTGTACGCCCGGCAGCCTCCCCGACCCCCGTTGCGTCCGTGGTTGCCGTCGAGCCTGGGCCTGCATCAAAGCCGGCGCCGGTCGAGTCCACGCCAACGCTGCCTCGTCACGAGAAGCCAGAGGCAGCGCCCGCGAAAGGTGAGCATGTGCGCCTCGGTCTGCAGGCCGGAGTCGCCGCGCCGATGAGTTCACTCGGCAAGGGTTTCAGCGCAGGATTCACAGCCGGCGGTTTTCTGACCGGCAGGCCGGAGGGGTTCCCGGTCAACCTGCGCGGCGATCTGCAATACACGCGCTTCGCCGGCAAGAACGAAATCGTGACGCCATCGTATGCGGCAATTCAGCTCACCGGCGCCGGCGTGTATGACTTCCCGAAGTCGGGTGGCGGCAAGTCACCGTTCTTCGCATCGGCGGGCCTCGGCCTGTACCGATGGACGGCGAACGCCGAAAGCCAGACGGATTTCGGACAGAATCTCGGACTGGGATTCAACTTCCGGAAGTATCGATTCCAGCCGTTCGTCGAAGGCCGCTTCCACTTCTACAACGACGTGCAGTATTTCACGCTGACGGCTGCCGCTCACTTCTGAGCGCGACCCAGGCGTGAAGAGTCGCGTCACGCCGCATCGCGCCGCGTGTCAACGCAGAGCGATGCGGAGTGACGTCCGCCGCCAGAGTACGAATGCCGGCCAGCCGAGTGCAAGCAGCAGCGTGCCCTTCAGCGCATTGAGCGGATTGGAACTCACCGTGCCGACGATGACGTACGCGGTGGCGGCGAGGAGCAGCAACGTGGTGAACGGATGCAGCGGCGTGCGCACCGACACGCGCGCTGCATCTCCACGCGCTTCCCGTGCGCGGCAGACGAACATCGTCGCAACCGTGGCACCGAAGAACACCCAGTCCGCAAACACCACGTAGTCGAGCAACTGCCCGTAGCTGCCCGAGAACAACAACACGATCGCTCAGATCGCCTGTCCCGCCAGGGCTGCCACCGGTGTGCGTGTCCGCGGATGCAGCGTGGCATGCTCGCGAAGAACACGCCATCAGCCGCCCTCGCCTGGTAGACGCGCGGCGTGACGAGAATCACCAAGTTCAGAAAGCCGAACGTGGAGATCATGATGCCGGCTCCGATGAGCGCGCGGCCGCGATCACCGAGTAACGCACCGACGGTGTCCGCCGAAGGCGTCGCGGAGGTAGACGTACCCGCCGCCGGCTTGGGGTGAGGGCGTCATGCCGCACGGGAGTCAGGTGCACTACCTGCAGCGAGTTCGCCCCCGATCGCGTAGGGCGATGACTGGACAGGCCGCTTCGCGAGCGCGTCCTTCGTGCAGCGCTCCGCACGTTTCCCGAATCTCACCCCGCCTGCCGATGCCCCGTCGCCCGCTACACCACCTGCTGCTGGCACTGTCGCTGACGATGTCGCCCGCGCTGCTCCCAGCCCAGGCCGCGTCTCTCACCGACCCCTTCGCGTCGATCCGGCTTCGCCCGATCGGTCCGGCCAACATGAGCGGCCGGATCACCGACATCGCCGTCAACGAGACGAACCCGTACGAGTTCTACGCCGCCGCAGCCGATGGTGGCCTCTGGAAGACGTCGGACAACGGTGTGACGTGGAAGCCGGTCTGGGAGAACCAGACCGTGCATTCGATCGGCGCCGTGACGGTCGATCAGCGGAGTCCGCAGACGATCTGGCTGGGCACTGGCGAGGCCACCAACCGGCAAAGCTCCGGCTGGGGAGACGGCGTCTACAAGTCCACCGACGGCGGCTCGACGTGGGCCAACATGGGGCTGCGCGCCACCGCACGCATCGCGCGCATCGTCGTCGATCCGACGAACTCCGACGTCGTGTATGTGGCGGCGCCGGGCCACCTGTGGGGGCCGAACGCAGATCGCGGCCTGTACAAAAGCATCGATGGCGGACGCACCTGGTCGCTGATCCTGTCGCGCGACGAGAACACGGGAGCCGTGGACGTGGCCGTCGACCCGAGTGATCCCCGCATCGTGTACGCAGCGCTGTACCAGCACCGACGCATGCCGTTCGGATTCGTCGGCGGTGGGCCGGGCAGCGGGTTGTACAAGTCCACCGACGCCGGCGCGACGTGGTCGGCGGTGCAGAATGGACTGCCCTCCGGCACGATCGGGCGCACGTCGATCTCGATCTACAGGAAAGATCCGCGCATCGTGTATGTCAGCATCGAGCAGGGACAGCGGTACACGTCCAGCATTTCGTACGGCAAGCGGCTCGCGGGCGTCTATCGCTCGGAGGACAAGGGCGGCACGTGGCGCTTCATGAGCGACTGGAATCCGCGCCCGGCATACTCGAGCCAGCTGAAGGTGGATCCGAACGACCAGAGTCGGCTGTACGCCATGCAGTGGTCGGTGAGTGACGACAGCGGCAAGACGTGGCGTGAACCGCGCCAGACGCTGCACGGCGACGATCGCATGGTCTGGGTGGATCCGCGCGATTCCCGGCACCTGATCAAGGCCGACGACGGCGGTGTGGGCATCTCCTACGATCGCGGCGTGAAGTGGTTGTACGTGTCGTCGCTGCCGCTGTCGCAGCCGTATCATGTGAGCGTCAGCAACACGTCACCGTTCTTCGTGTGCACCGGTCTGCAGGACAACGGCAGTTGGTGCGGTCCCAGCGCGACGTACACCACGAACGGTCCGCTCAACGACGACTGGTATCGCGTGGGCGGCGGCGACGGGTTCAACAACGTCATCGACACCACCGACAACACGACGCTGTACAGCAGCTCGCAGTATCTGGGGCTCACCCGCGTGAACCTGCGGACACTCGAATCGGTCACCATCCGGCCGGCGCCACAGGAAGGCGAAGGCCCGAAGCTCGGCAACTGGGGTGCTCCCGAGCCACGCGTGGGCAGGAAGATCATGCCGGCGAACTGGAACTCGCCGGTCATGATCTCGCCGCATAACCGCACCGTGCTGTACGCCGGCATGCGCGAAGTCTGGAAGAGCGTCGATCGTGGCAACACGTGGGTGTCGCTGGGCGACCTCACGACGCGCGTCGAGCGGCGCACGATGCCGATCATGGGTCAGATGCCCACCGACACGACGCTTTCGCTGGACGACGGCGTGTCGTACTTCCCGAGCACGACCACGATCAGCGAATCACCCATGACCGCCGGTGTGCTCTGGGTCGGCACCGACGATGGCAACCTGCAGCTCTCGCGCGACGGCGGTCGCACGTGGAAGAACGTGCGACCGAACGTACCGGGCGTGCCGGAGCGCACGTGGGTGGCACACGTGGAGGCATCGCGCAGCGGCGCGGGCACCGCGTACGTGGCCTTCGACGGGCATCAGTCGGACGACTTCACCAACTATCTCTTCCGCACCACCGACTTCGGTGCGACCTGGACGCCGATCAGCAGCACGCTGCCCGCCGCTCGGGTGATCCGTGTATTGCGCGAAGACATCCGGAACCCTCGCGTGCTCTACCTCGGCACGGAACAGGGACTGTTCACGTCCGCCGATGCCGGTGCGTCGTGGAACGAAATGCGCGGCCTGCCACGCCTGCCGATCGCGGATCTGGCGATCCAGCCGCGTGACAACGACATGGTCGTCGCGACGCACGCACGCGGGCTCTACGTGCTCGACAACCTGAACGCGCTGCAGGAACTCACGTCAGCGGTGCAGCAGACGCCTGCGCACCTCTTCACGGTGGAAGCAGCGGAGATGCGTCGACTCACCGCGACCAAGGCGCATGCGGGCGACATGATCTTTCGCGGGGAGAATCCTCCGAATGGCGCGATCATCGATTACTGGCTCGCACCGTCCACGACAGGCGACTCGATCTCGGTCACGATTCACGATGCGCGCGGTGCACGGATCGCATCGGTGCAGCCGTCGCGACTTGCCGGCGTGAATCGCGTGGTGTGGAATCTGCGGCTGCCGTCGATGCCAGGTGCTGCAGCTGCGGGAGGCGATGATGACGATTCGCCGCGGGGCGCGCCGGCAGGACGCTGGGTCGCGCTAGGTCGATACACGGTACGGCTGACGGCCGGCGGCACGACGATGGATCGCCCGCTGGTGGTGCGTGACGATCCGCGCGTGACGATCACGGCGGCGCAGCGCATCGCATGGCATGCCGCATCGGACACCGTGGCGCAGCTGTACCGCGACGTGGTGGCCCTCTCCACGCAGGCCAGCGGCATGGATGCCGAACTGCGTGCGACGATCCGCGAGCTGCAGGATCGCGTCGGGACGCTCTATGGCAACGTGTCCCGGAATGGCACGGCGCCGACGGCGGATCAGCGAAAGCAGATGGCGTATTTCCCGACGAAACTTCGTGAACTCCGTCAGCGCGTGTCACGCTGACGGAGCTTTGTCCAGACATCAGGGAATCGGCCGCTCCAGGACATACCGCGCCATCCACTCGTACTCACGCTTCATCTTGTCGAGTTGGTGGCGCGGCTCCTGCAGACCGTGCGGTTCGCGCGGGAAGAACACGAGCTGCACGGGCACGTTGTTCTTCTTCAGGCCCATGTACATCTCCTGCGCCTGCCCGATCGGCACACGGGTGTCGGCCTGGCCATGCAAAATGAGCGTCGGCGTCTTCGCCTGTTTGATGAACGTCATCGCCGACCGCTTTTCGTATTCGCCGGGCGCATCCCATGGCGGCGCGCCGAAGTAGCCCTCGAGCGTCGTCTGCAGGTCGTTGGTGGAATACATCGACACCATGTTGGTGAGCCCTGCGCCCACCATCGCCGCCTTGAACCGGGTGGTCTGCGTGACGGTCCACGCGGTCATGTAGCCGCCGTAACTCCACCCCGACTGTGCCAGACGTGTGCTGTCAGCCACGCCACGTGCCACGAGCGTATCGAGACCTGCCTGAATGTCGCCGTAGTCTCCCCCGCCCCAGTCCTTCACGTTCGCGAGCTGGAAACCTTCGCCGTACCCGACGGAACCTCGCGGATTGGGCAGCAGAATCGCCCAGCCCTTCGCGGCCCAGACGTGCGCCGCATTGCCCCAGCTGCCGGGGAACGCCTGCGTCCAGACGCCAGCGGGCCCGCCATGCACCGCCACCATCGTCGGCACGGGCCGACCGGGCTGATACCCGACGGGATAGATCACCACGCCTTCGACAGGCGTGCCGCCCGGCCCCTTCCACCGCAGTACCTCACCGCGACCGAGCGCGAAGTAGCGCACCTGCGGATTGTGATCGGTGATCCGTCGCAGTGCTGCGATGCCGCGTGGCAGCGCCGTACCGATGCTCACCTCGCCGGGCGTTGCCAGATCACTGCGGACCGCCACGATCGTGGAGCCGGCGCCTGCGACACGCGCGCTGCTCAACACCGCATCGCCACCAGCCAGCGCACGAGGCTCACCGCCGCTCACCGGCACGCTGTGGAGCGTCGAGGTGGTGCCGGTGCTGGCGGTGAAGAACAGCGCACGACCGTCGGCGCTCCAGTCGGGACGCGCCGGCGTGAACGTCGTCGGCTCCACGACGACGCGCGGTGTACCGCCGGCTGCCGGGATGACGGCGATGCGCTGAGAGCCGATGGCACCGGCCTGCGCGCGCGTCAGGAACGCGAGCTGCATTCCATCGGGCGACCAGCTGGCCGATCCATCGGGACCCGCGCCGGCAATCAGCACGCGATACGGAGCGCCACCGGTGTCGGCGCGTGCAATCCAGATGTCAGTGCGTGAGCCATCGTCCGCGCGCGGCGTCGGCGAGACCATGACGGCGAGCTGCTTCGAATCGGGCGCCCAGTCGATGTCGTTGGCCGCGACGTCGCCGAGTGGCAATTCGCGCACGGTACGCGCCGCGACCTCCAGCACGTGCACGCGAGGAAAGGCGAAGTTCGTGTCGACCACGATCGCGTCGTCACGCACCTTGATACGACGCTCCTCGTCCGCAGTCGGTGCGCGCGGCGCGAGGTACGCGATCCGGCGACCATCGGGCGACCAGGCGAAGCTGCCGACGGCGTGCTTCGTCTCGACCATGCGCTCCGGTTCACCGCCAGTCGGATCGATGCTCCAGAGCTGCGCACGATCCTCGCGGTTCGAAATGAACGCGACTCGTGCACCATCCGGTGACCACCGCGGCGACGTGTCGCGCTTGCGTCCGGCCGTCAACCGGCGCGCCGGCGTGCTGCCGTCGGCACGCACGAGCCACACGGCGGCGGTGATCGCGTTGTCGGCAGTATCGGGCGTCGCGACGACGTAGGCGATCCAGCGACCATCCGGCGAGAGCTGCGGATCGCTCACCACCTTGAGCGTCAGCACATCCTCGAACGTCATGCCGCGCGACTGCTGCGCCGATACCGGAACCGCCGAAACGAAAGCGGCCACCACCACCGCCGTGAGATGCCGCAGTTTCACGTTCGCATCCTTGTCAGAGTTGTCTGCCGCCGGCCAGGGGCGTCGACGCCACCCGCCACTCACCCGTTCGTGTACGCGTATCCCTTCGTGTCCTGCGCCACCGTGCCCCAGGTGTGGAAGGCGTCGTGCTCGAAGATCATCAGCCACCGCTCCTCGGCCGCATCACGGAGCAGCGCTCGCTTGCTCTCGAGCGTACGCAGCGGTTCCACGTCGTAACCCATGATCCACGCCAGTGGCACGTGGTTCACCGTGGGCATCACGTCACCGAGAAAAAGCGCACGCTCGCTGCCGCCATCGATCAGCAGACTCTGATGATGCGGCACGTGCCCGGGCGTCTTCCGAGCAGTGATGCCCTTCACGATCCCGACATCGCCGTCGATCAGGTGCAACTGTCCTGACTCCTTCAGCGGGACAAAGTTGGGCGCGAAGTAGCTGGCCGCCGTGCGCTCGTTGGTGTGCGTCGCGTATTCGTACTCGCCGGCCTGCACCACGTACGTGGCGTTGCGGAACGTCGGCGTGACACGTCCATCGGCGTCACGCCGCGTATTGCCACCGGCGTGATCGAAGTGCAGGTGCGTGTTGATCACCACCTTCACATCCTCCGGCGTGAAACCAGCAGCGCGAATTCCGGCTTCGAGTGCCGTTTCATCACGGCGCTGCTCGGGCTCGTCGGCCTGCAGTTCCATGCCGTAGATGTCGATGAACTTCTGATCTTCCTTGTTCCCCGCGCCGGTGTCGATCAGTACGAGACCATCAGGGTGCTCGATCAGCAGCGTCCGCATGCCCATCTGGATGCGATTGCGCTCGTCAGCTTCGATCTTGCGCTGCCAGAGCACCTTCGGCACCACGCCGAACATCGCGCCGCCATCGAGGCGCTGTCCGCCGGCCTGAATGGCGTGAATGCGCAGTGCGCCAAGCTGACGGGTCAGCACGAGCGGAGTCGGAAACGTCATGTCATTGAGCGGTTGAAGTCATGCCGCATCGCCAGCGTCCTTCACCGGCGACGGCAACACCGGTTTGCGGCGACGCTTGGCCATCGACGTCCCGGCGCGCTGCAGCGCATCGAGCGCGCCCCACGTGGTGATGTCGCGCCCCTCGGCATCCTTGAGCAGGCCGAGCAGCACCTTGGCCGTGGCGATCGCGTCACCGGCTGCACGATGGCGTGCGTGCGGCGGAATTTCCACCGCGTAGTGATTGGCCACCGAGTCGAGGTTCCGGCGGGGCAGTTGCGGCAACACCTTCCGTGCCAGCCGGACCGTGCAGAGCGTCGTGCCGTCGAGCGCCTGCCCGGTGCCCCGGAACACCTCGTGTGACACGAAACGCCAATCGAACGACGCGTTGTGGGCCACGAAGATATGCCCCTCGAGACGCGATGCGACCTCGTGCGCGATGCTCGCGAACACCGGCTTGTCGCGCACCATGTCGTGCGTGATCCGCGTGATCTGCGTGATCATCGGCGGAATCGAACATTCGGGATTCACCAGCGTTTCGTACACGTCCACGATCTCTCCGCCGTGTACGCGCACGATGGCGATCTCCGTGATCCGGTCACCGTGGCTGGGCCTCCCGCCGGTGGTCTCGACGTCGACCACCGCAAAGCGCAGAGACGAGAGGGCGAGCATCGCCGTGTCACGGGTCATCGCGCCGGCGGTCGCGTCTGCCCGGGCTGCAGCACGGCGTTCATTCGACAGTGGCGGCGCCGCGACGATCGGCGCGCTGCCTGTGATGCGCCAGCGGCCGTCGGGTCCCTGTACGACATCGGGCCTGTGGCCAAGAATGGCGCGAGCCAGACTCTCCGCCAGCGCACAACGGACGCCGATGGCCTGACAGACTTCCGCCACGAGCGCCGGCGAATCGAGCGGCCCACGCTTCGCCAGCAGCTCGACCGCGGTATCGGTCAGGCTCGACTCGGCCGGCTTGAGCCGTGCGCCAAGCGAGGCGATCAGCGATTCAGAATCCATCCGTCAGGCTCTGTACCAGGGTCAGACCGGCGCAGCATCGGTAAACGCTGCTGCCGAACGGCACGACCGCCGCACCATCACCCACGTCATCGTTGGGGAAGCGACTGCTCGTGCATCCAGACAAGGTACCGTGAGGAGTGTTCCTGCGGAGTCCCCCAGCTTCGGCGTCTCTGCGGGGCCGTCCGAGATCGGCGGCGCACTGGCCTTTACTGCCCTTTCTTGTGAAATTCTTCACAAGCCATGCCGACACCGCCTTCGATTCCCGCCCCCGAGAAGCACATCGCCGAGTCGACCGTCCGACGGTTGTCTCTGTACCTGCGCGTGCTGGAGCAGGCCGGGGCCCGGGGCCACCAGACGATCTCGAGCGATACGCTGGCCGAGGACGGTGGAACGACCTCCGCGCAGGTGCGAAAGGATCTCAGCTTTTTCGGATCGTTCGGTAAGCGAGGCCGTGGTTACAATGTGGCCGAGCTCGTTGCGCAGCTGCAGGAGATTCTGGGACTTGGGCGCGAGTGGAAGGTCTACATCGTCGGGGCCGGCAAGATCGGCTCGGCGCTCGTGAGTTACCGCGGCTTTGCGCAGCGCGGCTTCCGGGTGCTGGGCATCTACGACAGCAATCCGCAACTGATCGGTCGCATGATCGACGGCGTCGGGATCCGCAGCATGGCGCAACTCGAGAATGACGCAGCGCGCGAGCTACCGGACATCGCGGTGCTGACTGTGCCGGCGGAGTTCGCCCAGCATGTTGCCGAGCGTGTGGTGGCGGCGGGCGTGAAGGCGATCATGAACTTCGCACCCGCACCGATTCACGTGCCGTCGTCGGTCACCGTCAAGTCAGTGAACATGGCGCTCGAGCTCGAAGGATTGGCCTACGCTCTCGTACACCGCGAGCAGGCCTAGACGGCTCAGGCGCTGCCGACGGCGGGCAGTGCACGCAGCAGGGCGGCGAACTGCGCTGCTGACAGCGTCTCCGGACGCGCCTCGGGATTCAGGCCGGCCGTGCCCAGTGCAACGTCGGCCTGCTCGGCGGTCAGCCCGCGCACCGTGCGCACCACGCGACGGAGTTGCTTGCGGCGTAACCCGAAGCTCGCGATGACGAGCTTGCGGAACGCGTTTTCCTCGTGCTCCTCGATGACGGGATCCGCGCGCGGCGTGATGTGCAGAATCGCCGAGTCCACCGACGGCGGCGGGTTGAAGGCGGTCGGCTTGACGATGCCGCGCAACGTCACGGTGGCCAGCGCCTGCAGGTTTACCGACAGCGCGCCGTATTCGTCTGCATTCGGCGGTGCCACCGCGCGATCCGCCACTTCCTTCTGCACCAGAAACACCGCGCGCTCGGGGCGAGGGCGCGTCATGGCGTGGAAGATGATCGGCGTAGTGATGTAGTACGGCACGTTGCCGGCCAGCAGGTATGGTCCGCCCGCCACCTCGCCAAGATCGAGCTGCTGCACATCCGACTCGATCACGCTGACGTGCGGCTGCGTCGCATAGCGTGCGCGCAGAATCGGGATCAGCAGCTTGTCGACTTCGATCGTGATCAGCCGACCCGCGCGCTCCGCGAGCCGGTCGGTGAGTGCACCGCGCCCCGGGCCGATTTCGATGACGGTGTCCTGCTTCGTGATGCTCAGCGCGTCGGCGATGCGGTCGAGGACGCGCGTGTCGGTCAGGAAGTGCTGACCGAGTCGCTTGCGCGGTGGCGGCAGTCGCGGAGAACGGGAATCATCGCTCATGACGCACACTGCAATGCGGCGATCGCGGCGGCATGCACGATGTCGGCTGACGATGCACCACGTGACAGATCGAGCGACGGCTTGCGCAGCCCCTGTACCACCGGACCGATCGCCGTCGCGCCGCTCAGGTACTGGACCAGCTTGTACGCGATGTTGCCGGCATCGAGCGAAGGAAAGATCAGCACGTTGGCCTTACCGGCCACGGCGCTGCCAGGCGCTTTGCGTGCACCGACGAGTGCGTCGAGCGCCGCGTCAGCCTGCAGTTCACCGTCCACCCACAGATCGGGCCGACGTGCGCGCGTCAGGGCCACGGCCTGTCGTACGCGCAACACATCAGCCGACTCGGCGCTGCCTCGCGTGCTGAAGCTGAGAAACGCGATCTTCGGTTCGTCTCCAACGATGCGCACGCGATCGGTGGCTGCTGCAATCGCGATATCCGACAATTGTTCGACGCTCGGTTCAGGGATCACGCCGCAGTCACTGAAGGTCAGCACTTCGTGCGGCCACGCAGCGCCGTGCTCCGGTGCCACCATGTAGAAGGCGCCCGACACGCTCCGGCTCGCACCTTCGGCACCGATCAGGCGCAGCGCCCAGCGCAGCACATCCGCGGTGGTATGCACCGCACCGGCCACGCAGGCATCCGCACGCCCCGTCGCGACCAGTGCATTGGCGAAGGCGAGTGGCGCGGCGGCCTGTGCGATCGCTTCGTCCTCGCTTCGCGAACGCTCGCGCGCCCATGATGCGAGGCAGGCCTGCACAGCCGGAAGATGCGCGCTCTCGCTCGGCACGATGGCCGTGCCGCCCACCGCGCGCACGGCAGCGACGCACGTCACATCAGGCACGATCACCAGAGGCTGTGCGATGCGCTTGCTCGAGATCTCGCCGATGGCCTCGAGTGTGCGCGCATCGGTGCCTTCCGCGAACACGATGCGCGGACAGCGCTCGGCCGCTCGCGCATGCAGGCGTTCAAGAAAGGCGCTCACCGCTGTGTGTAGCGGAACTTGGCGTGCAAGGCTTCGACCACGGTAGGATGCGTGAGGTCGCTGACGTCTCCACCGAAGCGCGCCACTTCGCGCACCATCGAACTCGAGATGTAGGTGGTATCGAGCGAGGGCACCATGAACACCGTTTCCAGATCGGCGGCGAGATGACGGTTCATCAACGCCATCTGGAACTCGTACTCGAAGTCGCTGACGGCGCGCAGTCCGCGGATGAGCATCGAAGCGCCCACCTCGTGCGCGAGATCCACGAGCAGTCCGTCGAATCCGCGCACCTCGATGCGCGGCTCGTCGTCCGTGGCACCGAGGATGAAACGCACGCGCTCGTCGGCACTGAACAGCGACGTCTTCTTTGGATTCGTGGCGACGGCGACGACGAGCGTGTCGACGAAGTGCAGGCTTCGTCGCATGAGGTCGAGGTGACCACGGGTGACCGGGTCGAAGCTGCCGGCGTACAGCGCAATGCGACTCATGGGGAGACGGCTCCGGTCCGCGGGGGCATGCACGTCACTGCGAGGTCATCCGCGATAAAAGCTAATGGCGGTGATCCCGTACCGACGGCGATCCCCCCCATCACCCAGGTCCACCGACGACGGGTGCTCGATGCCGAAGACCCTGGCGAACGGCACGCGCTTCCATGCGGCGCTCAGGTCCGCCGCCACCGTCGTGGCATACGGCGGGTCGGCGAAACCGAGGGAGAACGCGTGCGCAGGCAGCGCGGCCACGAACGTGTCGGCGTCGCCCTTGTGCAGCGTGTAGGTGGACGGACTGGCGCCAAGTGTGGTCAGGTTCTTCTGCACGATCGCAAGCGCCTTGGCTGACGCATCGACGAAAGTCACGTGGGACGCGCCTCGACTCAGCGCCTCGATGCCGAGCGCACCCGATCCGGCGCAGAGATCGACCACGGTGGCCTGCGGCACATCGAACTGGATGATGCTGAACCAGGCCTCGCGCACGCGATCCCCGGTAGGGCGCACCGCGTCGCCCGGTGGAACGCCGATCTGCCGGCCGCGCCAACTGCCGCCGATGATGCGCATGCTCAGCCCTTCACGTCGAGCAGGTTGAGCTGGAGCCGGTCGGCACCTTTAAAGTCGTCACGGTCGAGCCGGAATGCGATGTCGACCTGCGCGTCGGGCCGAAGGTGTGTCCGCAGCGCATCGTCGAGACGCCATGCGATGGCCGGCACCGGGCCGCGCGCCGTCCGGAAGCCGGTGCGAATTCCTGTGCTGCTGCCGAGCTTTCGCGGCGCCGAGTCCACGATCGCCGAACGCATGGCGAGGATCGGCGTCGGATTGCCGAGTCCATGTGGCTCGAAGTACTGCAGCATCTTCTCGAGTTCGTCGGTGAGATCGTCCGCGCTCACCTCGAGATCGATGCGCTGCTCGGGCACGAGATGATCGGCGGTGAGCGTGCGGCACGCGACTTCGTTGAAAGTCTCCTGCAACCTCGGCACCAGGTCCGCCTGCACGGTCAGCCCCGCCGCCGCGCGGTGCCCGCCGAATCGCACCAGATGCTGTCGGCACTCCGACAGACCCGCGTGCAGGTCGAAGGCGCTGATGGAGCGCCCACTGCCCTTGCCCGTCTCGCCATCGAGCGCGACCATGACGACCGGGCGCGACACCTGCTCGACGAGACGCGACGCGACGATGCCGATCACGCCGGCGTGCCATCCCTGCTTCGCGAGCACGATGCCATAGGTCGCATCGAGATCGATGTCGTCCAGCATGCGCATCGCCTCATCGAGCGTGACACGATCCAGCGACTGTCGCTGCTGATTCATCTCCTCGAGATCGCGCGCGATCTCGTTGGCCTCACCCTGGTCGTCGGTGAGCAGCAATTCCACGCCGCGCATGGCATTGCCGAGGCGACCGACGGCGTTCAGTCGCGGACCGAGGATGAAGCCGATGCGACCTGCCGTGAGCGGCTTGCCTTCGAGACCTGACGCACGGATCAACGCGCGCAGTCCGGGATTGCGCGTCTCTGCCATCACCTTCAGCCCGAAGCGCACGAAGACGCGATTTTCGCCGCGCAGCGGTGCCAGATCGGCGACCGTCGCGAGCGCCACCAGATCGAGCAGGCCGTACACGAAGTTGTCATTGCCATTCATGGCTCGCGTGACGGCGAGTGCGAGCTTGAACGCGATGCCGACGGCGGCGAAATCCTTGTCGGGTGAGGGGCAGTCGGGTTGCTTCGGGTTGAGGATGGCCACGCATGACGGCAGCGGTCCGCCGGGCAGATGGTGATCGCTGACGATCACGTCCACGTCGGCTTCGCACAGCGCCGTGATGGCTGGCAGCGCGCTGGTGCCGCAATCGGCGGTAAGCACGACGCGCGCCTTCTGTTCCAGTGCGTATTTGACGCCGGCATCGGTCAGATCGTACCCGTCGCTGAGCCGGTGCGGGATGAACGGAACCACGTTGCCGCCGATCTGACGCAGCGCACGCGTGAGCAGCGCCGTGCTGCACATTCCGTCCACGTCGTAGTCGCCGTGCACCATGATCGTCTCGCCCGCGCGCACGGCACGCACGAGTCGCTCGACGGCTTCGGTCATGCCGAGCAGGTCGTACGGGCTGCCGACGTGCTCCATCTTCGGACGGAGGAAGTTCTTGGCACCTTCGACATCGGTGTATCCGCGCTGCGCCAGCAGCTGGCACACCACCGGCGGCAACTTCAACGCGTCGCGCAGGCGCACCACGTCCGCCGCATCCACGGCGGGCGGTGCGATCCAGCGGGAGGGAGGACGGACGCGTGACGGTGTGGCGCTCATGCGCGCAAACTACCGATCACGCACAGGCCGAACAATGCGAATTGCTGCACGATCAGCCAAAGCAGTGCATCAGGTGCGAAAACGCTGGGCGAGGAGCGCACGGCGTTCCTGCCGCAGCGCCTCACGCTCGGTCTCCAACTCGCGACGTGCCTCGTCGGTGGTCTCCCGGATGAGGCCATCGAGGTCGCGCAGCGTGCGATCCAGTGAGCGCACGCGGAACTGCCGCACTGCACCCTCGAGCAGCTGCGGGCCCGTTGCAGGTGTGAGCTCACTGATACGCGCGATGATGTCCCGGAACGTCTCGACAGCGAACGGCGCCTCGTTGACGAGCACGAGGTCCACCGTGTCCAGCGATTCTTCGGAGCCGAGACTGAGCAGCGCGTCGTAGATCGCCCGTAATCGCGGTTCCTCGAAGAGGTCGGCGTTCACCTGCTCCGACGCCTCACGCGTCCACCGTCGGTCCTGGATCAGCAGCGATACCAGCGAGAGCTCCGGACCCGCGCGCAATCCATGCGAGACGGCGTGCGGACGCGTCGAGTCCATTTTCCATCCCGTCTCCTGCCGCCTCTT
>JAYWIJ010000051.1:0-4613 GCA_043788935.1 Gemmatimonadaceae bacterium | reverse complement strand
CGAGCGCATGCACGGCCAGGTCAGCGACGAGGTTGAGAACCATCACCGCCACCGAACCACACATCAGGAACGCCATCAGCACCGCGTAATCGCGCTTGCCGAGTGCTTCGGTGAAGAGACTGCCGATACCGGGCCATGCGAAGATGCTCTCCGTCACCACCGCACCCGACGCCATCATCGAGACGTCGAGCAATACGACCGTGACGAAGGTGGGGAGTGCATTCGGTAGCGCGTGCCGCAGCAGCAGCGTGCGCTCAGTGAGACCGCGCGAGCGTGCGGCGCGCATGAACGGACGTGCCACCGTGTCACGCATGGTGCGGCGCAGATACCGCGACCACGCGGCCGACAATGCGGCTGCCAGCACCGTCGCTGGCAGGATGAGATGTGTGACGCGATCGGTGAAATTTCCGCCGTCGAACGACGTGCGTCCCGACGACGGCAGCCAGCCGAGCGCGCCGGCGAAGACGAGTTGCAGCAGCAGGCCGAACCAGAACACCGGCAACGAAATGCCCGCCACCGCGATCACGGAACTCACGCGATCGAAGCGGCGGCTGACGGCGGAATAGATGCCCGCGGGCAGTGCTGCGATGAGGGCCATGACGCAGGCGACGCCGATCAGCTCCAGCGTGGCCGGCACGCGCTCCAGCAGCCGGTCCAGCACGGGGCGACCATCGGCGTAGCTGAAGCCCCAGTCGCCGCGCACGAATGCGCCGAGCCACGACAGGTACTGGATGCCCAGCGGACGATCGAGGCCCATCGCCTTCTTCAGGCGTTCGATGTCTTCGGGGCGAACGTTCGGGTTTTCGAGATACGTCGAAAGCGGCCCTCCCGGCGCCGCGTGGATCAGCGCGAAGACCAGCAGCGAGATGACGAGGAGCAATGGGATGCTCTGCGCCACGCGTCGGAGTACGAAGCGGATCACGATCGACGTCGCGTCATGCGTTCAACACGCCGACGATCACTTCGGCGTCAGTTGCCACTGCCAGACGTTCCAGAACGGTCCCGCATTGGTGGGATTGCCGGTGAAGCCGGTGAGATTGGCTGGCACGGCGTCCACCTTGGACGTGTTGTAGAGCGGCAGTTCGGGGACGAGCGTGGAGAGGCGGCGCTGTGCCGCCTTGAGCAGCTCGACGCGCTTTGCTTCGTCGGCGGTGCGATCACTGGCGTACAGCATGGCCGTGATCGAGTCGTCCTTGAAGTAGTTGATGTTGCGTCCAGCCGGTGGCATGCGATCGGCTGCGAAGAACAGCGTCAGCTCCGGGTCGGCGCCCGACTGCCACCAGTGCAGCATCGCGTCGAAGTCGCCCTTGAACCAGATGCTGCTGATCGAGGTGCCGTCGATCAGGCGCACCGAGGCGTCGATGCCGACATCGCGGAACTGCTTCTGCAGCGCCTGCGACACATTCTCGCGGATCGCGAAACCCGACTGCGTGATCAGCGTGAATGCCAGACGCTGTCCGGCCTTCGCACGGATGCCGTCGGCGCCCGCCACCCATCCTGCCGAATCGAGCAGGGCGCGAGCACGCGCCGCGTCGTATGCGTAGGCGGTGACGTTCGGCTCGTACGCCCGCGACAGTGGCTGAATGGGGCCGTTCACCACCGTCACGAGGCTGTCGAGCAGCGTGTTGACGATCAGATTGCGGTCGATGGCGTGGGCCATGGCGCGGCGCACCACCACGTCGGCGAACGGCGTGAAGTGCTTCTGGTTGAGCGTGACATGCTCGTAGCCGTTGCCCACCACGGTATTCAGCCGGATGGCCGCATTGCCGCGCAACTCGCGCACCTTGTCCCATGGCACCAGCGCCACCATCTGCACCTCGCCCGACTTCAGCTGGTTGATTCGTGTGGTGGTGTTCTGCAGAAACCGGAACAACAGCCGCTTGATCTTCGGAAACTCCGCGCCACGCCAGTAGTTCGGAACACCTTCGAGCAGGATGTACTCGCCGGTCTTCCACTCCACCACGCGGTACGGTCCGGTGCCGAGCGGCTTGCGGTTGTAGTCGGTGGCCGCGTCGATGCTCTTGCCGTCGAGGATGTGCTTCGGCAGCGTACCGCGCACGAACTGCAGACGGTATGGCGCATACACTTCGCGGTAGTGCACCACGGCCGTCAGCGAGTCAGGCGTGTCCACGGAGCTGATGCGATCGAACCCGTCGACGCTCTCCGGCTTCCAGTCACCCTTGTTGATCGCATCGACGGTGAACTTCACGTCGGCCGAGGTGTGCGTCACACCGTCGTGCCACTTCACGCCCGGTCGCAGCTTCCACGTCACGTCCATGCCGCCATCCGCACGCAGCGTCACGCCGCCATTCCCGGTGGTCGGCACCTCGAGCGCGAGCACCGGGACGATGTTGAGCTTCTCGTCGTTCGTGACCAGCCCTTCCACCACGCATGACTCGATGTCCTCGAGGATGTGCGTGGCGTAGCGGTTCATCGTGTCGGGCTCACGATCGTAGCCGATGGTGAGCAGGCTCGTCGCGCCACCTGCGGCGGCGGGCTTCGCACCCTCCTGGCCTCCGCAGGCTGCGAGCGCCAGGGCTGCGAGCGCCATCGTGCCGTGCACAAGCCGCTTCACGCGATCGACTCCGTCATCAGAGTGGCAGCGAGGCGCACCGGAATGGCGCCTCGGCTGAGCAACTCGTCGTGGAACGCCCGCATCGAGAACGCATCGCCCTGCGCTGCACGCATGCGCTCGCGCAAGTCGAGAATGGTGCCGGTGCCGAGCCAGTACATGATGGCGGTGCAGGGAAACATCGAGTTTTTTGTCGTCTCGGCCGTCGCCACGTCCACCGGCATGCCGACGATCTCCTGATAGAACTGCACCGCGTCATCGAAGGTGATGAGGCCCAGATGCAGGCGGATGTCCACGATCGCGCGCGCCAGCATCCGTACGCGGGTGTGTTGCTCCGAAATCACCTCGAGCGGGGTACACATGCCCAGCTCTTCCATCAGCTGCGTGGCGTAGCACGCCCAACCCTCCGCCATCGAGCCGCCCAGGAACATAGCGATGCGGCTGGCGCTGTCGGTGGCGGCGATGCGTCCGATGCGGGAGGTGGAGCGGTAGCGCGCATGCCAGTTCTGCACATGATGCCCCACTGCGCCGTGATGCACCACATGATTCAGCGTGATGGTGCTGTGGTTCCACGCCCGCAGCCGCTTCTCCGCATCGTCGGGCGTGAGCGTGTCGTCAATCGGCGTGACGACGTATTCGTAGATCGTGTACGGGTCGAAGGGAGCCGGCGAGCGATAGAACAGCCAGTACAGGCTCGGCGCGAACTCCTGTGCCCATGCTGGAATCGGGACGTAGCGGATCGGCCACGGCTCCCATGTCACGGCATCATGCTGCAGCGCAATGCGACGGCAGTCATCCCAGCGCCGCTGGAAGGTTGCCATGTACTCGTCCACCGACGGATGATCGGCGGCCATGGCCGCCTGCACTTCGCTCCAGCTTCCACCGTGCTCCGCCACCATGCTGGCGAGCTTCGCCTGCTCAACGGGCAGCTCGGCGAGAGCGCGGTCGAGCAGGGTCTGCGGCGATTGGTCGCAGAAATGGCCGCGCTGCAGCAGCAGCGTGAACATCGCTTCGCCCACCGCCACGCGCGCATCCGGAATGATCGGCAGTTTCGCGAGCCAAGCCGCGACCTCGGCGAATGACTCGCGGGCCTCGGCTGCAGCGTGCAGCACGCCAGCGGCGGCATCGTCGTCGATCGAATGCGCGCCGAGCCAGTGCCGCAGTCCACGGTCGAAGAGGCCATCGGCGGCGGCACACTCGCGAGCGGCCCGCGGAATCCACGGCTGTGGCACCGCCGTGATCGTGCGTGGAAGCGCCGCGAAGAAGCGCGGGATGGCGCGCAGCCGCGCCTCGATCGCCGGCAGCCGCTCCACGGCCGGCGCGAAGTCGCGGATCATCAGTGCCACGACGCCGAAGATCGCCTCGCCGGTCCAGAGTGCGGGATTGCGGGCGTGAAAGAATCCGCTGTCGTACTCGGCCAGTCGCACGTCGAGATTGGCGCGCGCCAGCTCAGCGTCGAGCTGCAGCGGCTTCGTGCGCAGCTGCGTCACCGTCGGATCACGGCTGTCGTCGAGTGCCGACCGGATGCGACGCATCTCGTCGGCGTCCGCAGCCAGACCCTCGGGCGACCAGTCGGGCAGACGGTCGTCCAGCACATGCAGACCGGTGAACGTGGCGTTCACCGGGTGACGGTAATGGTACTGCGCCAGGTATCGATCCAGCGCGTTGCTCAGGCGGACGCTCCCGGCTCCAGCGGAATCGACACCCAGCGCCGTTCGCGAAACGACTTCTCGACGGCGTTGATCAGCTCCTGCACGTGTGCTCCATCCTCGAAACTGCCCTCGTTCTCCGGGCCGTCGCTGAGGATTTCGGAGACGAATGAGCTGACCAGGTTCGCGTAGAACAGCGAGCGCCACGACTCCTCACGATTGCCGCCGGGCGGATAGAAGCGTTCCGGGATGGTGAGTTCGCGGAACTCCACCTGATCACCGGTGGCGGCCTTCAGCACCTCGCAGATGCCGTTCTCCTCCACCAGCCGGCAGATCAGCGCACCCTTGCTGCCGTACACGCGCGCCTCGATGCCCGGATAGTTGCCAACTGT
>JAYWIJ010000050.1:0-4622 GCA_043788935.1 Gemmatimonadaceae bacterium | reverse complement strand
GCCGATGCCACCGCGCCGCATGTGCGCGAGGCTGACGAAGCCGTTCGCATCGGACCGGCACCTGCCGCGCAGAGCTACCTCCTCGGTGACCGCATCATCGAGGCCGCTCAGCGGACCGGCGCCGAAGCGATCCATCCCGGCTATGGATTCCTTTCGGAGCGTGAGTGGTTTGCACGAGCCGTGCGCGACGCAGGGTTGATCTGGGTAGGTCCACCGGCCGAAGCCATCGCAGCGCTCGGATCAAAGACTGCCGCGCGCACCCTTGCCGTCGCCGCCGGCGTGCCCGTCGTTCCCGGCACCACCACCGCGCTGCGCGACGCCAGCGAGGCACTCGACGTTGCAGCGGAATTCGGATTTCCGGTGTTGCTCAAGGCGGCCGCCGGCGGAGGCGGCAAGGGCATGCGCGTCGTGCGCAATGCCGACGAACTGCCCGGCGCCCTCGCCGCGGCGCAGCGTGAGGCCCAGAATGCCTTCGGTGACGACGCGGTCTACGTTGAGAAGTACATCGAGGGGCCGCGACACGTCGAAATTCAGGTACTCGGCGACATGCACGGCACCATGCTGCACCTCGGCGAACGGGAGTGCTCGGTGCAGCGTCGCCACCAGAAGATGATCGAGGAAGCGCCGAGCATCGCCGTGTCGGAATCGTTGCGAGCGCGCATGGGTGCCACGGCAGTCGCGGCGGCGAAGGCCGCTGGTTATGTGAATGCGGGGACGTGCGAGTTTCTGCTCGATCGCCACGGGAACTACTATTTCCTCGAGATGAACACGCGTATTCAGGTCGAGCATCCCGTCACGGAACTCGTGACGGGCATCGACCTCGTGCAGTGGCAGATCCGGATCGCGTCGGGCGAGAAGTTGCCGTATCGCCAGGAACTGATCGTGCCGCGCGGCTGGGCGATGGAGTGCCGCATCACGTCGGAAGATTTCCAGAATGGATTTCTCCCGTCCACTGGTCGAATCAGTTACCTGCAGGTGCCGTCGGGCCCCGGCGTGCGCTGGGACGGCGGGATCGAACTCGGAAGTGACGTAGGGCTCTTCTACGATCCGATGCTGGCGAAGCTCATCGTGCATGCAGCAACGCGCGACGCGGCGATCACGCGGATGGAGCGCGCGCTGCTCGAACTGCAGATCGAAGGCGTCGAAACGTCGCGGGAATTTCACCTGCGCATGATGGCGGACGACGAGTTCCGCCGCGGCGACATCACCATTCAATGGCTGGAAGCGAAGTTGCCCGAATTGAGCGCGTTGAGACCATCGGCCGACGAAGTACGTGCGGCCGTCATCGCCGCGGCCCTCATGGCCGAGCGGGACCGCACCGCCGTGAAGCCCGTTGCAGCAGCGTCACCAGCGAGTGACTCCGGCTCTGCCTGGCGGCGCGCCGCACGACTCGACGGACTGCGCACATGAACGACTCGGCGACAGTGACGATCGAGCGGATCGCCGCCGGTGGCGATGGCGTCGCACGGCACGATGGCATGGTGGTGTTCGTCCCGCGTGCCGTCCCGGGCGACGTCGTGACGGTGGCATTGCAGCGACAGCGCACCTTTGCGCGTGGCCGGATTCTCGACATCGTCACCAGTTCGGGTGATCGCGAGCCCGCGCCATGTCCGCATTACGAAGGCGATCGCTGTGGTGGTTGCCAGCTGCAGGGGTTGAAGTACGACGCGCAGCTTGCGATCAAGGGTGACCTGATCCGCGACGCGCTGACCCGCATCGGCAAGCAGCAGGTGGACACGGTGAAAGTCACCGCCAGTCCGTCACCGTGGGGGTACCGGAACGCGCTCACGCTGGCGCTCAAGCGTGATCGCCTCCGTCCGAACGGCTGGATGGCGGGCATGCACGTCGCCGGCGATCCGGCTGCACTCTTCGAGCTCAAGACGTGCCTGATCGCAATGCCCGAGGTGATGGAGGGGTGGCGGCAGGTGCTCGCTTCGGCGGAGAATTTTCCGCGCGCGGCTGAACTCCGCGTCACGCTGCGCCTGCTGAACGCCGGTGGACTCGCGCTCACGGTTGAAGGCGGATCGCAGTGGAAGCAGAACCCCATCGATACGCTGGTGGCGGCCGTGCCAGCGCTGCATGCGATCTGGTGGATCCGTGACGACGAAGTGCGGTCGCTGCGCTTCGACCGCCGCACCGTGCAGGAGGCGGGCGCCAGCTTCGCGCAGGTGAATCCCGCCGTGGCCGAGATGCTCCGGAGCCATGTCATCACGCAGGTGGAGGCCGTGAACCCTGACGCCGTCGTCGATGCGTACGCCGGCAGTGGTGCGCTGGCCGCACGGTTGCTGCGTCCCGGACGTCGCGTGACGGCCATCGAGCTCGATGCCGATGCGTCCGCCGTTGCGGGTGCTGCGCTGCGCGACGATCCGCTGTCGCGTGTGCTGAATGGACGCGTGGAGCACCTGTTGCCGCATGGATTGCCGGCAGCGGTGGTGGTGCTCAACCCGCCGCGTGCAGGTGTGGACGCGGTCGTGCCGCAGCTCATCGCCGCGGCCACGTCAGGCGTGACGCGCGTGGTGTATGTCAGCTGTGATCCTGCGACGCTGGCGCGGGATGTGGCACGCCTCGGTGCCGGTTGGAGAGTCACTGCGGTGCAGGCGTTCGATATGTTCCCGCAGACGTCGCATGTCGAGACGGTCTGCACCATCGACCGGGAGGACCCGGCATGAAGTACGTCGTGGAGGTACTGGGCGAGCGTCACCAAGTGGAGGTCGGTCCTGATGGCGTGACCTACGCCGGCGAGACCATCAGCGCGTCGTTGCTGGATGTGCCGAACTCGCCGGTGCGTCAGGTGCGGATCGGCGACACGGTGCATCGCGTGCTCGCGCGACGTGGTGCCACGCGCGGGATGTACACACTTGGTCTCGGTGCACATCGCTACGAAATCGAGGCGCTCGATGCGCGCGCGAGTGCCATTCGCGATCTCGCCGTGGCGACGGGCGGCACCACCGGACCCGCGCCGCTGGTGGCCCCGATGCCCGGCATGATCGTGCGTGTGTCCGTGGCGGTGGGCGATACCGTCGTCGCGGGGCAGGGACTCATCGCGATGGAGGCGATGAAAATGGAGAACGAACTGCGTGCGACAGGTCCGGGAACGGTGACGGCCGTGCGCGTCGTCGTGGGCACGGCCGTCCAGAAGGGCGCGGTCCTCGTCGAACTGGCCTGACGCAGCAGATGCGCCAGGCCGCACATCAGCGTCCAAGCCAGTAGCTCGCCTTCACGAGGAACACGTTCTTCGGGCGCTCGGTGAGCAGTGCATCGAAGCCCGGCTGCACGCCGCCCAGCCCGGGATCGTCGGTGAAGGTGTCTCGTCCCTGCGTCCACACGAAGAACAGCACCGAACCAGGTCGGTATTCCCAGCGCACCACGTTATTCGTTCGCAGCTGACCGAAGCGAAATCCTTCCGGTGTACCGCGCGTGGTGTACGGCCGGAAGCGAGTCGATACGTCGGCAGACCGTCCGTTCGCAATCGCGCGCCAGTTCGTGTACGACCCCGTGCTCACGAACGGCTGCAGATAGCTCTCGAAACTGAGCCGCGGCGTGATCGTGTAGTTCACGCGCATCGTCACCGAGCTGGTGGCCTGGTACAGTCTGGCGAACGTGTGTGAGGTAACGGCATCGTCGGTGAAGTTTCCGAGCCACTGCTGATCATCGATGTTGCGGCCATAGCCAAAGCGGATGCTGCCATTCAGCTGTGACCCGAGGCGCAGGTTGCCACCGACGCCGACATCCCAGTTGCTGCCGAGTCCATCGGTGCGTCGTCCGCCGAAGAAGTTGAGACTCGGCGCGAACGCGTTGCGGCTGTCGCCATCGGTACCCATCCACATCTGCAGACGACGCGGGAGACGCAGGGCAGGACCGCCGCGCGCATCACGATCGGAGTACGTCGGCACGACGTTGTTGATGCCGACCCCGCTGTAGGCATTCCAGAAATTCGTGAACTGTCCGTTCGCGTTGATGTTGCCGCCGTTCGAGAGCACCAGTCCGCTGGTGTTCGTCACGCCGAACGCATTGAAGTTCAGTTGTCCACGGCGCATGATCCCGAACGGCTTCGTCGGACGGAGCGCGAACCAGAGTGAGGCGCCCGCTTCGTCACTGCGCGTGCGGAAGCCGAGATCGTTGATCTCGAATCCCGGCGTCATGTACCACGTGCTGGCATTGAAGCGCGTGATGCCGCCGCCCTGCTTGTCGAGAGACATCTGCGCCAGCATGCCCGACAGTGCGGTGCGCGTGCTGTCGTACGTAACGTGCTCCGCGTCACTGCGCTGGTACAGGTGCACGTTGGAGCGTTGCGTGGCGGCGATCGCCGCGGCCGATCCACTGACGCGGCTGCCTGCGAGCTGCGCCGACACCTGGAACCGGTTGCCGCCGAAGCGGTGCCGCGCATCCAGACCGCCCGTCCACGCATTCTCACGCAGCACGTCGGTGGTCCAGGAGTCGAGCCGCCGTGCGGTATTCGTGAGAATCAGCCCCACGCCCGAGTTGCCGCCGCGCAGGTCCTGCTGCAGGCGCACGACGCCGTAGTTCGTCATCGGCTCGATCGTGCGACCCTCAGTGCCCTCCATCCGGTTCGTGACGGCATCGATCAGACCGATCGAGAGCCCGTTGCCGAGCCGCCCGGT
>JAYWIJ010000049.1:0-17812 GCA_043788935.1 Gemmatimonadaceae bacterium | reverse complement strand
TGAATGGCCCAGAGATTGCACATCGTTAACTGTTGAACTGATTGGGCTCGTGACTGCACCGTCGAGTTTGCTCTGTGTCAGACGTGCACGTGTACGATCCCGACAGTCGCTCGGCTGCCGGGGCCATCTGGCCCTCGACGTAATCGGCATGAATGAATCGCAGTGCACGGCCTCCGCAGCGCAGTCACGCATCGCAGTCGGTGTTGATCACTTTCCGTCACTTGCGTTGCCCTTACAGGTGACCAGATGCGATCCAGACCGGCTTCACGTGCTGCGGACGAGCGGAGTGCTGGACAGCGCTGCGGAACTGGTCTTTGATCGCCTGACGCGCGTCGCCGTCCTCCTGCTCAAGGTACCGGCGGCCTTTCTGTCGTTCGTCGACGAAACGCGAGACGTGCATGTCTCTGCCTGCGACGAGCCGGGCGTTCTGGGTGGCGTGCGGGAAACGAGCGGAATCACGTTGTGTCAATACGTCATTCACGCGCGCACACCGCTCGTCATTCCCGACACGCGCGCAGACTCGCGCTCTCGGGACAGTGCGACCGTCACGATGCCCGGGATTGCGTCGTACATTGGCGTGCCGGTCATCATCGACGGTCAGGCCCTCGGAAGTTTGTGCGTGATCGATTCTGTGCCGCGCATCTGGACCGACGCAGAAGTCGACCTGCTCGTTGAGTTGGCCGTCTCGGTGCAGCGTGAGATCGAACTGCGCGGTGCCCCGACACCGATTCGGCCCTTGGACGCTAGGGTCGCTGATCGACAAATGCAGGTTGCGCTTGCGCGGGACGTCGCACCACCACACGGCAGACACCGCAGGCGCCTGCGTGACGTCCTCGAGCAGCCAGAGACGTATCTGGCGGTCCTCCGAGCGCCGAGCGGACAGTTCGAGTTGCACCGCGATACCGACGATGGGACAACCCTCGAGAGCGCTGACGTTGGCCAGCAGGTGATCGGGGCACTGCGCGAAGGGCGTGCGCACGATCATGACGCCCAAATGACACAGGTACGCCTGACCGGTGAACCGCTAACGCACTATGCCCTGCCGGTGACGCTGACGGGCGCACGTGACTCAGCGCCGCAACAGAAATTCTTCGACGTCACGTACGCACGGCTCGTCGAGGCAGGAGCACACGTCGACGCGGTCATCGCGAGCGCCGTGGACGTGACGGATCACGTGTGCGCGCAACGTGCCCGCGAGCTGGCGGAGCGCCTGGCCGAAGAGAGCGAGGCGCAACTGCGAACGTTCGCCGATGCCCTCCCCGTACTGGCGTGGATGGCCCGGGCAGACGGCCACACCACCTGGTACAACGCGCGGTGGTACGAGTATACCGGAACCACTGCAACCGACATGGAAGGCTCGGAGTGGCAGCACGTTCACGATCCGGCGGTACTGCCGACCGTGCTTACGCGGTGGACCAGCGCGCTGGCCAGTGGTGAACCGTACGAAATGCAGCTGCCGCTCCGCGCGTCGGATGGTGCCTTCCACATGTTCCTGACGCGTGTCGTCCCCGCACGGGATGTGCACGGTGTGGTGACGGGGTGGTTCGGCACGCACATGGACATCGAGACCGAAGTCCGCCTCCGGCAGAGGGTCAAAGACGCGGATCGCGCGAAGGGTGAGTTCCTCGCCGTCATGAGTCACGAGCTTCGCACCCCGCTCAACGCCATCGATGGCTACGCGGAACTGATGGCGCTGGGAATCCGCGGCCCCGTCACGCACGCGCAGTCGCAGGACCTTTCGCGGATTCGCAAAAGCCAGAAGCAGTTGCTGGGTTTGATCAACGGCGTGCTGAATCTGTCGCATCTCGAGGCCGGCGCGGTCCAGTACGACGTGGAGGACGTTGCGGTCGATGAGGTGCTGGCCACGTGCGAGCTGCTGACGTCGACACAGGCGGATGGACGTCACCTCACGTTGCACCGGCAGAAAGGTGACCCGACGACGATGGTGCAGGCCGACGCGGAGAAGCTCGAGCAGATCGTGCTCAACCTGTTGTCCAACGCGATCAAGTTCACCGACGCCGGTGGCAAGGTCGACCTCGGCTGGACGCGCGCGCAGGACGAAGCGCACGCGACGATTCACGTGACGGTGATGGACACCGGCATCGGCATTCCGGAACGCAAACTCTCGCGCATCTTCGACCCATTCGTGCAGATCGACTCCTCACTGACGCGCACGCATGAGGGGGCCGGGCTCGGTCTCGCCATCAGTCGCGATCTGGCGCGCGGCATGGGTGGGGACGTGACGGCGACGAGCGTGCTCGGCAGAGGCAGCACGTTCACGCTGGTCCTGCCAACGCACATGCGCGCGCTTCGGTGACGAGCGGTCTGGCGCCAGTCGGTCGGACTTTTTCGCTCAGCCCCCTGCACGGCGAGTGTGTGCCAGTGCTGCGCTGAGATCGGACGCGAGTTGGGCGGCGGCACAGCAGGCCTGGACCGAAACGGGTGATCGCCTTAAGCCGAAACAGGTGATCGGCGTCAGCTGCAATGGCTGATCGAGTTCAGCCGAAATCCGCACATTCAGGTTCGCTCGCTCGCTCGCTCACTCGGAATTTCGTGTCACGGGGTGCAGGCCGATTGCGGCCAGCGCCTGAAGCAACTGCGTCGAGGTGCAAGGTTTTTCGAGGAACATGTCCATGATGCCGACATCATACACCGGCTGTTCCGCATACCCCGACATCAGCACGATGGGCAGCGCGGGCGATTGCGTCCGCAAGGCGCGACGCAATGCATGCCCATCACGCCCAGGCATTCGCACGTCGCTTACGACACCGCGGATGTACGGCCGATGTACCTCCCAGGCGCGCCACGCGGCATCGCCGTCTTCACATGTGAGCACCGTGAATCCCGCATGTTCCAGCATGCGCGCCGCAAGGCGACGCAGCGCGGGGTCGTCCTCGACCAACAGCAGGCACTCGGATGACTCATCAGGATCGGCGGCGCTCGTCGCTGTCGTCGTCGGCGCACGCGCATAATCCTTGTCCATGTCTCGAAGCTCCACACCGCCCGACTGTGCGCTCCATGCGACAGGTGCGCGCGTTGGCGTGGCTTCGCACGCCGTATCAGCCATGATCGTGTCACTGAGCGTGCCTTGGTGCTCTGCGGGACGGTCCGTCGCCTCATCATCGTGTCCGGCGACGTGCTGCGCCTCGGGTAACGGCACTACTGGGAGATCGATGGTGACCGTCGTCCCGCTGCCCGGCGTGCTCTCGATGCCAACGCGGCCACCGGACTGCCGCACGATGCCATGCACCATCGCAAGCCCCAATCCACTGCCCTTGCCCACGCCCTTTGTCGTGAAGAAAGGATCACATGCGTGGGCAAGGGTGTCGGCGCTCATGCCCTGACCGGTGTCGGTCACGGTCACGCGCGTCCACACATGCGGTGTCTTGCCACCGTGTGTGTCGTGCCGACCATCTGACGGCTCGACCTCGTCCCTCCACGGCGCCACACGGATTGTCACGGCTCCCGGACGACCCGACTCCGCAATGGCGTCACGGGCGTTCAACACGAGATTCAGCAGCACCTGCTCCAATTGCCCGCGGTCAGCCACGACCTGCCCGACGCGCGGGTCCGCGACCACGGACCACGCGGTCCGCGTCTCGAGAATGGGTCGGAGGAGCGACTCCGCACTGCGGACGACATCACCGACGTCGAGGGATCCCGGAACCAACACTTGCTGGCGGCTGAACGCGAGCAACTGGCGCACGACGCCGGCAGCACGCCCGACGGCACGCTGCAGCTGTTCCAGGTCCGACAGGACGCCGCTGCCGACCGCCTGCGGCAGCGCGGTCACCTGTGCCATTGCCGCCTCTGCATGGCCACTCACCACCGCCAGCAGGTTGTTGAAGTTATGGGCGATGCCGCCCGCCAACACGGCGATGGCTTCGCGCCGCTCCGCCTGAGCGGCGACGACCTCCAGGCGCGCGGTCTCAGCGGCGTCGCGCGCCGCTTCGAGCGCCTGTTCGTACGCGACCCGTTGGCGGGCCACCAGCATCGCGAATTCGACGCAGACATGTCCCTCATCGCTCTGACGACTCGCCGCGACGAGCATCGGCACTTCCTCACCGCCCGGCAGCGACGCGCCAAGGAACACGCCGTCGAGGGCACCACGGACCATGAGCAACGGCAGAAACTGTGATTCCCAGAGCAGCACACTGACCTGCGTCAGACACCCGCCAAAGCTCTGTCCAACCAGTGCGTCGGACGGTCGACCCAACAGTCGCTCGGCCGCGGCATTCACGCGAACGATGACGCCATCCACGACGGAGAGCCGAGCACACGGGCCATGCTCATCGATTCCGACACTGGCCAAAGCTGCATCAGGCGTCGTCAATGCCGTGGCGGCATGCGGGTGTGCAGCATGCGTGTGCGTCGCGGTGGCGGAGCGCCGTGCCTCGTCGTCCGTATGCTGCACCACAGCTGGCTCAGTCAGGAAACCTTCGAGGTACGTCTGCATGGCGGCGATGGTCTCACCGGGATGCGTCATGTGCGGGCAGTGACCTGTCGCTGCCAGCTGATGGAACGTGGACTGCGGCAGCTTTTCGGCCAGCCATGCGCCGACGGTCGCCGGGACGATGGCGTCGGCCGTGCACTGCAGAATCAGCGACGGCACCGGCACATGCGGCACGGCGGAGCGATGATCCTCGAGGAACGTGGCGCGCGCGAAGGCCAGCGCGACATCAGGTGCCATCAGGCAGATGCTGTCACGCAACTCGGCAGCACGCGCACGGGCCGTCTCTCCGGCCGCGTCGTCCGCGTCCGTACCGCCCACCATGGTCGGTGCCAGTGCATCGGCCCACGCGGTGTAGTTCTCCGCCATGAGCGCGAGCAGCCCATCGAGCTGCTCGCGCTCGAACCCACCCAGATAGCGCGGCGGATCGTTGCGATAGCAGGGCGTCGCGCCGATGAGGACGAGGCGGCTGAATCGCGTCGGCGCGGCGATCGCGGCGAGCATGGCGATGGTGGCACTCACCGAGTGTCCGACGAGCACCGCATCGTGCAGGTCGAGGGCCTCCGCGACGGCGACGACGTCGTCAGCATACCCACGCAGCGTCGCGTGACGGGACGCGTCGTAGGCTGCTGCCGCGGTCGGCCCCGCCCCCGCATGATCGAAGAGGACGATGCGCCAGTCCCGCTCGAACGCGGGGGCGACGAATCGCCACATCTCCTGGTCGCAGCCGAACCCGTGGGCGAACATGATGGTTCGCGTACCCTGTCCGGTGCTGCGCACGTTGTGCCGCGCGAGGCGGGCAGTCGCGACGTCCACGTTTTCAGCGGCGCTCGCCATCTCTGAACTCCTGATCATGCGACCGCGGGGCGCGACACGGTGCGAGCGCAACGTGACACCGGCCACCGAATGGAATCATCCCGAGCCCAAAATCAGCCAACCTGCGAGGAATGTAAAGCAGGTTAGCCGGCTCGTGCGGTGCACGTGTGCTGCGCACTGACGGCGCATGGTCGCCGTCGGCACCGCGGTGGCGAACGGATACCGAATGATGCGTGCAGTCTAATGTTTCGTCGCCGACAGACATCGGCAGCGGGCACCGGGTCCGCGCTGCGCGACACACCGGCGCATCGTCGACGTCGACCGGGACCGAGCTCGTGCAACGCTGGGGAAGATGTGTCCCGCGCACTGAGACGGCGGCTCGCCAGCGAAGGTATGCTCGACGCACTCTCCGCGCGTGTCAGACCCGGTGCCACTGTGTCCACGACCGCGCCACAAAGGGCACATTCACCCCCGAAACTCATCTCGTTGTGTGTCATCACGTCACCCCATTGGCTCCCGACGAGACGTCGCGCGCGTCTGTTGTCTATCATCTTTGAATGCGACCAAACTGACAGTCTCAATAGCGCACTCACTGCACCGTCCGCTTCTCGCGCACGAGCACCGGCCCTATCACCCGCCGACCGACCGCGACGACCAGAGGATCGGATACGCACCGAATACCGTGATCACGAGGGTGTTGCACGTCGACTCAGGCTGACCGCAATGGCACCGCAGGGCGAGCGTCTCTGCGACACGTGAGCCGACAGGCACATCGGCGGACGACTGCGCCCACGCAACCAGCGGCGTCGCGATGCAAACATGGTGCGTGATGCGTCCAATAGACCCTATATAGCAATATCGCATTCCGCGCTCCGATGGCAAGCGATTGTAGCGCAGCCGGACGGGACGGATCACGACGCGGCGGTCGCATTGGGCCGCGCTCAGTTTCCGCACCGATTGAACTATCCTGCGTTGCAACCGAGACTTCCCGGCATGATGCAGTTCCCGCACTCGTACTCGATCATTCGCTCCTCGCGGATATCAAGACGCATCCTGCTGCGCTTCAGCCTGGGCGCCATCCTCAGCCTCGGCGCCGCCGAAGCGGCGACGGCTCAGCGGCTGCAATTCCGACACCTCGGCATTGATGATGGGCTGCCAAGTTCTCTCGTCAGCGACCTCCTGCAAGACCGACACGGCTTCATGTGGGTGGCGACGGCGCGCGGCCTGAGCCGGTACGATGGCCATCGCTTCCGCAATTACGCCCCCGATCGGTCTGCGCACGCGCTGCCGACCGCGATGATCGACCGATTGTATGAAGATCGCAGCGGCACGCTCTGGGTGGTCACGGGCGCGGGGCTCAGTCGCTACGACCCCCGCCTCGATGGCTTCGTCACCTATACTGTCGGTGCCATCACGCGGGCTGCGGCGAGGCAGAACGCGTCGGGCAGCCACGCGGCCTTTGACGCGCTCTCGCCACCGATCGTCACCAGTGTGCTCGAGGATCACGATGGCCGCCTGCTTGTCGGCACGAGCGTGGGGCTCTTCGCGCTCGACCGGCTGACCGGCGCATCACGCGCGATCGCCGTGTCGCAAGACACTCCAGCCATCGTGCGACCGTTCGTCACCTCGCTGTTCGAGGATCACGCGCAGCAGCTGTGGGTTGGTACGCGCGCCGGCTTACTCGCGACCGGATGGTCCTCCGACGGATTGCCTGGGCAAGCCGTGCGTGACATTACCGAGGATGCGCGCGGACGTCTCTGGGTGGCGACGATGGATGATGGCATCGTTCGTCTCGACTCGCGGACGGGAAGACGCACCTGGTTTCGCCACCGCGCCGCTGCGCCCGGCTCGCTGGCCGGCAACCGCACCACGCGGCTGCTGATGGATCGATCGAAGACTGGCATCTGGTTCGGTCTGGAGAATGCGGGCGTCGACCATCTGGACCTGGCAACGGACTCAATTTCGCATCACAGATTCGACGAGAACGACCCGATGAGTCTCCGGTCCAACTCCATCTGGGCGCTGGCGCAGGACGCGAGCGGCCTGCTCTGGGTCGGGACGTTCTCCGGCGGTATCGACATCGCCATGCGCAACAGCGCGGCAATTCAGCTGTTTCAGCCCGTGAGCGGTAATCCCTCGACACTGAGTTTCGGCGCGGTGCCAGGCTTCGGCGAAGATCGGACCGGTCACGTGTGGATCGCGACCGACGGCGGTGGCGTAAATCGCTTCGATCCGGTCACGGGAAATTTCGATCGCTACACGATGCGCAACTCCGCATTGCCGGTCGATGCCGTGCTGGCCGTAACGCCGGATCCGGATGGTACGCTCTGGTTGGCGACGTGGGGCGGTGGACTCGTGCACTTTGACCCGCGAACGAGGCGTGTCACCGCGCAGACGCGCGCGAACAGCGACATCCCGGAAGACCACGTGTACGAGGTGCTTCTGACCCGTGCGGGAGCACTCTGGATCGGCACGAACAGCGGTTTCATCGCGCGCCGCGACAATCGTACCAGTCACTTCACGAAACGCATTTACGTCGTGCCGGACGGATTTGTCGAGTCGTCCGTGATGATGCTGCGGGAGCTGGCCGACGGTACGCTCGCCGTGGCGTTGCGCGATGCCGGGCTCGTCCTCGTAGATCCGAACACAGGCGCGATGACGCACGTGATGCAGGGTGCGTCGCCGACGATGGGCATCGCGAGCAATCAGGTACACGCACTGTACGAAGAGGCACCCGGTGTGCTGTGGGTCGGCGGTGCGGCTGGCCTGGACCGGCTCGATCTGTCGACAGGGTCTCGCGTGCACTTCGGCGTCGGCGATGGACCTGCCAACGCCACAGTCGAAGCCATCACGATGGACGGCGCTGGCATGCTCTGGGCAAGTACGGATCACGGCATCATGCGGCTCGATCCCGTGACGCGCGTCACGCGCGTCCTGACGCGGCTCGACGGCCTTCAGGGCAACGAGTTCGTGATGCGCTCTGCGTTTCGCGCGCGCGATGGCACGCTCTACTTCGGCGGCAATCACGGATTCAACGCCATCCAGCCTTCGCAACTCCGCGACGATCCGCAGTTGCCGACGGTGACGCTCACCGATCTGCTCCTCTTCAATCGCCGCGTCACGCCCGGCGCGGAGTATTCGCCGCTGCGTACGGTGCTCTGGAAGACGGCCGAATTGCGCCTGACGCATGCGCAAAACGTGCTCGGATTCGAATTCGCTGCACTCAACTTCAGCGCGCCGGAACGCACGCGCTACGCGTATCGGCTCGACGGGTTCGATACGGAATGGCAGGAGATCGGCGAGCAGCACGCGGCGTCATACACGAACCTCGCGCCGGGCCAATATCTGTTTCGGGTGCGTGCGCGCAACGGCGACGCGGCCTGGACCGCGCACGAAGCTACGCTGGCAATCACGATCACACCGCCGTTCTGGGCCACCTGGTGGTTTCGCCTGGCGGTCGTCATAGTCGCGATCGTTGCACTGCACCGGCTCTGGCGCTTTCAGCAACGACGCCGGCTGGAAGTGGAATTAAGCAAGATGGCGCTGCACGATTCGCTCACCGGACTTGGTAATCGCCTGCTGTTCGAGAATCGCTCACAGGTTGCGCTGTCGCAACTCGCACGGCAGCATGAGCAACCGTGCACGGGTCCGGACAATGCCATGAACCATCCACGCGTCGCCGTGTTGTTTCTCGATCTCGACAACTTCAAGCTCGTCAACGATTCGTTCGGACACCACGCAGGAGACGAGCTCCTTCGCGTTGTCTCGCGGCGCCTGCTGAACGCGACACGTGGGTCCGATACTGTAGCGCGTTTCGGTGGCGATGAATTTGCCGTGCTGCTCGAGAACGTGGCGTGTGCCACCGATGCGTATGTCGTGGCCGAACGCATTGCCGCCGCATTGAGGACGCCAATTCAAGTGGGCGGTGCGTCGCATCCACGTGAAGCTCGCGTCGGCGTCAGCGTCGGAATCGCGTTCGCCGAGCCGACGTCGTCAGCATCGGAACTGATTCGCAATGCCGACGCCGCGATGTATCGCGCCAAGAGCGAGGGGAAGGGACGCCACGCGGTCTTCGATCCGGCGAGCGCGGCGGCTGCCGAAGAGCGTCTCGTGTTGGAGCGGGATATCGGCTTTGCACTGGAGCGCGGTGAGCTGAGCATCGCCTATCAGCCGATCGTTGAGCTGTCGAGCGGGCACATCGTCGGCGCCGAGGCACTCCTTCGATGGATGCATCCGGAGCGCGGAGCGATCAGCCCGGCGCGCTTCATTCCGCTGGCTGAAGACAGCGGTACGATCGTTGAACTGGGGCAGTGGGCGCTCGACATGGCGTGTCGTACCGCGGCGCGATGGCCGTCCGGATATGGCGGCAAGGCGCTCGGCATCAACGTCAATGTGTCGTGGCGCCAACTGTTGCATCCCGCCTTGCTGGCGCAGGTCCGTGACGCGCTCGCGCAGTCCGGACTGACTGCCAACCGACTCACGCTCGAGATCACCGAAAGTGTGCTCATGCGCGATTCCGAAACCGCGCTCAGCGTGTTGCACGCACTGAAGCAGGTCGGTGTGCGGCTCGCCGTCGACGACTTCGGCACGGAGTATTCGTCGCTGCGCTGTCTGCAACAGTTTCCGATCGACATCCTGAAGATCGACAAGGGTTTCGTCGACCACGTCACGTTCGGGGCGCAGGGTGCGGCCGTGGCACGCATGATCGTGGCGCTCGGGCAGACCCTCGGCATGAGCATGGTGGCGGAGGGCGTCGAACACACTGGCCAGAGCGCATGCCTCCTCGGCATGGGATGTGAGTATGCGCAGGGCTACCTGTTCGCACATCCGTTGAGCAGCGACGCATTGCAGGAGCGACTGGCACACGGGCAGGTCGACTTTTCGCCAAACGCGGCGACCGAATCCCGTCGCAGTGGAAGCAACGTCGCGATCGCGGCGTAGCGGCGATCGCACATGCGTGTACGGCTGAACCGGTGTCGTGGCAGGTCGAGACTGATCAGGATCAGCGCGTCGCGGACCCCGCGCGAGACAACACGCGCGTGCTCGCGATGCGAGAGCGGCACGCCGACTCGAACCAGTAATCCCTGATGGAGCACGCCTCGTCCCGCTTCGCGAAATTCGTGGCCGGAAATGGCGAGTCCGGACGGGACGTTGAAGGCGACCGCTGCCTTGATGAGCGCGTTGAACGCGCGTCGATTCAACCGCTCCCCTTCGGATGGTACGTAGACCGCGCATCAGGCCTCCTGCCGTGACGCTGGGGTGTCCCACGCGTCATGGGACACCGATGACTGCCACCACACTCCCCTTCTCCGTCACCTTCCGCCCCGGCGAGCCGCCCTGGCGCGAGGTCTGCTTCGCTGCCACCCGCGCCATCCTCGCTGGCGACATGCGGCCGGCGGCTGCCTTCCCCAGCGTGCGCGAACTCAGTCAGGCGCTGCGCCTGAACACCAACACCGCCCACAAGGTGGTGGCGGAACTGGTGCGCGATGGCCTGCTGCAGGTGAAGCCCGGCATCGGCACCGTGGTGACTCGAGCCCCCCGGGCGTCTGACGCTGTCCGTCAGCGCCTGCTGGACGAAGACGTCGAGCGCCTCGTGGTCGAGGCACGCCGCCTTGGCCTGAGCCAAGCCGAGGTGCTCAACGGCGTCCAGAGCAAATGGTCCTCCCTCTTCGGGCTCACTCGTGCCGCGTCGTAATCCCTCGATGCACGACATCATGAACACCACCGGTCACGCGACGACACCTGTGGCGAACGCCGTCGAATGTTCCGATGTGAGCTTCTGCTTCACTGCGTCCCGCGACGTGCTGCATGCCATTTCGATCACGGTGCCGGTCGGCTCCACATTCGCCGTGCTGGGCCCAAATGGCGCTGGTAAGTCCACGCTCCTCGAACTGATCGCCGGGCTGCGCAGGCCGCGACGCGGAACGCTGCGCGTCGATGATGTGCGGGTGACAGGATCGCCATCGTCGCGGCCCGACGGCGTGATGCTGATGTCGCGACGCGCCGTCCCACCCGCGGGCTTCACCGTCGCGTCGCTGCTGCGGTATGTCGCCGCCTGGCATGCGCGGTGGGACGCGGAGACGGCGAGTGCCTTGTTGCAGCGCTTCGCGCTCGCCGAGCAGCAGCGCATCGACACGTTGTCGTTCGGCGGGCAGATGAAGGTGCAACTGATCACGGCATTGGCGTCGCAGCCGCGCGTGCTGCTGCTCGATGAACCCTTCATCGGTCTCGACGTCCGCACCAAGGAGGCGCTGATCGATGGCATGCTGTCGGTGCACACCACGCAGCCGCGCACGACACTCATCGCGTCGCACGAACTCGCCGAACTGGAACTGCTGGTCGATGATGTCGTGGTCCTGAACGAGGGCCGCGTGCATCTGACGGGGAACCTCGATGATCTCCGCGCACGGTCCGGCGCCGCCGCGACGCTGCGCGACCTCTCTCGCCCGGACATGCCGCCCGCCCATTATCCACTGGAGCTCGCCGTATGACGCTGCCGTCCGAAGCCGTTTGCATCCTGGCCAAGGACATGCGCGTGTTGCGCTGGCCGCTCGCCGCGTGGTGCGGCCTTCTATCGCTCTCGATCTTTCGTGGGTTGGATGTACTGCCCTCGCTGCACGAGGACCTCTTCCCCATCGCGTGGATCGTGCCGATGCTGGCCGCTGCGCTGGTGGCCTACGCCGTCACGCAGGATCCCCCGGTCGACGGTCCGACCTTCTGGGGTGTGCATCGCCAGCAGCCACTGGCGGTCGCCGGAGCGAAGGCGATGCTGACCCTCGTGCTGCTCGTGGCGATGGCTGCCGGGCACGCCATCGTGCTGGCGTCGCATGGACTGTCCCCGCTGCAGGTGATGGTGCTGGCGACCGACGTCGCACGGGATGCCTGTGCGTGGCTCCTCTTCTCCGCAGCGCTGGCTGCGTGTGCGCGCAACGCAAAGGGCTGGCTGATTGGAGCGGCCCTCGCGGCGACGATCGCCGTGCTGCTCTGGACCGTCGCAGGCAACGAATTCGGTGTCGCGCCAATACGGGCGCTCACCCCGCGGTCTGCCGCACTGTCGCTGACGGCAATCAGCGTGATGGTCCTGGTGTGTACCTACCGCACGCACCTGACCGGCCTGCGCTCGAGCGCCCGCAATGCACTGCTTCTCGTGGCGCCGGCTGTCATGGCCAGGACGAGTCCGGGAACACTCGATCCCGTGACGAAAATCACGACCCGGTCAGATGCCGGGATGATCGTGCGCACGGATCGCATCGTCTCGCGCATCGACCGTCGCGCGGTGGTGGTGGAGATGCCGGTGACCTATCCCGACAGCTCCGTCGTGTCGGCCGTGACGGTCGCGTGGCGCCTGCAGTTGCGCGATGGCAGCGCGATCGACTTGCTGCCAGGCGGAGCGCGCGTACGCCGCGGCGCAGTCCTGCTCACGCCGGAAGAGAACGTCGCGCTCTGGGGACGGGGGCCGGTGACGCGGATGCTCAAATTCCGTTTCCCGCTCGACAGCGCCACGCTCGCGCGTGTTGACGGCAATCTCACCGCGGTCACCGTGGCGCTCGAGACCGACCGTGTGACGATGCGCCGCATCGCATCGTTCGCGGCGGTCGAGGGCGGGACCGTCGCCTTTGAGGGCGGGCGTCTGCGCATTGGCGCAGTGGGGCCCGATGGACGCTTGCCCATGCACGCCTCGAGCGTGTGGATGCCGCCAGGGCTGTCGACACTGCCGTGGAGTGCGACGTACATCGCGCGCCCGCTTGTGGCACTGCAGTCGGGCAACGACCGTGAGCTGCGCGTGCTGAAGCCGGTCGACTGTAACTGCCGGGGCGGCATGCTGAGTGGCAGCTGGGTGCTTCCCGGGAACGAGATGCGCGGGCACGTCGCTGCGCTCGTCCCAGTTGGCCGCACTGCGCCCGTGACCGGACACGTCATCGCACTCGCCGGTGTGTACGCCGGACGGATCGAACAGACAATTCGGGCCCCGGACGCGCGCGCACCGTAGGCCCGAGTCGGCGCTCAAGGGTCGGCGGGTGACCCTGAGCGTGCGGGTCGACGCCTCGTGGCGCGCTGCGAGCCTGCTACTCCGCGCGAAGCATGAGCGTGAACGTGCTGCCGACGCCCACCGTGCTCGCGACCGTCAAATCGCCGCCCATGGCACGGGCCAGGTCGCGGCTGATGGCGAGTCCGAGACCGGTGCCTTCGCGCGTGCGGGTGAGCTGCGAATCGACCTGAACGAACGGCTCGAAGATCCGCGCGAGGTCCGTGTCCGGGATACCGATCCCGGTGTCAGCCACGATCACGTGCACCACGTCGCCAGCGTGGTCGCGGTGCACCTCGCATCCCAGCGAGATCTTTCCACCGCGGTTCGTGAATTTGATGGCATTGGAGAGCACGTTCAGAATCACCTGCTGCAGTTTCTCGCGGTCCGCGCGCACCGTGAGTTCGGGCCGGGCGGGTTGCCGGCAGAGCGTCAGCTCCTTGCCACGCATCTGGGGTGCGGTGAGGGCGTCGCACGTTGCCAGTACCTCCTCGAGCACCACCGACTCGATGTCGTAATGCGTTGCACCGGCTTCGACTTGGGCGTAGTTCAGCACGCCATTGATCAAGCCGAGCAGGTGTTTCTCGCTCTTGCGGATACGCGCGAGGTCATGCCGTTGCTCGGCCGTGATCGGACCACGAATGCCGAGCTCCATCAGCTCGGCGTAACCATCGATGGCGTTGAGCGGCGTGCGGAGCTCGTGGCTCATGACCGCCAGGAACTCGCTTTTCGCACGATTCGCCTCCTCCGCCGCTCGGCGGAGACGCTGTTCCGATTCGACATTGGTGCTTGTCCCGACCCAGCGCACGACGGTGCCCGCCGCGTCGCGCACCGCCACGGCGCGCGTCAGGAACATGTGGAATGTCCCATCGGCCGCACGCAGCGGGAAGGTCATCTCGAAGTCATCGCCACTGTGGAGCGAGGCGGTCCACCGCTCCACGACACCAGGCAGAACCGCAGGATCGTGCACCGAGTGCCACGCCCACCCTTCCACGTCTTCGGGTGCCGTCCCGGTGTACGCGTACCACTGCGCGTTGAACCAGTCGACGTGGCCGTCGGCCCGTGCCGTCCACGCGAGCGTAGGCATCGCATCGGCGAACGCGCGGAGCTGTGCCGCATTGTCCAGCGCCGTCGCCTCGGCCGCCTTCAAGGCTCGCCGCGTATGGACCTGCTCGGTCACGTCCGTGCCGTGGGCAATGACGGCGTCGTGCGTGCCGTCCGCTTCGACCAGTGGAAAATACGTGACGTCGAGGAATCGTTCTTCCAGCTGCGCACCCGGTGTCCGTTCGAGCATCACGCGGAGATCACGGAAGATCAGCGGCTCGCCCGTGGTCCGCACCTTGGCCAGCATGAGATCGAAGCCCTGGCCATTCGACTCCGGCAATGCCTCGAAGAGCGGCTTCCCGATCACATTGCGGCCATGGCCGATGATCCCCTCGTACGCGGTGTTCACGAGCTCATGGACGTTGTCCGGGCCGCGGAACACGGCGAAAAACGACGGGGCCTGTGCGAACACGTCCGCGACGCGACGCCGCTCGAGCTCGAGCGCGGCGGACTGCAGCCCCAGTTGCTCGGCCAGGCGCTGCGCCGTCACCACTGACGCGCGCAGACTGATCTCGCGCTCGACCAACGCCGCCAGCTCGGTCAACGTGTCGATCTGGGCGTCGGTCCACTGCCGTGAGACCATGTCGATGGCGCAGAAGCTCCCGATCGCCTGACCGCCGACCAGGACCGGCACGCCAAGGTACGCCGCAACCCCAATCGTGTTTACGGTCTCGACGTCCCGATACCTCGGATCGGCGCGCGTGTCCGGAATGACCAAGGGGACAGGCGCTTGAATGGCATAATGGCAGAACGTCGTGCCACTGAGTTCGCGCGCGCCACCCACCGCGTCGCCCATGCCACACGCGGAGACATAGAAATCCCGCGTCTCTTCGACCAGCGAAAAGAGGGTGACGGGCACCTCGAGCAAGCGAGCCGCCAGCCGGGTCAGACGATCGAAGGCGGGCGCTGCCATCGTGTCCAGCAGGCCGGTCGCGCGCACGGCCCCAAGACGCTGCGGGTCGCGAACCGCCGCCGCCACATCGCCCAGCGTGAGGGCGCGGGTCGCGGACGGCGCCGTGGGCGCGGGCGCTGCGGCGTGCGCAGAGTCCAGTCGCGTCGTGTCTGGCGAGTCAGGCATGCAGCGCGCGGGAGATGAGGCATAAAGCAACGTCGTATCGCGGACGCCGTGATGCCACGGTCTGCACCGGTACGATGGCGTAAGCTAAATGCACGCAACGGACTCTGCCATCAGCAGCGGGAATGTTGTCGATGGAGGCGCCGAAGGCTGTGTGTCATCGTGCCAGCCGATTCTCACAACTTCGCACGACGGAGCAGTTGCGCATTGGCGGCCACGATGATCGTGCTGAGCGACATCAGCACCGCACCCACTGCCGGCGTGAGGAGAATGCCCCACGGCGCCAGCGCACCAGCGGCCAGCGGGATCGCCACCACGTTGTAGCCGGCGGCCCACCAGAGATTCTGAATCATCTTCCGGTAGCTGGCGCGTGACAGGGCGATGATCCGCGGGATGTCGCGCGGATCGCTGCGCACCAGCACCACATCACCCGCCTCCACAGCGACATCCGTCCCCGCCCCGATGGCGATGCCGACGTCGGCGGTGACGAGCGCCGGCGCGTCGTTGACGCCATCGCCGATCATGGCGACGCGCTTGCCTGATTGCTGCAGCCGCTCGATGTGCGATGCTTTTTCGTCAGGGAGCACCTGCGCCAGCACCGTGTCGATCTGCAGTTCCTTGGCGACGGCGTCCGCGACGGCCTGTGCATCGCCGGTCATCATCACCACCTCGATGCCCGCCTCGTGCAGCCGGCGCACGGCCTCGTGGGATTCCGGGCGTACGGCATCCGCGACGGCGAACGCAGCGAGCGTCCGATGACCTTCGACGAGGTAGATCACCGCTTGTCCGCGCCCCGTTGCCGCCTGTGAGAACTCAGTCAGCGCTGCCGCAGGTTGCACCTCGAGCTGCGCCAACAGGTTCGGTCCGCCGGCCGCCAACGTCCGCCCCTGCACCGTCGCACGTACACCGCGCCCGGGAATCGCCTCGAACGCCGTTGCGGCAGCCGGCGCGAGTCGCCGGTCCTTCGCACTCTGCACGATGGCACGCGCCACCGGGTGCTCGGCATCGTGTTCGACCGCAGCCGCAAGTCCGAGCGCGTCCTCCTCGGACAGGCCGCGGTCGGTTGCCATCGCGACGACGCGGTGTTGTCCGAGCGTCAACGTCCCGGTCTTGTCGAACACGACCGTCGTCACGCGTCTCGCTTCCTCGAGCCCCCGTCGGTCTCGCACCAGCAAACCGTTTCTGGCACCGAGCGTCGTGGAGATCGCCAGCACGAGCGGCACGGCGAGGCCGAGCGCGTGCGGACAGGCAATCACCAGCACCGTCACGAATCGTTCGATGGCCACCGCCACGGTCGCGCCGCTGAGCAACCATGCGATGAGGGTCAGCACGCCGGATCCGAGCGCGACCCACGTCAGCCAGAATGCAGCGCGATCCGCCAGCGCCTGCGCGCGTGATCGCGAGGTCTGCGCCTGCGCGACCAGTCGCATGATACCGGCCAGCGCCGTCTTGTCGCCCGTACCCGTGACCTCGACCCGAAGCGCGCCTGTACCGTTGATCGCGCCTGCGATCACCGTGGCACCGATCTCCTTCGGCACCGGCGCCGACTCTCCGGTCAGCAACGCCTCGTCGACGTTGCTGCGACCCTCGCGTACCACGCCGTCGGCCGGGACGCTCGCTCCTGGTCGCACCAGCATGACGTTGCCAACAGCCAGATCGCTGACCGCAACATCCTCCAGCCGTTCACTGCCATCCGCTGCACGTGCCACACGCGTCGCGATGTCCGGCAACAACTTCGCGAGCTCGCCCAGCGCGCCCTGCGCCTGCGAGATGGACTGCATCTCGAGCCAGTGCCCAAGGAGCATGACGGTGATCAGCGTGGCCAGTTCTTCCCAGAGTGCCATGCCGGGAAAGCCGAGCGTCACCGACACGCTGAACACGAACGCGACACTGATCGCGAGGGAAATCAGTGTCATCATGCCAGGCAGCCGATCCTGAATTTCACCCAGCGCGCCCTTCAGGAATGGTGCCCCGCCGTAGACGAAGAGCACTGTCCCGAGCAGGGCCGGGATGAGCGTGCTGCCCGGGAACGCCGGAGGTGCGTATCCGAGCGCACTGGGCAGCATGTGGCCCCAGACGAGCGTCGGGAGTGTGAGCGCCAGGGACCACCAGAACTTGTCTCGAAACATCGCAACCGAGTGACCGGCGTGCTTTCCATGGTCACCACCGCCTTTCGAGTGCTCCGCAGGGTCGCCGTGCGCGCCGTGAGACGTCGGATGGTGGTGCTGTGGCTCCGGCACGGGCGGCCCTGACCCGCTTCCCCGCGTCTCGCCTGCGCTCAGCGGCGATGCAACTTGATGGCGCCCGTGCCCGGTGTGCGCCTCGCGTGTCCTGTCGCCGA
>JAYWIJ010000048.1:0-17951 GCA_043788935.1 Gemmatimonadaceae bacterium | reverse complement strand
CGCGCCGCGACACGTTCGCTGCACGCACCGCACACCCAGTACACGTCGTCGTGTCTGTCGTCATGCATCACCTCAGGAAGGATCAGGAAATCCCGGTCGCGCACCACACCACCCCAGACCACCACTGACCCGGCAAGGTCACGCTGCACGATGCATGTCGAGCCGACGCGTGCTCCCGATTGCCAGTCCACCATGCCGCCCGCCGCCATCTCACCCCTGCATCAGTCCCACGCCGGCAAGGACGATCGCCAGCCAGAGCACGAGGCTCGTGATGGCACGGACCCGCAATGCCGACAACCACGACGAGACGTCTGGGTGCGCGCGCAGCGCACGCTCGTCACGCAGCATCATCAATCCGTTGATCGTCAGCGCCAGCAAGAGCCCGACCTTCACCCACATCACCCTGTTCACGGCGAGCGCCTCGATGTCGGCCGCGAGCTGGAGCAGCCCGCTGACGAGCGACACGATCAGCGCGACGACGACCGGGCGATGCACATCACCGACCGCATCGGCCAGCGCACGGCGCGCGTCGGCACCGGCCACCATCCCGGCGCGCAGCACGGTGCGATCGGCGGCGATGGCGAGTCCCCCACCGACCATCATCGCGCCGAGATGTGCGAACGTGAGCGCGACCGAGAGCACCGTGGAGTCGCCGTACATCGTCGCCCATGGTTCGAAGGCGGTGACGAGCCTGTCGAGCATCGGCATCAGTCCTTTCTCAACAACATCACCAGCCAGCCTGCCGTGCTCACGCCCATCGAACCGAGGGCGATGTTGCGATGCCTGCGGCGGATGGCGCCGTTGTTGCCCGCGTCGTCGCCCAGCGACCCGGCATACGCGAAGCCGGCATCCGCCAGGAAGAACAGCGCGGAATGCAGGTAGCGTCGCTTGCGATCTGCTGGATCGTGTCGCGAGTCCCAGAGATTCCAGAGGCCGGTCACGGTGTTCACGCCAAACACACCGGCAGCACCTCCGGCAGCAAGCGGATGGAGCGAGCGCACAGTGGACGACACACCGGCCCGGCCTTTTTCGGCCAACTGGTCGCCGGTGTAGTACGACACCGCGAAGAGCGGCAGCATGGCCCAGCTCAGCGTCTTGTGGATGGCCACGCGGCGTCCATACCACTCCGAATATTCGATGGACCGTGCCCGCTTCTTCGTGCCGGTATCGACGGCTGCACCGGCGTCGAGGCGAAACACCGTGGGGAGCGCGCTGAGCGCCGCCAGCGCTTCCTGCGGCGGGGCAACCACTGCTGCGGCGGGCGCGACACGCGCACTGTCGCGTGCTGCGGCAACCGGCAGGGTATCAGGGAGCGCCAGCAGCAGCATGAACAGTCCGACCATGATCGACTCCGAAACGTGATGTGGGTGCGGTGGATTCACGGGAGCCGACGAACTTCATGCCGGTCTCGTCCGCAAAGTATGCGCCATCGATGACACGCAAGTCACCGCCGTGACGCAGGGCAATAGTGCGTCGTCATGGTGAACGCGCGATGAACCGGCACGTCCGGCCGGACGTCACGCATCGCGTCGGACACCGGCGGCGAATCGTGCCGCTCCATCGGGACACCGCCCGGTGTCACATCGTGTCGTTGGCGCGCCTTGGATCCGGCTCGCGCACGAAAAGCAACCCGATCAGGCCCCCGATCGTGCAGACGGCGATGGGATACACCAGCCCCGCGTACGGACTGCCGTACGACGCCACCATCGACGCGGCGATCAGCGGCGTGAAGCCACCGAACCAGCCGTTGCCGAGATGATAGGGCAGCGACATCGACGTGTAGCGGATGCGCGCAGGATACGACTCGACGAGAAAGGCAGCCATCGGTCCGTAGGAGAGTGTCACCAGCACCACCTGCACCGCCACGAGCAGTGCCAGCACCGGGATGTTCGGCGACAGCGCCACCGCTGCCGCTCCCTCTCCTGTGACGGGCCCACCGGCCCACATCATTCCCCGATAGATCGGATAAAGCGTGAGCGCGGCCAGGAACAGTCCGCCGATGATCATGCGCTTGCGTCCGATCCGATCGGAGAGCGCGCCACTGATGAGATAGAACGGCGTCCCGATCACGATGCCGAGCGCCACGGCGATGTATGAATCGGTGAGCGACAGCTTGAGCACCTTCTGAATGAAGAACAGCGCGAAGAACTGTCCGGTGTAGAACACGACGGCCTGCCCTGCCACGACGCCGAACAGCACCGACAGAAAGATCTTCCAACGCTCGGGCGTGCCGAAGGCTTCGCGAATCGGCATGCGACTGACGGTGCCTTCCGCTTTCATCTTTTCGAACACCGGCGATTCGGACATGCTGCGCCGGATGTAGTACGACATCACGACGAGCAGTGCGCTGAGCAGGAACGGAATGCGCCATCCCCATTCCTTGAAGGCCGCTTCGCCGGTGAGTGCGCGTGTGCCGAGGATCACGACGAGCGACACGAGCAGCCCGAGCGTCGCGGTGGCCTGGATGAAGCTGGTGAAGTAGCCGCGACGATTGGGTGGTGCGTGCTCCGCCACGTAGATCGCCGCACCACCGTACTCACCACCGAGCGCGAGCCCCTGCAGCAGGCGCAGGACGACCAGCAGGATCGTGGCGGTGATGCCGACGGTGGAGACGGTGGGGAGGAGGCCGATCGCGGCCGTGGCGCACCCCATGATCAGGAGGGTGAGCATGAACGCGTACTTCCGTCCCACCATGTCGCCGATGCGTCCGAAGACGAGCGCGCCGAGCGGTCGTACGGCGAAACCGGCGCCGAACGTGGCGAGCGTGTTCAGGAACGCGGCGGTTTCGCTCGAACTGGGGAAAAACAAGGGCGCCATGATCGGCGCCAGTGTTCCGAACACGAAGAAGTCGTACCACTCGATCACCGTGCCGGCAGATGAGGCCACGACCACCTGCCGGATGGCCTTCATGTCGAGCACCTCGGGCACTGCACCGGTGCGTGCGTTGGTGTCTGCCTGCACTGCTGCAGTGGTCCGGGGTGCCGTCATGCCTGTACTCCGTTCAATGGGAAAGCCCTGCAACCACAGGTCAGCGGTGTTCGTCGTCCGATTTCTCGTCGTCTTCGACGCCGAAGCCCGAGGCGCCGGTCAGCGCGGCATCACGCTCGACGCGGAGCACCTGCTTCTCCCTGATGTCGCCGTAGGTGAAGGTCACGAGATAGTCACCGGTCTGCACCATCGGCGCCGCACCGCCGCCACGACCACCGCGACCGAACAGCGCACCCGGTACACCGCGGAAGGCAGCGAACAGCTCCTGCATCGCGCCGGCGTTCGGCGGACCGCCGGCACCCGGTGCGCCAGCAGGAGCACCACCCGGGGGACCACCACGTCCACCCGCGGCACCGGCGCCGCGTGCAGCGCCTTCACCCGGACGCTCGACCCACGCGGGAATGCCAGCCGCCTGCGCACCACCACCGCCGAAGCCACCACCACCACCGCCGCCAGCGAACTGCTGGATGAGCTCCTGCGTCCGGCCCTGCTGCACCGACGTGCGCACCATGCGCACCATGTTGCTGTCCATGCCCGCGGTCTGCAGCGAATCCAGCACCTTCATCGTCGTCGCGTAGGTCTTCACGCTGTCGCGCCGTTCAGCCGGCGAGAGCGGTGCGGCAGCCGGACGCTTGCCACGCATGTCCCACATCACGCGATGCACACCCACCGCACCGGGACCGTTCAGCGTGCGGACCGTATCACCCGACGCATCAGTGATCGTGATCTGCACACGCGTGCCGGGCTTGGACTCGGCAATGCGATACGAGATCTCCGCCCCGGACGCCGGCGAGTTCACCGCGAAGCGCTTGTGCCCATTGCCACCACCGGCCGAGCCGGCGGCATCAGGCGACTGTCCGAGCGCCAGCGCCACCTTCGGCGTGAACAGGTGCGCCTTCTTGGCCGCCACCATGGTCGTCATCTGCTGCAGCGGCGCGATGTCCACTACGTAGATGGCGCGGCCGTGCGTGCCGGCGATCAGCTCGCGATCGCGCGGGTGGATCTGCAGGTCATGCACCGGCACCGTCGGCAGGCCGCTCATGAAGCGCTGCCAGCTCTGGCCCTTGTTCATCGACACGTACGCGCCGACATCGGTGCCGAGGAACAGCAGGTTCGCATTCACGGGATCTTCGCGGATCACATGCGCGAAGTCCGGTCCGCCCGTCGGCAGCGTGCCGGCGAGACTGGTGAACGTCTGGCCGAAGTCGTGCGTCGCGTACACGTACGGCGAGAAGTCGCCGCGACGATGGTTGTCGAAGGTGATGTAGAACGTCGCGCTGTCGTGATGTGAGGCCTCGATGCGGCTCACGTACGTCTCGGCGGGCAGCCCGGTGAACTTCGCGGCCGGAATCTTCTCCCACGCGGCGCCGTCGTTGCGCGTCAGCCAGACGTTGCCGTCATCGGTGCCGGCGTACAGCAGGCCAGCGCGGATCGGCGACTCGATCAGCGACACGATCGTGCCGAACGTCTCGGCGCCGGTTGCGTCGACGGTGATGCCGCCGGTGGTCTTCGTGCTGACACGGATCTTCATCGTGTCGCGCAGCGTCAGGTCGGGCGAGATCACGAACAGGTCGTCACCGCGCCTGGTGGACTTCACCACGCGGTTGGCCGCGGCGTAGAACACCGACGGGTTGTGCGGCGAGAGGAAGAAGGGCGTGTTCCAGTTCCAGCGCATGTCGTACGCGGTGGAATCGGACAGCTGCTGCGCACGGAGCGCGGCGATGCGCCGCTTCTGCGCGGGCGTCTCCGGCTTCGTGCTGTCACCACGCTCGACGATGATCGAGTCCTCGAACTGCATGTACCGCGGGCGCCACGTCGGCTTGACGAGGTTGACGCGCTCACCGGTCGCCATGTTGAGGCGACCCATGTTGCCGCCCTGGCTTTCGCTGTAGACGATGTTCGGGTCGGTCGGGTCCTGCGCGGTCACGAACCCGTCGCCGCCGCTCACGTAAACCCAGTTCTCGTTGGTGATCTGGCCGCGCACACGACGGCTCGGTCCGCACCACGAGCCGTTGTCCTGCAGGCCACCGCAGATGTTGTACGGCGTGGCCATGTCGAAGCTGATCGCGTAGAACTGCCCGATGTTGATCGCGTTCAGCACGTCGTAGCTGCCGCCCTTGTCCCACGTCTGCGACACGCCGCCATCGTCACCGACGACGAAGTGCTCGGGATCGTTCGGATCGATCCACATGGCGTGATGGTCGACATGGATGCCGACCGTGGCGTCACGCGCCGTCTTGCCGCCGTCGTCGGAGACCTTCACGGGTGTGGACGACCAGTACACGCGATCGGCGTTTCGCGGATCGACGCGGACCTGCGAGTAGTAGAACGGACGCACGTTCTCGTTGTTCGTGCGCGCCCACGTGGCACCGCCATCCTCGCTGCGATACAGGCCGCTGAGCTTCGTCTGCGCCTTCTTCGCGGGATCCTTCGCGGCGTTCGGCAGCGTGTCGGCTTCGATCATGGTGTACATGATCCGCGGATTGCTGCGTGCGATGGCGATCTCGATACGACCGAGGTTGGACGCCGGGAATCCGCCGCCGCTCACCTTGGTCCACGTCACGCCGGCATCGGTGCTCTTCCAGAGCGCGCTGCCCGGTCCACCGCTCTGCAGGAAGTACGGGCCGCGCTGCCGCTCGTAACTCGAGGCCCAGATGATGTCGGGATTGGTCGGATCGAGCTGCACGTCGATGAAGCCGGCGCGCTCGCTGATGAACTTCATCACCGTCCACGTCTTGCCACCGTCGGTGGTCTTGTAGAGCCCACGCGCCTTGCCCGGCTTCCACGCAGAACCCAGCACGGCCATGTACACGGTGTTGGGATCGCGCGGATGCACCTGCAGACGACCGATGTGCTCCGTGTCGGCGAGTCCGAGGTGATTCCAGGTGCGGCCACCGTCGGTGCTCTTGAAGACGCCGCAGCCCGGTGAGATGGAGTTGCGCGAGTTCTGCTCACCGCTGCCGGCGTAGATCGTGTTCGTGTCCGACGGTGCGATGGCAAGGTCGCCCATGGCGACGCAGCGCTGGTTCTCGAAGATCGGCCGGAACGTGGTGCCGGCGTTGGTGGTCTTCCAGATACCGCCGCCAGCGGTGGCGACGTAGAAGGTCTTGGACGGCGACGGAATACCTTCGACGTCAGTGACGCGACCGCCCATGTTGGCGGGGCCGACGGCGCGCCAGCGGTGGGCGCCGAGCGTCACCGAGTCGAGGGCACCCGCGGCGGGTGTTTGCGCACCGAGCGCCGAACCAGCGGCGCCCAGCAGCAGTGACAGACGGACCAGAGATCGCATGACGAATCCCGAGAGGGTGAAAGCGGGCGACTGGTCCGACCCACGGACTCCGTCGCAATTCAACAGTACGCACTCGACGCCCACGGGGTTGGGCGTGGTCAGCGCGACCGGCGTCCGCAGTGTGGCGCAGGGGCGCGAAAATCGAGTGGTACCGTCACGCCGCGCGCGCCGCTGACCAGCAGGACGGTGTCGGTTGGCTCACGGAGGCGTGCCGCCGCCGGCAGGGTGACGCGCAGCGGTCCGCGCGCTGCGGCGACATGCGCGGGGACGGCTACCGCGGCATCGAACCCGCGGTCGGGCCCGGCGATGATGTCGAGGCCCGATGCCGCGACGCCCTTCGGCCGATGGTCGAGGCAGAGTTCGTGGTTCTCGTTCACACGGGCGGGCACCCGCGACGCGTCGGCGGCGAGACGGCCGCGAAGGAGCGCAGGAACGGCACCCAGCGTGGCTGCGCCTGCGTGGGCGGCGGGGAGCACGCCCTGCACTGTCATCTGCTCCGGAATGCAGACGTCGCGACAGATGCCGTAGCGCATCGTGAGGCTGATGAGGCGATCCGCAGTGGCAGGCGCGTCGACCACAAACTCGACCAGCCACGGCACCTCGCCCTCGAGCGTATGGGCCACACCGACGTCCGATCGCGTCACCGTCGGCACGGGCCACATCTCACGCCGCACCCGCACGCCATGCGGCAGGTTCCACGCGAACCGCGTCGGGAGCCCGGTCTCCCCGGGATTTCGCCACGAGACATGCCAGCCGTCGTCGACGGTGAGCGTCAAGAGCAGTGTGACCGACGTCGTACTGACCGCCACCGGCTGCATCGCCGCGCGCGCATGCGTGGGTGCGCCGAGCATTGCGGGTCGCGGCTGCGCGACGAGGGTCGCGCAGAACACCGACGGTGCGATGGCAAGGAGAACGCGCTTCATCGCAGCGCCTGCTCCACGAGCGCTGCGAACTCCGGAGAGTCGAGCTTCGGTGCAAAGGCGACGATCCGGCCATTCTTGCCGACGAGGATGGTGGTCGGCAGCCACGCGGCCTCGAAGCGGGCCAGCGGGCCGTCGCCGTCGGGCCACGCGCCAGCCCAGGCATGCGTCCACGTCATCTGCTCGCGCGTCGTCCGAAAGCGATCGGCCGTGGCGTGTTGCTCGTCCACCGACACCGAGACGATCTGCAGCCCTCGCGTGCCGTACTGCGCCTGCAACGCCTGCAGCGACGGGATCGCCACGATGCAATCGATGCACCAGGTGGCCCACACGTCCAGCAGGTACGCGCGACCGAGCAGGGAGACATTGGTGATCGGTGGCTTGCCCGCATCGAGCGCGGCGACCGTGAATGCCGGCACCGCACGCCCGGGCTGCAACACGCGGTTGTAGCCGGTGAGTTTGAGGAGCGGCACGACGCGCGGATGATCGTACGATTCGGCGACGAACTTCGCGGCATACGCCTGCGCCGCGACGGTGTCGGCCGGCATGAACGTTTCTGCCGCACGCACGTACAGGTCGAAGCGCGCGGAGCTGTCGCGGGCAGCGGCGATGGCGGCATCGAAGCGCGCGCGCACCGATGCCATCACGCCCGGCGTGTTCCGTGACGGCTGGCCTGCAGCGTGACGCGCGGCCATCAGCACCACACGTCGCTGCATCACGTCGTCGAGCTCCCACAGTTTCGACGACGCGTGGAACTGGTCGAGCACCGCGCCTGCGAGCGCAGGCACGCGTTCGCAACGTGCATCGGCGCGCAACAGCTGCCGAACGAGGCGGAGCTGCTCGTCGAGCGACAGGTGCGCCCGTTGCGCGATGAACTCCTCCTCGGCGTCCCGTTCCTGTGCATCCAGCAGACAGCGCCGGCGCGCGGCGAACGAGAAGATCGAGTCGAGCTGTGCGACGACAGGCGCGATCGGATGCCCGTCGGTCACACGGAATGCAGAAACACCGCCGAAGGCCACACCGGTGGAATCGTACACGAGCTGCACGTCCTGCCCGGGGGTCGCCGCGACGAGCGCTTCGTACTCGCCATCGTCGGCCCAGTTGTAGGCGGCGGCACCAGCGGGTGCGAGGAACAGTCGCGCCGTGATGTCCACGACGCGATATCGCACGGTGTCTCGTTTCGCGCGCAGCACACCCGTGCGCCGTCCATTGCCCTTGGCGGCGAGGATGACGGCGGGCGGCATGTCGGGACGCGGCTTCTCCGCATCGTCATCGGTGGAAACGCCGATCACCGGGCCTTTGGCGAGTCCCGACGGATAGCCGGAGAGCGTGACGGCAACGGTCAGCCGAGCCGGCGCATCGAGCGGCAGTGCGCGCTCGAAGCCGACGTAGCCGATGCCGGCCGCGCGGAGACGGAACGGTCCACGCGCCGACGTGGCGAGGCGGAAGACTCCATCCGCCCCGACACGCGCGCGCACCGCGCGCTCCGTGGCACGCAGCGGTCGCAACTCGACATCGGCGCGAACTGGCACATGTCCGTCGAACCCGCGCACGGTGCCCTGCACGATGGTGGAATCGCTTGTTGCCTGCATGGCGTGCAACGGTGCAGTCAGCAAGAGCGGCAGCAGCAGCAGTCGTACGCGGCAAAATGTCAGCGGCATGCCGTGAAAACTATCCCGCCACACTCGCGTCTCCTACGAATTCGGATTGCGTGCAACTCGAAGAGCGAACAGCAACTGCAGGAAGCTCACACGGGGGTACCGGGGGGGCCGGGGAGCTCCGCTTTCACCCGCCCCCGTTACCCCCGGTACCCCCCGTGTGAGCCTACAGCCGTTCAGTGCTTCCGCAGCGAAGGTCAGCGGTCGACGAGCGCGATGAAGCGGAACGGCGCGCCACCCGTGGCGTTGTCGGCGGCGATGATCGTGCGCGCCCCGTTGGCGGGCAGTGCCACCGACGCGAGGTTGATCGCCACGTTCGCACTGCGGAGCGCCGCTGCCGTACCGGCTGGCACCACACGCACCTGATACGTCCCGGCGGCGACCGACAGATAGGCCGTGGCGCGCAGCGGAACGTTCGCGAGCGTCGGGGTTGCGGCAGCGAGATCGGCTCCGACCGCCGTCACGAACACATCGACGTTGCCGGCGGACGGTGCGAGGTGCACCACGCGCACGCGCACCTGCCCCGTGGCTGGCGCGGTGTTGGTGTCGGTGGTGATGAACGGCGCAACCGTCGCACCGCCGGTGGCATACACCGTGTAGTCCATCGCATTCGCAATCTGCAGCGGAATCGATGCGACCGTGGTCAGCGTGTCGGCCGTGCGCTTGAGCAACAGCGAACGCGCGCCGGTCAGAATCGGCGAATAGATCGCGTTGGCCGGCGACGGCAGCGTGGACGGCGTGGTGCCCCCGTACGCGAGGTTCACGCCGAACGGCAGCCCCTCGAGCACCGCGTTCACCGGCACCCTGGTGGCATCGGTGATCAGGTTCACGAACCGCACGCGCCCGAACTGGCCGGGGATCAGCGGATCGGCGGCGTCGGTGGTGCCGCATCCAGCAAGCAGCGCGGCGCCGGCAAGCATTGCAACACGGGCACGATGCGCCACGCGCGAAACTCCAGCAGAAGGAGAAGTCATGTCAGGATGCCTCACTGGAACGTGCAGCCCGACGGGAACGTCGTCGGCTCGGTCGGGTCGGCAGGCACGTTCGGATTGGCATTGCGATCACCGAGCGCGTACGGCAGCCAGCAGCGCTGGCCGTCGGTCGGCACGTTCTGTCCCGTCGTCAGCCCACGGATCAGACTGCGGCGACGCGAGTCTTCCCAGCGCGAGCCGGTGCCGAACAGTTCGTATCGACGCTGCGTGTAGACATCGGCGAGAATCGCGGCCTGCGTCTGCGCGCCGGTATACGCCGGCAGACAGGCCTTCGGATCGTCGATGCCGCGACCGCCGGTGCAATCCGTCCGCACGGAATCGAGCACTGCGACGGCGCCGGTCAGATCGCCCTGCGTCGCCAGCACTTCCGCCTTGATCAGCAGCGCCTCGTCAGCGAAATACACGGGCTGCGTGGCATTCGCGATCGCGAAGCGATTGCTGAACGGATCGAGCAGCGCGCCGATACGGCCGGTGAGCGTGGTGGACGGAATCACGAAGAAATTGAAGCGCTGATCCTGCGCGGCCATCGACGTGCGGAACTGACGGCGCGGTGCGAGGCCGTTGGTGCCGCCCGTGACGTTCGACCACGGGTTGACCCCGGGTGCAGGATACGTGAAGACCGATACTGCGCCCGGGCCCGTCCGCGCGACGAGATTCGCCGCAGCCAGAGCCGTCGCGTTGTCGTTCGCGATCCGGGCATACCGCGCGCGGTACATCTGGATCATGTTCGGCAGGTTCGCACCGGACGTCAGGATCGAGTTGGTGAAGAACGTGCTGGCCGGCGTGCCCGCCAACTGCGCGGCCGCCGAGTCGAGCAAGGCACGCACCGTCGTCAGCGCTTCCGCACGCGTTGCATATGTCGGCTGCGTGACGTTGTACGTGTTGATCGGCACGCGCTGGTACGACTGCAGCGCCTCACCGATGGCTTCGGCCTTCATCGTGTACGCCAGGGCCTTGAGTCCGCTGCGCGTCCCCGCATCGAACGAGCCCGCGAGACGATCCGCACCGGCGAGCAGTTCGTCGGAGGTGCGGACGGTGCGGTAGATCGAATTGAAGACGTTGTCGGCGATGCCGGTGCCGGGCGCCACGCTGCCCTGCTCTGCATCGCTGATCGAGATCAGTGCCGCGCTGGTCGCCGCGAATTCGTCGGTGACCACGCCCGCCATGTAGGCGTAGTTGAAGTACGACGCCGCGAACCGTCCCTGCAGACCGGTGGCGAGCGCGATGATGCCGTCAGGTGACGAGGTCACCTGCGTTTCGGTGGGACTGTTGGGGCTCTGCAGGTCGAGGCTGCAGGCGCCAAGTGCTGAAGTGGCGGCGAGAGCCACCACGCATCGCTTGATCATGCGCATGGGTGAGCGTCTCCGCTGATTAATAAGTGAACCGGGCACTGACCGACCACGTCCGCGGGATCGGATAGGCGCCGAAGTCGATGCCGCGGTCGGCGGCGGTGGTCTGCACCGAACCCAGGCCGCCGGCATTCGTGCCGAACGCGGTCACCTCGGGATCGAAGCCGCTGTACTTGGTCCAGACCCACAGGTTGCGGCCCGAGACGGTCAGTTCGACGCCGTCGCGGAAGATCTTCCGCAGCGGCGCGAAATCGGCGGTGTAGCTGACCGACAATTCACGCAGCTTGACGAAGCTGCCGTCCTCGATCCAGTACTCGAAGATGCCCTGCGTGCGACCGTTGAAGTTCGGCCCCAGCTTGCGCGGGTCGCCATATGGCAGCAGCTCGCGTTCGTACTCCTTGGAGTTGCTGGCGATGCCGGCGTTCTGCGCGCGCGTCGACAGGTTCAGGATGTCGTTGCCGAAGCTGCCGTCGAACAAACCGCGGATGCGCAACTTCTTGCCGATCGTGAATTCGTTCAGGATGGAGCCGAGCCACGACGGGTTCGGGTCACCGATGACCTTGTTCAGCGAGTCGTTGCAGGTGCCGCCGCTCAGGGCCTGACGCGCCGCGAGATTGGCACCCATGTCAGCCGCCTGATTACTGCGACGGTAACGACCCAGCGAGTCGAGCAGCAGCGCACCCGTGACGCAGTTGCGTGCGGCGTACGAACCGTAGAACACACCAACCGGTTCGCCGGTACGGATGCGGTTCGGATAGCCACCGGCGCTTTGGAAGTCGAGAATGTCGAGGCTCTCGACGAGGTTCCGATTGCGCGTGTAGGTGACGGTCGACTCCCAGCGCAGATTCTGTCGATCCACGTTCACCGTCTTCACCAGCAGCTCGATGCCCTTGTTGCTCATCGTACCGATCGGCGAGAACTGACGCGAGAAGCCGGTGCTGGTGGGCAGCGGACGGAAGAACAGCAGGTCGGACACGAGACGGTCGTAGTACGTCGCTTCGAGGCCGACTCGGCCGCCGAGGACGCCGACTTCCGTGCCGAGCTCCCACTCGCGCGCGCGTTCGTTCTTGAGCTGTTCGTTGCCGAACGTCACGTCGTTGACGAAGCCCGGACGACCGCCGAACGACGAGTTCGCGAACAGCACATATTGCGAATACGCGTTGAGTGCGCCCGGCTGGCTGCCGGCCCAACCCAGTGCGCTGCGAAGGCGCAGGCTGTTGAACAGGCCCGGCTGGTTTTCACGCACCACGTACGAGGCGGAGAGCTTGGGGAAGGCCTGCCAGCGCTCGGCCGGTGCGAAGGTGCTGGACGCATCGAAGCGGACGGCGGCGGTGAGGAACAGCTTGTTCCACGCTGCCAGCTCCTGCTGACCGAAGAAACCGAGCGTGCGAAGCTGCGTCAGACGCTGCGCGCCGAACGGCACCGAGCCGGCACTGACCAGTTCACCCACCGGGGCGAGACCGTTGGTGCCCGCCTGCGTGAGGTTGATGGTCTGCTGCGTGTAGTTGAGGCCACCGGTGGTCTTCAGTTCAAACGTCGCGCCGGGATTCCACGAATACGACGCCACCAGATCCTGGTTGACGACGCGCGTGTTCTGCACCACCGACTGCGATTGACCGGTGCTGAGCGGACCGGTACCGAGTACCGCGCCACGCGGGATGAACTGGCGCTGCTCGAAGGCGGCGTTGTCGAGGCCTGTGGTGTAGTCCACCAGCAGCTTCGGCACCGGCGTCCAGGTCAGCTTGGCCGAGCCGATGAAGCGGTTGATCGTCTGCGGATTGCGGATGCGCGCAATGGCCAGCAGCGGGTTGGTGCCGAGCGCCGGCGGCAGCGGATAAATGCCGTTGACCGGGCGGAAATCCGTCTGCGTGGGCGCGAAGAACAGCGAACCCATGATGCCGTAGTCGTTCTGCTCACCAAACGCCTGGAACTGGTTCCGCGTGTTGATGAAGTTCGTGCTGACGTTGGCGATCAGCGTCGACGACAGCTGCTGCTGCAGGTTGAGTCGGGCGCCCTGGCGGCGCGACTCGGTGCTGCGGATGATACCCTGATCTTCGGAGTTGTTGACGCTGACGAAGTAGCGCGTCGCGTCATTACCGCCTTCCACCGTGAGGTTCTGCTCGTATGTGGGCGCGCGTCGGAAGATGTCGTCCTGCACGTTGAAGCGCGGACTCGCCAGTCCGTTCACGTCGTACGGATAGAAGTTGAACGGCTGCTGCTCGCGGAGTTCGTTCGACGCGATGCGCGTGGAGAACGTCACGCGTGGCTTGCCGATCAGGCCGCGCTTCGTGAAGATCTGCACCACACCGTTGTTCGCGCGGGAGCCGTAGAGCGCCGCAGCGGCAGCGCCGCGGATGATCTCGATGCGATCGATGTCGGCTGGGTTGATGTCGGCCAGACGGTTCTGCGGATTGGAGCGGCCACCGAGGTCCGCGAGCTGCGCCGAGCCGTTGTCGACGATCACGCCGTCGATGATGTAAAGCGGATCGGAGCCGGAGATGAAGCTGTTGGTGCCGCGCAGACGCACCGAGATGCCACCGCCGCCCGGACCACCGGAGTTCTGCGAGATCTGTGCGCCGGCGATCTTGCCCTGCAGCGCCTGGTCCACCGTCACGGCCTGCGCCTTCGACACGATCGTGGAGTCGACGGTGGCGATGCTGGTGCCCACGCGACGACGTTCGGTCGGCGAGGCGGTGCCGGTGACGACCACTTCCGACAGGTTGATGGCGCTCACGCTGAGCGCGGCATCGGCGGTCACGCTGCTGCCGGCGATCACCTGTACGGTGCGATTCACCGGCTGGAAGCCGATCCGGCGAATCTGAGTGACCCGGGCACCGGTCGGCACGTTGACGAGCGTGTATTCACCGGACGCCTGGCTGATGGTGCCGACACGCGTTCCGACGACCTGAATCTGGGCATCGGCCAGGCCGCGTCCCGAGGACGCCTCCGTGACCTTGCCGCGGACGGTACCCGTCGCGGCTTGCGCGAGGAGCCCCATTGGCGCTGCCAGCAGCGTCAAGGCGCACAGCGCGCGGCGAACAAGAAGAGCAGTCATGCACGTCCTCCGGGACGGACATCGCGATCGATCCCTCCCGAAAGGGCGGCGGAGGTCGCCGCCCGCGGGGGGCTGAGGGGGACAAGGTTACTTTGAGGGCTGAGAGGGGGCAATCAGGCGAGCGCGTCCATCGGAGCTGCGCCATGCAGGGTGCGCTTCGTGGACGGCCGAGGCGTGACCACCGGCGCCTTCAGCGAGTATCTCAAGAATCCTCGTCTCCACGAACGACTCGCCTCTGCGTACACTCCCTCCGTGACCGCCCCGCAGCGTTTTTCTTCCGCGCCCGTTTCCGTCCTGCCTCGCAGCACTTCCACGGATGTGCTCGCTCTGAGGGCGCGCGACGGTGAAGCGGGCGCGTTCGCAGCGCTGGTCGCCGCAGTGCAGCCGCGCGCGGTGCGCTTCGCCGCACAGATGACGGGCGCCCCCCGTGACGATGTCGACGACATCGTGCAGGACGCGTGGATCCGCACCTATCGCGCCTTGCCGCGCTACGAGGAGGGACGCTCGTTCGAAAGCTGGTTCTTCACGATCCTCGCCAACTGCTGCCGCAGTCTGCGCGTGCGCATGGCCCGCTGGCGCACCCGCAACGCGCCGCTCGACGAACAGATCCACGACGAGTCGGTGGACGCGCTGCTCGCGACCAGCACCCGTCACGACGTGCAGCGAGTCTATCGCGCCCTCGCCACGCTGCCGACAGCGCAGCGCGAGACGTTCCTGCTGCACTACGTCGAGGGCTTCGGGTACGAAGCCATCGCCGAGATCACGGGTGTGGGCGTGTCGGCGTGCAAGATGCGCGCAAAGCGGGCGATGGATGCGGTGCGCGACCTGCTCCGGGAGGATCCGGACCATGCATGACGGCCTGCGGAGTGACGACGCACGGCTGAACACCGCGCTCGAAGCCATGCAGCGCACGCCGGACGTTGCGCGACACGACGTGGCACTGGTTGCGGCGCGTGCCGTGATCGCGAACGCACCCACCGCGCGCGCCACGCTTTTCACACTTCGTGCGGCAGCGACGCTGGTGGTCGTCGTCCTTGGCGCGCGACTGCTCTCCTCGCGCGGCTCAGCACGTGACGCCATGGTGCCGGGTCCCGCGGTGGTCGACGCGATGCCGACGGCCGCGTCGTCCGTCATTAAAGTGGCGCGCACCGGCGCACGTCCGATCGTCTTCGAACTCGACGCCGCCGATGCGCAATCGGTGCAGGTGTTGGGCGACTTCAACGGCTGGTCACGCGAGGCGAGCGGCATGCAGCGCGGCGCCGATGGCCGATGGCGGCTGACCACGCTGCTGCCGCCCGGGCGCTACGTGTATGCGTACCTCATCGACGGTGAACGGTTCGTGCGCGATCCGGCCCGCGACGCAATCGAAGATCGCGACTTTGGCGTCACGGGATCTGAGTTGGTCGTGAGTGAAGCACCATGATGCGCGCGCGACGGATACCGCTGATCGTCGCAGCGCTGTGCGCGGCAGTGCTGCCGCCGCTACAGGCACAGGGCTCCGTCAACGATGGTGATCGTGCAGCGGCGGATCGTCTCGATGCGCTCGTGCGGGACTTCGACCGTCGCGGCCTGCCGTCTGAACTGCTGCGGGCCAAGATCGCCGAAGGCACCGCAAAAGGCGCCACGCCGACACGTATCGCCGAGGCGGTGTCGCTCCTCGCCACGCGCGTGGATTCCGTGGCGCGGCTGCTGGCGCCGAGTGTCACGGTGCCCGAGTTGCATGCCGGTGCCGAGGCGCTATCGGTGGGCATCGCGGGTCCCTCGCTACGCTCGATTCGCTCGGCGGCGGGGCGACAGTCGGCCGAGCCGTATTTCCAGTTCGTCGTGCGACTCGTACGCCGCGGTGTATCGCAGGAGCAGGCCGTGCGCGCGACGCGCTCGCTGATCGATCGCCGCGTTGCGGGTAACACCCTCCTCGCCGTGGCGGATGATCTCGCGCGTGACGTGGCGAACGGCGTGTCGCCGGATGCGGCGCTCAATGATCGGATGACGCGACTCGTGGGTGGCGCGGCCGGTACCGGCGCCGCTTCCGCTCCGACCGGTTTCTCCGAACCGTCGCGTGGCATCACGAATGCCGGCAGCCGGCCACCCTGACGCATGCCAACTCGCCGCGCATCGCTCTTCACGTGGGTCACCGCCGCGCTTCTGGCCTCTCCGCTTGAGGCGCAGCAGCGCGCTCGCGTTTCGGGCAGCCTCGAGACGGGCGCGGCCGCCATCGAACAGCCGTTGATCCGCGGCGGCGGTGCGTTCTACGTTGCGCCGAGCGCGTCGCTCACCGCACGCGATGCGACGATCGGGGCCAGCGCCGTTTGGGCGACGGGGTCACCGATGTGGCAGTCGTTTCTGGGCACCGGGTTCGCGCAATCGCCTGCGCTGCGCAACGTGCGCGTCACCGCGGGCGCACAGGTGCTCAAGACGAGTGGCCTGCTGCACACGCTGCATGCCGACGTCGGCGCCGAATGGCGTGCCAGCCGCGGTGCGAATACCGGCGTGGCGCGCATCAGCACGGGACAACTGAGTCATGCCGGCAGGTGGTACGGTGACCTCAGCGCCGGTGCGACGGTCGCGCGCACACGCGGCGCATTCTCCGCCGTGCTCGACGCCAGCTTCACCGATGCCCGTCGACCGGCGGCGCTGCAGCAGCAGATCGGCAGCCTCTCCGACGGCAGCGCCGGCATCGGCATCGCCTCCAGCCGCGCGCAGGTGTTCGACGTCACCCCCCGCATGATCTGGGAGAGGAGCCGTCTGCGCGCCGATGCGTCGGTGGCGCTGCGCGCGGTGGAAAGCGGCATCAACGGGACACGCGTCGGGCCACAACTCGCCTTCACGCTCCAGACCAGTCGCGGCGTTTCGCTCTTCGCCGGCGGCGTGCAGCGTCTCCCCGACGTGCGCTCCGGTGTGCCCTCGGGTCGGACTGCGGTGATCGGCGTGCGTGTCGAAGGACGGCGTGTACTCGCGCCTGCGCCACGACGCACGCGCACGACTCCCGCCCTGCGCATCGAGCAGACATCGCTCGTCGTCGACGCCGGAAATGGCGGGGTGAAACGCGTCGAGCTGCGCGGCGACTTCACGCAGTGGCAGCCGCGGTCCTGTTCACCGAGCGGCACGCGCTCCTTCGACTGTGGGGCGGTGCCTCCGGCGGGTACCTGGCGCGTGTCGCTGCGTCTCGATGACGGCGCGTGGCAGCAGCCGGCCAACCTCGCCGCCGCCGCTGACGATTTCGGCTCGGTGGACGGCATTCTGCTCACGGGCGGGAAGCCCTGACGACGGAGTGATCGCGCTGCAGTCGGGTTGATTCGCCTGCAGCGCGGCACAGATCAGGCTCCGGCAGTTGCGCGGATGGCGCGACCGGCGTGCGTCCGGCTGCGTTGGCCATCGCGCAGTGCAACGCGGCCGTTGACGATCACCAGCGGAATGCCGACCGGATACTGAAATGGCCGCTCGAAGGTCGCTGCGTCAGCGATACGGGAGGCATCGAAGACCGTGACATCCGCAAATGCACCGACGACGATCCGACCGCGTCCGTACAGCTTGCACCGATCGGCGGGGACCGACGTAAATCGTCGGATCGCCTCCGGCATCGTCAGCACCTTCCGCTCACGCACGTAGCGCCCGAGCACGCGGGGAAAACTCCCCGCGCCTCGCGGATGCGGGCTGCCGCGATGCGTCGGGCCGTCCTTGGCGAACGCGCCACCGTCAC
>JAYWIJ010000047.1:0-4663 GCA_043788935.1 Gemmatimonadaceae bacterium | reverse complement strand
TGGCTGCCGGCCTTCGCGAACACGCCGAAGGACGTGCCGATGCATTCGTCAGCGCCGGCAACACCGGCGCGCAGATGGCGGCCAGCGTACAGTTGCTCGGCCTTCACGCTGGGCTCAAGCGTCCCGCGATCGGCACCATCTTTCCGACGGCGCTGCACACGCTCGTCGTGCTCGACAGCGGCGCCAACGTCGATTGCAGCCCCGAGGAGCTCGTGCACTTCGCACGCCTCGGACTCGTCTACGCCGAGGACATTCTCGGTCGCGACAACCCGGCCGTCGGCTTGCTCAGCATCGGCGAGGAGCCGGAAAAGGGCAACGCCGTCGTCAAGGAAGCGCACAAGTTGCTCGCGGCCACGGAGCTGCACTTCGTCGGCAACGTCGAAGGCCGCGACGTTGCCGCGGGTACCTGTGATCGCGGACCGTTCGACGTGGTGGTCTGCGACGGATTCACGGGCAACGTGATCCTCAAGTTCTACGAAGGGCTCGCCCCGATTCTCGTCGGCATGGTGGCACAATCCATCCACGCCGACGCGAAGCAGCTGATGAAGGGACTCGCGCATCTGGATTACTCCAACTACGGTGGCGCACCGTTGCTGGGAGTCCGGGGAGTGAGCATCATCGCGCACGGCAAGTCGTCGCCGCGTGCCATCAAGAACGCCGTGAACGTCGCCGTGCGTGCGGTCGAGTCGAAGATGTCCGAGCACATCGGGCGTCGGCTCGCCGTCGGTGACTCCGCGGCCTGACACCAGGCCGCGCTGACGGTCGGGCCTCGGCCCGCACGTGCGCGCGACCGGGGAGAGAGGCATGAAGCGTCCAGTGGCTGCAGTGACCGGAACCGGCTACAGCGTTCCGCGGCATGTGATGTCGAACCACGACTTTGGCGCCATCGGCATCGAGACGTCGCACGAGTGGATTTTCGAGCGCTCGGGCATCGTGCAGCGTCACATCGCGCGCGATGGTGAATCGACCTGCAGCCTCGCGGCCGACGCGTCACGCAAGGCGATGCAGAAAGCCGGCATCACGGCGGCGGAAATCGATGCGATCATTCTCTCGACGGCCACACCTGACCGGTTGCTGCCCGCGACGGCCGTCGAGGTGCAGGCGTCCCTTGGCGCCACACGCGCGTCGGCGTTCGATATTTCCGCCGCCTGCAGCGGCTGGTTGTACGGCCTGACGATCGCCGAGGGGCTGATCGCGGCCGGCACGATCGAAACAGCGCTGGTGATCGGCGCCGAGAAGATGAGTGCGATCATCGACTGGCAGGACCGCAGCACCGCCGTGCTCTTCGGCGACGGCGCGGGGGCTGCGATCGTGCGGCGCGGTGACGGCACGCGAGGGATTCTGTCGGCGTTCATGCGCAGTGATGGCGCGTTGTCCGAACTGTTGTGGCGTCCCGCAGGCGGCGCGGCCACGCCCTTCAGCCTGCCGGTGCTCGAGGATCGCTCGTCGTATGTGCGAATGGCCGGGCGCGAAGTGTTCAAGCATGCCGTGCGCTCGATGGCCGAAGCCTGTGATCGTGCGCTCGATGGCGCGCGACTGACGGGGAAGGACATCGACCTGCTCATCCCGCATCAGGCCAACGTGCGCATCATCGAGGCGACGGCCAAGCATGCGAATGTCTCCATGGACAAGGTGTACGTGAACGTGAATCGCTTCGGCAACACATCCTCCGCCTCGATCGGCATCGCGCTCGACGAGGCCATCACATCGGGTCGCGTGCGCCGCGGCGACACGGTCCTGCTGTGCGCGTTCGGCGCCGGCTTCACGTGGGGCAGCATGGTGGTGCGTCTCTGATGGACATCGCACTCGTTTTCCCGGGGCAGGGATCGCAGAAGCCGGGCATGGGCAAGGATCTGGCGGGCGCGCATCCGATCGCCGCCGAGACCTTCCGTGCTGCCGACGAGGCACTCGGCGTGTCGCTGTCGTCGCTCTGTTTCGACGGGCCGGCCGAGACGCTGATGGAGACGCACAACGCACAGCCCGCGCTGCTGACGCACGGCATCGCGATGTGGCGCCTGTTGTCGGAGCGCCTCGGTGAACATGTGCGGTGCACGGCCGGTCACTCGCTCGGTGAATTCACGGCGCATGTCGCGGCCGGAACATTCGACTTCGAGACGGCGGTGAAGCTCGTTCGCACACGCGGAGAGCTGATGCAGGCTGCAGGTACCGCGCGTCCGGGCGCCATGGCCGCGCTGCTCGGTGACATCGACGTGCGCGTGCGCGAACTGTGCGAACAGGCGACGCGCGAAGCTGGTGTGGTGGTGCCGGCAAACTTCAACTCACCGGGACAGGTCGTGGTGTCTGGCGAGGTCGCGGGTGTCGAGCGGCTGATCGAACTGGCCACGCAACACGGCGCACGCAAGTGCATCCGCCTGCAGGTCAGTGGCGCCTTCCACTCGCCGCTGATGGATGCGGCAAGACCTGGCTGGAGGGAGGCGCTCACGCACGTCACGATGCGCGACGCGTCGGTGCCGGTGTACGCGAACGTCACCGGACGGCAGGTGATGATGGCGAAGCAGTCGCGCCGCCTGCTCGGCGAGCAGATGACGTCGCCGGTGCGCTGGACCGAGACGATCCGCAACATCGCCGAAGACTTTCCGGGTATCACGTTCATCGAAGTCGGTCCGGGCAACGTACTCAGTGGGTTGATCCGCAAGATCGTGCCCGATGCCACCGTGCTGCCGGCCGGTACGGCCGCCAATCTCGACGCCATTCTCGACCTCCAGGTAGCCTGATGCAGATCGATCTGAGTGGGAAGGTGGCGCTGGTCACCGGCAGCACCCGCGGCATCGGCCGGGCGATTGCCGAAACGCTGGCGGGCGCCGGCGCGACGGTGGCTGTCGTGGGCCGTGACCTGCCGCGTGCCGCAGCGGCGGCGGCGGAGATCGGGCGTGGCGCACGCGCCTTCGCCTGCGACGTCAGTGACACTGCGCAGGTCGCCACGCTGGTGACCGACGTCGAAGCGGCGTTCGGCACGCTCGACATCCTCGTCAACAACGCCGGGCTGACGCGCGACAACGTGATCATGCGGCTCAAGGACGACGACTGGGACGCCGTGATCGACGCCAACCTGCGCGGCGCGTTCGCCAGTATCCGTGCGGCCTCGCGCGGCATGATGAAGCGCCGCAGCGGTCGCATCATCAACATCAGCAGCGTGGTCGGCGTGATCGGCAATCGCGGTCAGGCCAATTATGCGGCAAGCAAGGCGGGGCTCATCGGCCTGACGAAGTCGGTCGCCAAGGAGCTCGCCTCGCGCAACATCCTGTGCAACGCGGTGGCGCCGGGGTTCATCGCCACCGACATGACTGCTGCCCTCGGAGACGACCAGCGGGCGGCACTCGAAGGCCAGATCCCGCTCGCACGGCTCGGGAGCCCTGCCGACATCGCGTCGGCCGTGGCGTTCCTGGCATCGGACCACGCTGCCTACATCACCGGCCAAGTGCTCGTGGTGGATGGCGGCATGGTGATGTAAAGTTCGCCCATCGGCCGGAACGACGGCCTCGTCAGACCCACCCACGCATCAACCAGCGCACGGAGCAGAAATGGCAGACCAGACCGAGAAGGTGAAGACGATCATCGAGCGTGAACTCGGTGTCGAGCGCGATAAGCTGACCAACGAGGCAAGCTTCATCGAAGACCTCGGGGCCGACAGCCTCGACATCGTCGAACTCGTCATGGAGTTCGAAAAGGAGTTCGACATCGACATTCCCGATGAGGATGCCGAGAAGCTGCGCACGGTCGGCGACGCCCTCGGGTACCTGAATTCCAAGGTGCAGGGCTGATGCAGGCACGTCGGGTCGTCGTCACCGGGCTCGGGTGCCTCACGGCCGTCGGCAGCGACGTGGCGACGACCTGGGCGGCGCTCCGCGGTGGCATCGGCGGCGCGGGGCCGATCACGCGGTTCGATGCGGAAAAGTTCTCCACCCGCTTCGCCTGTGAGGTCAAGGAGTTCGATCCACTGCAGTACATGGATCGGAAAGAGGCGAAGCGCGCCGACCTGTACACGCAGTACGCAGTGGCGGCGTCGGTGCAGGCCATGCGCGATGCCGGACTCGCCGACGGCGGGTTCGATCCCGATCGCTGCGGTGTCATCATCGGCAGCGGCATCGGCGGGCTGAAGACGATGGAAGATCAGCACACGAACTACATGACGGGTGGACCGAAGCGCATCTCGCCATTCTTCGTGCCGATGTACATCGTCGACATCGCGGCGGGTGTGGTGTCGATGCAGTTCAACTGCCGCGGCCCCAACTTCGCCACGGTTTCGGCGTGTGCCACCAGCGCGCACGCGATCGGCATGTCGATGCGCACCATCCAGTACGGCGACGCCGACCTGATGCTGGCTGGCGGCTCGGAGGCGGCGGTGACCCCGATGTCGGTGGGTGGGTTCGGGAGCATGGGCGCCCTGTCGAGCAACAACGACGACTTCCGCCATGCCTCGCGCCCGTTCGACAAGACCCGCGACGGGTTCGTCCTGGGCGAGGGGGCGGGCGTGGTGCTGCTCGAAGAGCTGGAACATGCGCGCGCCCGCGGCGCTCATATCTATGGAGAAGTGGTCGGCTACGGCGCCACCGGCGATGCGCACAGCCTCACCGGCCAGCCGGACGCCCACGAGGGCCTGCAGCGTTCCATGCGGCTGGCGCTCAAGGATGCCGGGCTTTCT
>JAYWIJ010000046.1:0-4675 GCA_043788935.1 Gemmatimonadaceae bacterium | reverse complement strand
CTGCTGCACGCCGGTACGGGGCTGCTCGCCACGATTCTGGGCAGTGGGTCCACGCAGCGGGACGCGGCGCTCGACCTGCTGACCGCCGACGCGCTGGTCACATACGCATTCGAGGCCGCGGCAGACGATCCAGGCTCGCTGGATGCGCAGGCGGCGTCGGCGATGCGGACGATTTCGGCGCTGGTGGATGCCCGCGGTCAGTGAGCTCGTGATGCGCGCCGGATGATCGACATCCACACGCACCTGCTGCCTGGCGTGGACGATGGCGCGCGCACGCAGGAGCAGGCGCTCGGCGTGCTGAGTCGGTTTGCGGCGACGGGCGTGACCTGCGTGGTCTGCACTCCGCATCTGGCAGCCAGCGAAGCGGCGGTCATTCCCGTGGCGCGGTATCGCCGCATCCATCGCGAGCTGTGCGAGTCGATGCCGCCGTCGCTCACGGTGCAGCGCGGGTGGGAGATCATGCTCGATCGTCCCGGCGTCGATCTCACGGCGCCGCAGCTGCGCCTCGGCGCTTCGAATGCCATTCTCGTCGAGTTTCCGCGCGGCACGCTGCCGTCAGGCACGGAACTCGAGCTGGCGAGGCTGCGGCAGAGTGGCGTGAACCCCGTGGTGGCACACCCGGAACGTTACGGCGGCGCGACGGTGGAGCTGATCAGGGCGTGGCGCGATACCGGCGCGATCATCCAGACCGATACGGCATATCTGCTGGGCGACGGGCCGCGGTGCGATCTGGCGCGCACGATGCTCGCGGAAGGGCTGATCGACATTCTTGCCAGCGACAACCATGGTGATCAGCGCTCACTGGCTGCTGCGCATGACTGGCTCATCGAAGCTGGCGCGACCGACGCGGCGCAGCTGCTGACGTCCGTCAATCCCGGCTCGTTGCTCAGCGACCAGCGACTGGTGCCGGTGCCGCCGGTCCGGCTCGAGAAGGGGATGTTCACGCGCTTGCGCGAGCTGCTGGGCCTGAAGCGGGGAGGCACTCCGCTCCGAAACACACCCATTGCCTGAGAGGCGGATGCACAGGGTCGAGCACATCACGAACGCGCTGCGCGAATTGGCTGCCACGGCGCTGCGCACGGCGGAAACCATCGAAGCGCAACTGGACCGAGCCGCCGAGATGGTGCAGGAGACGGTGGCGCGTGGCGGGACGCTGTTCTTCTGCGGCAACGGCGGCAGTGCGGCCGATGCGCAGCATCTCGCCACCGAATACGTGGTGCGCTACACGCGCAATCGCGCAGCGTACCCGGCGATCGCGCTCACGACCGACACGTCGCTGATCACGGCTGCGGGCAACGATTACGGATTCGATCACATCTTCGAGCGGCAGGTGCAGGCGCTCTGCCGACCCGGCGATCTGCTGATCATCCACTCGACCAGCGGCAACTCACCGAACGTGCTGCTCGCCGCTGCGGCGGCGCACGCGAAGGGCGTGGATGTACTGGCGTTCAGCGCACGCGACGGCGGCGCGCTGATCGGCGCGGCCGATCACACCGTGATCATCCCGACCGACCGCACCGATCGTGCACAGGAACTGCACCTGACCATCGAGCATGCCATCTGTGATCTCATCGAGGCGACGCTGTGATTGACCTCAAGGGACGTCGTGTTGTGGTGACCGGCGGCGGCCGCGGCATCGGTGCCGCCACGGCGATCCTCTTTGCGCGTGCGGGCGCGGATGTCGTGATCGGATACCGCGCCAAGCGTGCCGATGCGGAGTCGGTGGCGATGGAGTGCATTTCGTATGGCGTGCGTGCCGCGGCCGTCGCTGGCGACCTGTCGAAGCGTGGCGGGGCCGACGCGCTCTGCATCGCCGCCACGGCGACACTCGGCGCCATCGACATCGCCGTGCTGAACGCCGGCTACTGGCCGACGCAGCCCGAGCCGATCGCCACGATGACCGACGCCCGCTGGCAGGAGACCGCGTCGCAGAATTACGAGGCGATGTTCCAGTCGGCGCGGGCCGCTGCCCGCAGCGTGACCGACGGCGGCCGGATCGTGTTCGTCTCCAGCACGGCAGGGCAGCGCGGTGAGGCGTACCACGCCGACTACGCCGCGGCAAAGGGTGCGATGATCTCGCTGACCAAGTCGATGGCCATCGAACTTGCCGGCCGGCAGGTGACGGTGAATGCCGTGGCGCCGGGCTGGGTGGACACCGATGCGATCGCACCGGTGGTACATGGTGACGAAAAGACACGGATTGCCGCCAACATTCCCATCGGTCGGATTGCGAGTGCCGCCGACATCGCCGGTCCGATTCTCTTTCTGGCCAGCCCGCTCGCCCGTCACGTGACCGGCGAAATTCTGAACGTCAACGGTGGCAGTGTGCTGTGCGGCTGATGCTGGCCATGGAGGGCGTGGCATGATCGCGATGGTGTTCACCGGCGGGACGATCTCGATGCGTGTCGATCCCGTGGCAGGCGGTGCCGTGCCCGCCCTCGATGCGCGGGACATCCTTGCCGGCGCGCGTGGTATCGAAGACGTGGCGGACGTGCGTGTGGAGGACTGGGGACGGTTCCCCGGGCCGCACATGGACGTGGAGCGGATGTGGGCGCTGCGCGCGCGCCTCATCGAACTGGTGTACGAAGCTGGCGTCGATGGCGTGGTCGTCACGCACGGCACCGACACGATCGAGGAGACGGCCTACCTCATCGCGCGGTCGGTCCCCACCACGAAGCCGATCGTGTTCACGGGTGCCATGCGCAACCTGAGTGAACTGGGCTGGGACGGTCCCGCCAATCTCGTCGACGCGGTCCGTGTGGCGGCGCATGCCGAGGCGGGCGGGTACGGCGTGTTGCTCGCGATGAATGGCCGCGCTTATTCGGCGCTCGATGTGACGAAAGCGCAGACGCACATGCTCGATGCCTTCGAGAGTCCCGGGCTGGGGCCCGTCGCGGAGGTGGACGACGAGGCCGTGATCTTCCGGCGCGCGCTGTCGGTGCGGCGTGCGCTGCTCACGCCCGACACGCTGGCGACGCCGGTCGACATCATCGGCGCGTGGGCCGGTGCGGATGCGCGGCTGCTCGATGCCGTCCTGCCCACAGCCCGCGGCATCGTGATATCGGCACTCGGCCGCGGCAACGTGCCGACGCTGATGGCCGATGCGCTCCCGAAGTGGCGCGAGGCGGGCAAGCCCGTGGTGATCACCAGCCGGACCGGGCGCGGCCGTGTCGGCCAGACGTATGGCTATCCCGGTGGCGGCCGGAGACTCGGAGAAATGGGGGCCATCTTCGCCGGGTCGCAGCGGCCCACGCAGGCGCGCATCGATCTGATGCTGGCGCTGGGCGCGGGCCTGACTGACGAGGCGCTCCGGGCAGTCTTCGCCGGCTCCTGACCCAGGAACCGGCGGCGGTGGGTCACGCCGTCTGGGCGGCCGTGCTGCCGACGCGTTCCCAGCGAGCGAAGCACTGCCAGCCGTACTCCTGCGCCGCACGGATCTGGTCGGGAAATCCAAAGCCATCCACCCAGCCCAGCTGCTTCGCCTTCCACTCGCAATTCCACTCGAAGTCGAAAACGTGCGCTTCACCCGCGGCATCGGTCGCCGTGAGCACACCGGCGAAGTCGGCGCACCCGCTCGCGCCCCGAACGGAGACCCGCTCGACCGCCAGGGTGGGCTCAGCGTGCAGCAGCTGTGCGATGGCGCGCATCACCTTCACGCGCGGGCTTCCCAGACCGACGGTGATCCGTTCGGCGGGCTGGCGATTTGCGTAGGCGGCAAGGTCGGAGCGGAAGCCGCTGGTGGCCTGAGACGGGCCGAGGATGGCGTCGAAGTCGGATATCATCATGTGGCGAAAGGTAGCGGGTCAGGCCCGGTTAGCTTTCCGGAATGGTACGCACGTCACATCTTCGGGCGCCGACCCACGCCAGCGTGACACCGACCGACGGACCGGGGCGGGGCCTCCGGTGAGCGTCGCGTCGACAGTGGTTCACCCGCCGCCCGCCGTGTTGCGCATTGCCGCCACGCTCGAGTCGGCTGGGCACGAGGCGTGGTGCGTCGGCGGCGCCGTGCGCGACGCGCTGCTGGGGCGCGCTGACCTGGACTGGGATCTCGCGACGTCGGCCACACCCGGCGAGGTGAAGCGGTTGTTTCCGCGCACGGTGCCGGTGGGCATCGAACATGGCACGATCGGCGTGTTCGGGAGCGATGGTCGGCTGCATGAAGTGACGACGTTCCGTGCAGATGTGGAGACCGACGGTCGTCACGCCGTGGTGAAGTTCGGTGTGTCACTGGACGAGGATCTCGCACGCCGCGATCTGACCATCAATGCCATTGCGTGGTCGCCGTCGCGCCGGGAGCTGCGTGACCCGTACCATGGACGCTCGGATCTGGAAAACCGGGTGGTCCGCGCCGTTGGCGACGCACATCGTCGAATGGCGGAAGACCGACTGCGTGCGCTGCGCGCCATCCGCTTCGCGGCGCGCTTCGACTTCGTGATTGCGCCAGAGACATGGGATGCCATCGTGGCGAGCGCGCCGTCGCTGACGCGGCTGTCGGTGGAGCGGGTCTTTCAGGAGTGGACGAAGACGCTGGAGCAGGTGCGCTGTGCCTCGCGAGCCTTCGCGCATTGGCGTGACACGGGGGCGATGGCCGTGCTGGTTCCGTCGCTGGCCGCGGTGCCTGAGGAGTTCTTCGCGGCCGTGGACCATGTGCCGCTGCCCCATGCCACGACTCGTA
>JAYWIJ010000045.1:0-18352 GCA_043788935.1 Gemmatimonadaceae bacterium | reverse complement strand
GCGCACTGTCACATGCCTACACCTTCGCGTCGCCGGCCGCGCATGGCATGGCGCCCGGTGTGCTCGACGCGAACGCGATCACGATTCCCTTCGTGCGCGTGGTGGCAGGGACGTACGTCGTGCGGCTCCAGATCGACGGTGCCGAAAGTGTGCTGGAGCAGGATGGTGCCGGCCTGTTCGCGACACCGCGCGTGGTGTTGCCGTGACCACCACCGCCGACTGGTCCACGGCAAACCAGCGCGATCTGTCGCGCGAGCTGCAGCGCGTGCGCGTGCGACTGGAGCGTCACCGTGATCGCCTGCGGAACGCGCCGCAGGACACGGTGCAGGGGGACGAGCGCGCCGAAGGCGACGTGAAGGATAGCGACGTCGGTGATGCCACTGAGGTTGCGCTGCAGCGCGTGGTGCGGCGCTTCAACCTGTCAGATTTCGAGCGGGATGTGCTGCTGCTCTGCGCCGGAATGGAACTCGACTCGCGCGTCGGCGAGCTGGTGGCCGAACTGCAGGGACAGGGTGCTCGCTCGGCACCCACGTTTGCGCTGGCGCTGGCGGTGCTCGCTGACCCGCACTGGAGTGCGCTCACGCCAGCCGCGCCGCTGCGCGCGTGGCGGTTGCTCGAGCTCACAGGGGCTGGTGTGAGCACCGCGGCCCTGTGCATCGACGAGCGCGTGCTGCACGAGCTGGCAGGCGTGTCGGAGCTGGATGAGCGGCTGCACGGATTTTTGGAACCGGTCAGTGTGAACGCTGCGGCGCTTCCGCTCGATGCGAGTGTGGCGGAGGCGCTTGCGCGACACTTCTCCAACATGGAACTGCCGCCGCGCCGCGCGCAGCTCACATCGGGAGACGCGCGCACACGTGACGCAATCATGGGGCACGTCGGTGCGCTCCGGAACTCACCGGTGTTCCGGCTCAGGGCGTCGGAGTTTCCGGTGGGTCCGGGCGAGCGAAATCAGCTCGCGCGACTGGTGGCGCGTGAGTTGCTCCTGCGCGACGGGATCCTGCTGCTCGAACTTGCTGAGCCGTCGGATGAACCGCGTGTGCACGCGTTGCTTGCGTCGGAGCAGATGCAGCAGATCGCGCTGGTGTTCAGCGCTGCCGAGCCATTGCGCTCGGTGAGTGCTGCCGTTGCGCGATTCGATGTCGGCGACGACTCGGCGGCGGATCGGCGGCGTGTCTGGCAGCAGGCGCTGGGTGCACGCGCCGAAGCCCTGAACGGATCACTGTCGCGCGTCACCGCGCAATTCGCTCTGGATCGCCCGTCGATCGAAGCCGTCGTCGCGTCGCTCCCGGCAGCCGACGACGATGCGGAGAGCACTGGTCGTGCGCTCTGGAACTCGTGCCGCGTGATGGCGCGCGCGCGGATGGACGGGTTGGCACAGCGGATCGATGCGCGCGCGACGTGGGAGGATCTGGTGCTGCCCGACGCCACGAAAGCCGTGCTGCGCACGATCGTGGCGCAGGTGCGGTTGCGTCATCGGGTGTATGAGGAGTGGGGATTTGCGGAGCAGAGTGCGCGCGGACTGGGCATCGCCGCGCTCTTCGCCGGCGCGTCGGGTACGGGCAAGACCATGGCGACGGAAGTCATCGCTCGCGACCTGCAGCTCGATCTCTACCGCATCGATCTCTCGAGCGTGGTCAGCAAGTACATCGGCGAGACCGAGAAGAATCTCGCGCAATTGTTCGCGACGGCCGAAGGCAGTGGTGCGGTGCTGCTTTTCGACGAGGCGGATGCGCTGTTCGGAAAGCGCTCCGAAGTGAAGGACAGTCACGATCGGTATGCAAACATCGAAACCAGCTATCTGCTGCAGCGGATGGAGTCGTATCGTGGCCTGTCGATCCTGACGACCAACATGCGCAGCGCTCTGGACCCCGCCTTCACGCGTCGCATCCGCTTTCTGGTGACGTTCCCGTTTCCGGACGCCAGCCTTCGCGAGGCGATCTGGCGGGGCGCATTCCCGTCGCGTGTGCCGGTGCAGGGGCTGGAGTGGCAGCGTCTTGCGCAGCTGAACGCGTCGGGCGGACAGATTCACAACATCGCGATGAGCGCTGCCTTTCAGGCTGCGGACAGCGATGCGCCGGTGTCGATGAGCCATCTCGCGGCGGCCGCGCATGCGGAGCTGGCGAAAGGCGAGCGGGTGCCGTCAGGGGCCGAGCTGCGGGGGTGGTCATGACGCGGATCGAATTCGTGATTGACGAGCTGGTCCTGCACGGCGTCGAGCCGCATCGCCGTCATCTCGTGGCAGATGCGGTACAGCGCGAATTGTCGAGGCTCGCGGTTCGCGACGTCATGTCGCAACTGGGCGTCTCCGCAGCGCACGGTGGAGCGCAAGGCGCACACGGGACGGATGTGAGTGGTGCAGTGCGTTTGGCGTCGACAATCGCAGCACCGCCGCTCTCCAACAGCATTCGTGCCGCTGTGACCCGCGCCGTTGCAAGCGTTGCCAGCGGTGCACCGGGTACGGCGGGAGCGGCCGCGCCATGACCACCTTTCCCGGTGCACCGAAGCTCATACGTGGCGGGCTCGTGCTGCTCGACGCCGAGTCGGGGCAGATACGGCGCGTGATCGCATTGCAATACAACCCGGACACACTCACGCGCTCGCTGCAGCCGCAGGCGATGGCTGACGACGCCCGTGATCGCTCACAGGCCTTTCGCCTCAAGGGTCCACCGATCGAGACGATCAAGCTCGAAGCGGAAATCGATGCCACCGATCAACTCGAATTCCCCGACCAGAATCGTGCGGCCGTGGAGTCGGGCATCGCGCCGCAACTCGCAGCCCTCGAAACGCTGCTCTATCCCGCGAGTGGTCAGCTGATCGCGAATCACTCGCTGCAAGGAAGTGGAACGCTCGAGATCGCGCCGTTGCAGGCGCCGCTCACACTGTTCGTCTGGAGCAAGCAGCGGGTGGTGCCGGTCCGCGTGACGGACTGCAACGTGGTGGAGGAGGCGTTCGATCCGCAGCTCAATCCCATTCGCGCCAAGGTCAGCTTGTCGATGCGCGTGCTGTCGGTCGACGACCTCGGGTTCAGCAGCAGAGGAGGGTCGATCTACATGGTTTATCAGCAGAACAAGGAGCGATTGGCGCAACTCGGTACGAATGGCACGCTGCCGGCGCTCGGTCTGACGGGGATTCCATGATCAGCGACAAGTTCGGTCCGGGAAGCCGATACGCCGGCGTCGAGGTGGCAACGCATGTGACGCCCGATGGACGAACGATCGCCTACCTGCGGCGACGCTTCGTGCCCCAGCCAGATCGCTTCGCGCTGCTGCGCGAGCATGTCGTGCGCGATGGCGAGCGGCCCGATCAGCTTGCGGCGGCGTACCTCGGCGATCCTGAACAGTTCTGGCGTATCGCCGATGCCAACGGTGTCATGGCACCGGAACGACTCACGGAGACGGCGGGCGCCATCGTGCGGATCACGCTGCCGGCAGATGTGCCGATGCTCGCCGAGGAGCAGTAGGAGCGATGACAAGCATTCGGAACATTCAGCTGACGATGCTGATCGGGCCGACGGTGCCGATACCCGCGCCCCGTCCGTTGATGGAGGCGCTGCAGCGCGTGGAAGTGACCTCCACGGCGGGAAAACGCTCGGGGTTCCAGCTCGACTTCTCGCTGTCGAACCGGTCACCGTTGCACACGCTGTTGCTGATCGCCGGCAATGCATCGCCGTTGACGCTGCGCGTGATCCTGATCGCGACGGTCAACGGCACGCCGACCGTGCTCTCCGATGGCGTGATCACGCGGCAGGAGGTCACGCCTGCACAGGGCGGTTACTCGACCCTGACCATCACCGGCGAAGATCTCACGACACTGATGGATCGGCAGGAGTTCAGCGGCATCCCGTATCCGGCGATGCCGGCCGAGGCGCGCGTGGCACTGATCTGCGCGAAGTATGCGATGTTCGGCGTCGTACCGCTGGTCATCCCGGCCATCTTCCCCGATATCCCGATCCCGATCGAGAAGATTCCAGCGCACGACGGAACTGATCTCGCCTACCTGAACGCGCTCGCGGATGATGCGGGCTACACGTTCTACATCGATCCGGGGCCGCTGCCCGGAATGAATACGGCGTACTGGGGACCGGAGATCAAGGTCGGTGTGCCGCAGGCGGCGCTGAACACCGACATGGACGCGTACACGAATGTCGAGTCGCTTAGCTTCAACATCGTGCACAGCGACAAGGCGATGCCGGTGGTATTCATCCAGAACGCTCTCACCAAGGCGCCGATTCCGATCCCGATCCCGGACGTGAATCCATTGCAGCCTCCGCTCGGCGTGGCGATTCCGATTCCGGCGAAACTGGAATTCATGCGTGATACGGCGAAGCTGTCACCGATGGCGGCGCTGTCGAAGGGGCTGGCGAAAGCGTCGGGGACTGCGAGCAGTGTCGAGGGCAGCGGGTCGCTGAACGTGATGCGCTACGGCCGGCTGCTGCGGGCCAGGCAGCTGGTCGGGGTGCGTGGAGCAGGGACAGCATTCGACGGACTGTATTACGTCAAGAGTGTGACCAGTACGCTCGCGCAGGGCGAGTTCAAGCAGCGATTCGCGCTCACGCGCAACGCACTCGTGTCGATCACACCGGTGGTGCCCGTATGAGCAGCGGCGAGAAGTACTACGGCAAGTACCGCGGCGTCGTGGTCAGCACCGTCGATCCCCAGCAGATGGGCCGCATCATCGCGCAGGTACCTGACCTTGGCCCCGTCCCGCTCACGTATGCGATGCCCAGCTTTCCCGTCACGGGGAAGCAGATGGGATTCTGGTCGCTGCCACAGATCGGCACCGGTGTCTGGGTGGAGTTCGAGCAGGGTGACCGCGACCACCCGATCTGGACCGGTTGCTGGTACGGATCGGCTGCCGACGTCCCCGCGCTCGCGCTGGCAACGCAGGCACCACTGTCGTCGGTGTTCATGCAGACGGCGGCGCAGGTCACGTTCCAGCTGTCGGATCTCCCGGGTCCGGCCGGTGGCATTCTGCTGAAGACGGCGACTGGTGCGATGATCATGGTGAACGATGTCGGGATCACCATCTCGAACGGCAAAGGCGCCATGATCGTGATGGCTGGTCCGACCGTCACGATCAACAACGGCGCGCTGGTGATCACATGAAACGCGAGATGCGCTGATGCCCGGCCCGGTCGTGCACCTCGGTGCCACGGTGCTCTGCTCGCATGGCGGACAGGCCACGCCGCTCGCGCCGTTTCCGCGCGTCGTCGTCGGCGGGCAACCCGTGGTGACGCTCACGTCGCCGTACGCCGTGGCGGGGTGCGCGTTTCCGCCGTCATCGGGCGGACCCTGTGTCACCGCGCAGGTGCTGGTGGGCGCGGCGCGGGTGCTGGCCGGTGGTGCGCCGGTCGTGGTGCAGAGCAGCACGGCCATCTGCGCACCGACAGGCGTGCCGTTGATGTTCGTCGCGGTACAGCCACGGGTGATCGCACAATGATTCATTGCACGAAACGCCGTGTGTGTCGCACAATGCCGAGGAACTGCTGATGCAGATCGCCTTCCCGTATGACTTCGATGGTCGCGGACGCACGCGTGACGCCGACGATGAGCGCCATGTGCGTGACATGATCGAACAGCTGCTCTTCACCGCGCCGGGTGAACGGGTGAACCGTCCCACGTTCGGCAGCGGCGTGCAGCAACTCGTGTTTGCTCCCAACAGCGATGCCCTCGCGGCGGCCCTGCGCCTCTCGGTGCAGGCCGGTCTGCAGCAGTGGCTGGGTGACCTGATCGACGTGACCGACGTGCTGGTGGACTCGAACGACTCGACGCTGCGACTGGATGTGCGATATACGCTCCGGCGCACCGGAGAAACGCGCGTGGCCTCCCTCGTCCGGTAAGAGCGCAGATGTCCGGAACCGTCTATCACTGCTGTACCGATCATCGCCGGGCCGCACTGCAGGCCACACCGGCATTGAACGGCATCGACTTTCTCGAGGTCGACGATCTCGTGCCTGCGGAATTGGCGATCGATGAAGCGGCAGAGTACGCGTCACTACCCGTCACGCAGCGCGATCGACTGCTCTGGCAGCGCCGGCTGACCGTCGTGTTCGTGAATCCCCTGCTCCCCGAGCATCTGGCGGCGCTGACTCCGGCCACGCTGCGCATCGAGGGTGGAGAACGCCGCGACAGCCGCAACATCAGCGTCACGATTCTCGCGACGAGCGCACGCACGATCACGTTGCGGACCAGCGCACGAGGTGACGGCTCCACCTACCGCCTGGCGGTGGTTGGCGATCCGACGACGGGTGAACCGCCACCGCTGTTCGATCCACTGCTGTCGCTGATCGATTTCGGCTTCCGTGTCGACTGTCCGAGCGAATTCGACTGCGCCACCACCTGTGCGTGCGCACCGGACCGTACGCCGTTTGCAGACATCGACTATCTGGCGCGCGACTATCAATCGTTCCGGCGCCTGATGCTGGACCGGATCGCCGTCCTCAGCCCTGCCTGGCACGAGCGACATGCGGCGGATCTGGGCATCACACTCGTCGAGCTGGTGGCCTACGTCGCGGATTACCTCGCTTACCGGCAGGATGCAATCGCCACGGAAGCATACCTTGGCACCGCACGACAGCGTGTGTCGGTACGCCGGCATGCGCGGCTGGTGGACTATACCATGCACGATGGCTGTAACGCGCGCACGTGGATGCATGTCATCGCGGATGACACGGTGCCACCGAGCGGCGTCGTCGTCCCACGTGTCGACGCGACCACGGGAGTGGTGACACGCTTCCTGACGCGCCTGTCCGGTGCCGCGGTCATGACGGTGCCGCAAGGCAATGATGCCATCGCGACGCAGCGGCCGGAGGTATTCGAGCCGCTCACCGACGTGCGGATCCATCCGCAGCACAACAGCATTCAGTTCTACACGTGGGGCGCGTCCGACTGCTGCCTGCCGGCGGGCGCGACGAAGGCTACCCTGCTCGGTCACCTCGACACGTTGCACGTCGGTGACGTGCTGCTCCTTGAAGAAATCTGCGGGCCCGAGACCGGCAATCCCGCCGACGCGGACGTCTCGCATCGTGTGGCGGTGCGCCTGACCAGTGTGAGACTCGGTACCGATCCACTCGGCGGTCGCTTCGCGTCGCCGCCGGTGAATGCGTCAGTCGACATCACACATATCGAATGGAGCCCGGCCGACGCATTGCCGTTTCCTGTGTGCGCGTCGGCCACCGTGGTGGATGTACGCGGCGGCGCGGTGCCGACCACCGTCAGTGTGGCACGCGGCAACATGATGGCAGTGGATCATGGACTGAGCGTGTCGGAAGGACTGACGCCGATGGTGCTGGCACCGTCGCTCTGGCGTGCCGCTGCAGCGGGCTGCGGGTGCGACGATACGCACGTCGAAAGTATCCCGGAGCGGTATCGCCCACGATTGCCGCGTCGCGGCATCACCTGCGCCGCTCCGTTCGCCAGCGCAGCGCCTGCAACATCGCTCATGCGGAGCGACCCGGGTGCTGCGCTCGCGTCCATCCACCTGCTCAGCGACGCGACGGAAGATCGTTGGGATGTGCGCCGCGATCTCCTGCGTTCGGCAGCATCGGCACGTGACTTCGTCGTGGAACTGGAGACGGATGGCAATGCCAGCCTACGGTTCGGCGATGGTGTGAATGGAGCGCGTCCCGCAGCAGGCACTGCGTTCGTGGCGCGCTATCGTGTCGGCAACGGTACGCGGGGTAACGTCGGCGCCGACGCGATCGCGCACATCTCGCTGGCCGTGACTGCGGGTATTGCCTCGGTGCGAAATCCGCTGCCGGCAATGGGTGGGGTGGACCCGGAGACCGTCGATGACGTGCGCCGGTTTGCACCCGTCGCCTTCCGCACTCAGGAACGCGCTGTGACGGCCGAGGACTACGCCGTGAAGAGCGAACTGCATCCGCAGGTACAGGATGCGGCGGCGTCGTTTCGGTGGACGGGCAGCTGGCGCACGGTCTTCGTCACCGTCGATCCGTTCGGCAGCGCGACGAATGACGTGGTGCTCGATCCGCCGCTCGCGCTGCATCTCGAACGATACCGCATGGCGGGCCACGATCTCGCGATCGATACACCGCTTTATATCCCGCTCGAGATCGCGATGCAGGTCTGTGCGAAGCGTGCGTATTTCCGGGCCGACGTGAAGCGGGCATTGCTGGATGTGTTCAGCGCGCGCCGGCAGAGCACAGGCATCAAGGGAGTCTTCCATCCCGACAACTTCACCTTCGGCACGTCGCTCTATCTCTCGGCATTGTATGCGGCGGCGCACGCCGTCGATGGCGTCGACTCAGTGCGCATTTCCGTATTCCGGCGTCAGGGCACACCAGATCCGAAGCCGCTTGCCGACGGCGTGCTGACCTTCGGACGCCTGGAAATTGCACGGCTCGAAAACGATCCCAACTTCCCGGAACGCGGCGTCTTCCGCCTTGATGTGGCAGGGGGCAAATGAGCACCGCACACGACCTCAGTCTGCGCGGGACGAGCAGTTGCGGCTGTTGTGACGGTATCGGTCCGAGTACACCGATGGCGATTCACAATCGGCCCGGCCTGTCCGCGCTGGCGTACCGCAGCGGCACGTGGCGCCAGTTCAAGGAGTCGATGCTGGCGGCGCTGACCGGGTCGGCGCACCCGGCGCTCGCAGAACTGGCAACGCGCGCCGACGATGACTTCACGATCGCGCTGCTGGACGCTGTGGCAGTGGTCGGCGATGTGCTCACCTTCTATCAGGAACGCCTCGTCAACGAGCAGTATCTGCACACGGCGACTGAACGGATCTCGGTGCTCGAACTGGCGCGACTCATCGGCTACGAACTCAAGCCCGGCGTCGCGGCGGAGACGCTGCTCAGCTTCACCGTCGACGATGCAGCGGGGGCTCCCGGCGTCGCGACACTCGACGCAGGCGTGAAGGTGCAGAGTGTGCCTGGGCACGACGAGAAGCCGCAGATGTTCGAGACGGTCGAGACGCTCGAAGCGCGCGTCGAATGGAACGCGATGCGCCCGCGTCAGACGATGGTGCAGGATCCGGCGACGATGTCCGCCGGCGTGTGGCTGGCGGGGATCGGCACCGACCTGCGCGTGGGTGATCTGCTGCTGCTGGTGGGACCGGAGCGCGAGGCATCGAGTGCCGACGAGCGCTGGGATGCCCGTTTCGTCACCGACGTCAGGCCGGACTTCGAGGCCAATCGTACGCAGGTGCTGCTTGGAGCACAGGCCGGCGGTGTCGAGTCGGGCAGTGGGCCGTCGTCGGCGCCACGCGCCTACGCGATGCGCGTCCGTGCCTCGGCCTTCGGTGCCAACGCAGCCGACTGGAAGACGCTGTCGGTGGAATTCAGAAAGGCTTACCTCGGAATCTCGGATGACAAGACGGCCAGAGAGACGACGCAATGGCCTGAATTCTTCGCTGTGACGAATGTGTCGTTACAGCCAGCGCCGGCCAAGCAAGCATCAGCGATCAGCAGTCGGCAAGCGGTGGCGACCAATACGTTCGCGGGTATCGATGGAATTTCCATGCAGTTGTTTCGACCCACCCTCGATCTGGATCTTGCGTACAGTGGTGTACAGGGCGGCACCTGGATGGTGCTCGCAACGCCGCAGCGGATGGAGCTGTATCGCGTAACGACTGCGATGACGACGTCACGCGCCGAGTTCGGCCTGAGCGGAAAGACCACGCGCGTCACGCTCTCCGGTGAGAACTCCGATCTGTTCGACGATGTCGTTCGGTCGCTGAATGTCTTCGGCCACAGTCAGGAGCTGATACTCGCCGAGTCGCCGATCGTGCCGGGAGTCACCGGCATCGTGTCGACGCTCACGGTCGAGGGAGATGTCATGGCGCTTCCTGCTGGTCGCACGCTGCTGCTGCAAGGACTGCGGGCAGCGGATGGTATCGCCGCGACTGAATCGGTGCTCCTCGATCATACCGAGTCGGCGGGTGCGTACACGCGGCTCGTGCTGACGACAGCGCTGGCGAACAGCTACCTGCTCGACGGTCTCCGGATTCTCGGCAACGTCGTGCGTGCGACCCACGGTGAAACCGTCGCCGAAGTGCTCGGCGCGGGCAATGCCGCCGTGCCCTACCAGCGAATGGCGCTGCGGCAGGGCCCCGTCACGATGGTGCGTAACGGCACCTCGTCGTCAGGAACGGCATCGACACTTGGCCTGCGCGTGAACGACGTGCTCTGGACCGAAGTCCCCGACTTCCATCTGCGCGCACCGACTGAACAGGTGTATGTGGCGCGACGGAATGACGCCGGAGACACCGTCGTGCATTTCGGCGACGGAGTGCATGGCTCGCGGTTGCCCACCGGCGTCGAGAACATCCGCGCGACATACCGAAAAGGTGTCGGCCTCGGTGGCAATGTGCGTGCGGGCCAGCTCTCTACCTTGCTCACACGGCCACTCGGACTGAAATCAGCGATCAACCCACAGCCTGCGACGGGTGGCGACGACGTTGAACTGCAGGCGAACGCGCGAGAGAATGCGCCGATCATGGTACTCACGCTCGGACGTGCCGTCTCACTGCAGGACTACGCGGACTTCTCGCGTGGATACGCCGGCATCGCGAAATCACTTGCCACCTGGAGCTGGGATGGTGAGCGTCGCGGCATGATGGTCACCGTCGCTGCACCGGAGGGTGGCGACGTCAGCGACGATGTGATCGACCTGCTCACCAGCGCGCTGCGTGCTGCGGGCGATCCCTTCGTTCCGCTGCGCGTCGTGTCGTATCGGTCGGCCCTGTTCCGCGTGTCATTCAAGCTACGTTGTGATCCCCGGTACGACAGGGCAATCGTGGTTGCAGACGTCGTCGACGCGTTGCGGAGCGAGTACGCGTTCGCTGCCCGTGCGTTCGGAGAGCCGGTCGCGCTGTCGGGCGTGATCGCGACCATCCAGAACGTGCCGGGTGTCATCGCCGTCGATATCGATCAGCTCCGACGCACCGATAACGTCGGCGGCAGCGGGCTGCTGGCACCGCTGCCTGCCGCGATGCCGCAGGCTGGTGCGTTGGCCAGTACACTCGCCGCAGAGTTGCTGACGCTGGCGGATGATCCGATCGTGCCGGGAGACATGCCATGAGCTTCGATTCAGAGCAGCTGTTTGCGTTGCTGCCATCGGTCTATCGCCTGCGCGATGGCGCCGTCACAGGCACGGCGCCTAACGCGTTACGCGCGTTGGTGGATCTGATCGCGTCGCAGATCGCGGTGCTCGAAGAGGATATCGAGCAGCTGTACGACGACCAGTTCATCGAGACCTGCGCACCGTGGGTCGCGCCGTACATCGGTGACCTGGTGGGATATCGCGCGCTGTACGGGCTGACGAACGCCATCGGCAGTCCGCGCGCCGAGGTCGCCAACACCCTCGCCTTCCGTCGGCGGAAGGGCACGGCGACGATGCTCGAGCAGCTGGCCCGTGACGTCACGGGATGGGATGCGCGCGCCGTGGAGTATTTCCAGCAGCTGTCGACGACCCAGTACATGAATCATGTACGGCCGCAGAACGTGGCGTGGGTGAGTACGCGGAGCAATCGGATTCTGTCCACCATCGGTTCGCCGTTCGACGTGGTGACGCACACCGCGGACGTGCGACGTATCGCGCGTCGGCGTGGCAAGCACAACATCCCGAATGTCGGCTTGCATCTGTGGCGCATCGCTTCGTATCCGCTCGAGCGCTCGCCGGCGGTCAAGCTCGTGCCTGCGGCGGCGGACCGGCGCTATCTGTTCAGCCCGACCGGCTGCGATGCGCCGCTGTTCAGTCATGCGGTGGCGGAATCGTCGATCAGCCATCTGGCCGAGCGCGTGAACGTACCGCAGCCGATCACGCGTCGAGAACTGTGGGATGACATCGCTGCCTGGTATCCGGCGAGCCTCGCGGTGCACTTCGGCAGCGTGACGTTGCCCGCGTCTGCCGTCGCAGCCTGCGATCTGTCGGACGTGACTGGCGGCTGGGCGTACGCGGCAACGACGACCGTGTTGATCGACCCGGTGCTCGGACGGCTCGCGCTGCCGCCTGCGCTGCAGGTGGACGGCGTACCGGTGCCGATGGTCGATCCGGCGGTGTCATTTCACTACGGCGCGATCGGTGAGTTCGGCGGCGGGCAATATGGCCGCGTCGCAAGCATCACACAGACGCTCGCTCCGGTGGTGCCGGTCACGATGCCGGCAGCGCTGACCACGGCGTTGGGCACACTGGCTGGCTCCGGCGCTGTGGAGATTCGGGACAACGGGCGATACGTCGATCCGCTGTCGATCACTGCGGCGGCCGGCGTCCGGATCGAGCTGCGCGCTGCCGACGGAAAGCGACCGACCGTCGCGCCACCGGGCGAAATCGTGATCACGCTCGACGCTGATGCCGACGTCACGCTGAATGGCCTGTTCATGGTGGGCACACGCGTCCGCATTCCGGCATCGTCCGCCCGCGGAACGCTCCGACTGCACCATTGCACGCTGGTGCCGGGCATCGGGCGCGATATTGACGGCACGCCACTGCAACCGACGGCCGCCAGTCTGATCATCGAATCGGACACGGTTTCGGTCGTGATTTCACATTCGGTGTTGGGCGGGATCCGCGCACATGAGGATGCCGTCGTCTCCATCAATGCCAGCATCATCGACGCCAACGATGCGCGGCACGTCGCGTACGCCGCTCCCGACGATGTCGGCGCTGGCGGCGAAATCGAGATCGCGAACAGCACGGTGATCGGGAAAGTGCACACACGCGTGCTCCGCCACGTGTCCAACAGCATTCTGGATGCGCGGCTGGCCACGGGCGACGTGTGGACGTTCCCGGTCCACGCGGACCGACGGCAAGAGGGCTGCGTGCGCTTCTCCTTCATCCCGTCAGGCTCGCGCACGCCGCCGCGGCACAGGTGCCAGCCTGCCACTACTGCCGCCGACGTGTCTCGCGTGCAGCCGCAGTTCACATCGGAGCGGTTTGGCACACCGGCCTACTGTCAGTTGAGCGACCGCTGCGCCGATGACATCCGGACCGGCGCTGATGACGAATCGGAAATCGGCATCGGCCACGATCTGCATGCGCCGCAACGCGAAACGAACCTCGGCATCCGGCTGGACGAATATCTGCGCTTCGGGCTCGAAGCCGGTGTGTTTCATGTCAGTTGACCTTCACCTCGCTCCCGCAGGAGATCGCTCATGAAGGGTGACATCAGTCGCGATACATTCGACGCGACGAAACACTACGCCGGCGTGCGCATGCAGCAGGGTCGCGTGCAGACCGATGCCGACTGGAACGAGCAGGAGGCGCTGCACCGGCGACGGTCTCGCGTCGGGACGCGGGACGTCATCGGACCCTGTGGCGCCCCCGAGGATGACGCCGGCTTCTGCATCACGATCAGCGGCTCGACGCTGCTGATCGGATCAGGGCGCTACTATGTCGATGGCGTGCTGTGCGAGAACGAGGTGGACGGCCTCAAGTACGAGGCACAGCCGGACCTGCGTGGCCTGACTCCGATCGACGAGGCACTCGCGAAGCTGAAGGCGAATGCGGCGCTGGTGTACCTCGACGTGTGGGAGCGTCACATCACACCGCTGGATGATCCGCTGCTGCGCGAAGTGGCGCTCGGAGGCCCCGACACGGCAACCCGGGTGAAGACGGTCTGGCAGGTGCGCCTGCTGCCGCTCGCAGTGGCCGGGAATGCTGCCGACCGGACGCGACTCGTCGCGCTGCGTGCGAGAGTGCAGAAGAAGCTCGACGATGCGATTACCTCAGGCGTGCCGGAGTCGCGACTCGTGGAGGTGCGGAAGGAGCTCGCCGACATCGACGCCAAGCTGAGTGCCATCAGCGAGCCGGGGTGTGATACGTCATTCAAGGAGTGGGGTGCACTCACGGCGAGTGCAGACCGTCGACTGAATGCCCGGACATTGCCACCTGCTCCGGCGAGTGGACCGTGCGTGGTGCCGCCGACATCCGGATACCGGCGTCTGGAAAATCAGCTGTATCGCGTGGAAGTGCACACGCCCGGCGCGCTGGGGACAGCGACCTTCAAATGGTCGCGCGACAACGGCACCGTCGTCACCACGATCGAGAAGATCAGCGGCAAGGAGATCACGGTGCACGATCTCGGCCCGGACGACGTGCTGGGCTTCGCCTCAGGGCAGTGGGTCGAACTGTGCGATGATCGCCTGGAACTGGATGGACAGCCTGGTCAGCTGGCACAGATCGATGCCGTCAACGCGTCGCTCAGGCGCATCACACTCAAGGTCGCACCGACGCCGCTCGCCAGTGGTGCCAATGGCGTCAACCCGGAATGGCATCCGAAACTGCGGCGCTGGGATCAGAACGGCAGCACGGCGAATGCGTCCGGAGTGAGCGCTGTGGCGCCGTGGCTGCCGCTCGAGGATGGTGTCGAAGTGCAGTTCAGCGACAGTGTGTTCCGCGCCGGTGATTACTGGCTGATACCGGCGCGCACCGCGACCGGTGAGATCGAATGGCCGCCGTTTGGAAATCCCAACACGGCGCCGATCGCGCAGCCGCCGCGCGGCGTCGGGCATCGCTTCTGCCGGCTGGCGCTGCTGACGCTGGACGTCGAGAAGAAGCAGTGGGGAGTCAGCAGCGACTGTCGCGAAATGTTTCCGCCACTCACGCGCGGCTGCTGCGCACACAAGGCCGCGCGCGTGATGGCCACCAACTGGGACAACGATAATCTGTTCCCGGCGTCGGAGCTGCTGAAGAACGGACTGCGCATCCGGCTCGATCGCGCACCGGATCCGGACAGTCTGAGCAGCGACACCGTGCAGGTGGCCATCGAGCGGCGCGAGCCGAATTCGCCGGGCGTGGTGCGCGTGTATCTCGACGGGACGGTCACGCGCGATGCCGAGGATGCACGCACGATCGTGTGGATGGCACCGCGGGAGCAGTTCAATCGCGTCACCGGTCCGCAGGTCGCGACCGACGCGAAGCCGGCGCGCGGCAAATCCGCGATCGCCAAGGCCGCGGCGCGAAATGATGCTGCACTGCTCGCGGCGCCGGCGAGTGCCGTCCGCTTGCGTGTCACGCTCAAAGGGCGCTGCATCTGGAGCGCTGTGAACAGTGACGTGACGCGTGATGCGAACAGTGGAGCGCTCGTCTACGTGGACGGTCAGGCGTTTGGCCAGCCCGGAAAGCGCCGCGACGGCTCATCGCGGATCGCGCTCACACTGCCCTCGGGCAGTGGTGACACCGGCAGCGATTTCGAGAGTTGGTTCTTCGTCGGCGGTGCGAAGTCACGCCCGCCGCTGCAGGCAATCGCGGTTCGTTTCATGAATGCAGCCGGTGCCAGTGCAGGAGTCGGGAACGTGTCGTTGCCGTTGGCGGAGGGGAGCGTGGTAGGGCTCAAGCGCACCGAAGAGGTGAGCATCGCGGAGATCACCTTCAATCGCGATCTGCAGCCCGACAGCCTTGGCCCGAACGCGCCCACCGTCTTCATCGATCGCGGAGCGGCCGGCACGCCTGAGCGCATCCGGTTCCCGGTAACGGCGACCATTTCCGGCCCGATCGTCCGTCTCACGTCGCCCGCGACACGTCCGTTTCCGGTCGCCGAGTACACGCTGCACTGCCTCGGCACGAGTCCGGCGGGGAGCGAGGGAATCTTTCTCAAGGCTGCCGATGACGGGTCGGCGCTGGATGGAGACTACGACGACACGGCGGGCGGGAATTTTGCGATGCGCTTCACGGTGACGTGAAGGAGCCTCGTGCCGTGAGTCCGCGTCGCTGCAGGGCAGCCGTGCGCTGCGCTGACACGCGCGGCTCGCTCACGACGTCTGCACCCCGTCCGACCACCGGCGCCCCCTGTTCGGACCATTCACCCCGCGCAACTGCGCCGCTGCTTCACCACGTGTCGCGACGTGCAGCTTTTCCAGAAGGTTGTGCACATGATTCTTCACCGTCGCCACCTCGATCTGCAGCGCCGCTGCGATGTCCTTGTTCGACAGGCCACGATCGAGCATCGGTGCGATCTCACGTTCACGAGCGGTGAGCGTCACGCCGATCCGATCCATGCCGTTCGGTGCGCGCTGGGCGCGCAGCGCCCGGAACAGTGATGCGGCAATGCGCGGAGAACATCGCAGTTCGCCGCGCGACACACTCAGGATCGTGTTCAGCAGATCGTCTCCCGATGCGTTTCGCGGGACGTAGCCGGCCGCTCCAGCTTCGGCACAGCGCAGCACATCGCGCTCCGTCTCTTCGACGGCAAACGCAATCACCCGTGCTGGCGTCGCGGCCGCCACGCGGACGAAATCGAGACTGTCCCGTGACGACATGTCGAGGATGATGATGTGCGGCGCCACCGCATCCAGCTGCGCCGTTGCATCCGCACACCCCAATGCCGAATACTTCAGCGCGAATCGATCGTCGTGTGCAGCCAGACTCGCCGCGATGCCATCGCAGTACAGCCGGACGTCACCGACGACCATGATCGAGAGACGATCGTGCGTCGTATCGTCATCGCTGGTCTGCTCAGGTGACATTGATGCGGCTCGGCTGTCGAACGGTGAGTGGATGGCTGCTCACAGCGTTACGGCTCCTATTCTACATCCACAAACGTCGGCCGACCGGAAGCGCGCTCATCGCATTGCGTGAGCCATGTCCAATCTCGCCACTGTGGTCTGGTCGTTCCCTACAACGTGGCGAGCGCAACTGTACTCCCCGCGCCCGATCACCGTTCGATTCGCACTTGCCGTATGCGCCTGCGCAACGAACGAGTTCGGGGGCCCGCCGCCGCAGCGCCTGCCGAACTCAAGTATTGCGTGTGAGAATCCAACCCCGTGCGCAGCGTTGACTCGGAGTGCGCCATGCTGAGCACCTCCGCGTGGTCGTCTCCGAGTCCCATCTCCAACGGGAGTTTTCATGCGGAACGTTCGAGCGCTCATCATGGGCGCGACGCTGGCACTGACGCCGGCGCTCTCACACGCTCAGCTCCCTGTGAGCACCGGAGCACAGCAGGTCAACGGGCGCGACACACGATGGCAGGTCGCGTACGGACTCACCGGCGGTGTATTGAGCGCCTTCTCGGATGCGTTCGTGATCACCAGTCCGGTGTGGGGGAATCCGACGGGCGCGTCCTGGATCGGCGCAGCCGCGAGTGCCAGCGTGCCGGGTGGCAATGGCAACGGCCAGCGGACGTTCACGTACGTCGCGCGGACGCAGTTTGCGCTCAACGCCGGCGATCAGCTGACGTACAGGTTCCAGTGCACGTTCGACAACTACTGGCTCGGATTGTTCGTCAACGGCACACAGGTCGGCACGACGGCCTGCGGCGCCGACAATTCGTTCTCGCTCGCGCCGGAGTTCACCGTCGGCCCGTCGAGCTTCCTGGCTGGCCAGAATACGGTCGAATTCCGCTGGCAGGGTGACGGCATCACCGACGGCATCGTGATTCGCTCCACCGCCAACACATTCGTGCCAGGTACGCCGGGGACACCGGGTGTGGTACCCGAACCGTCCACGTATGCGCTCATGGCGACGGGTCTGGCAGGCCTCGTCGGACTCTCACGCCGGCGGAAGTCGCTGGTGTGATGCGCTGACGGTGTTGCAAGACAGACGCTCGGCAGTGATGCCGAGCGTCTGTCGTCTTTGGATCAACAGTCAGACACCGTGATCCAGAAATACCTGGCCGCGTTCACACCGCCACCCACCCCTCCCGCCGCCGCTGCGTGATCGCGCCCGTCGCCGAGTCGATCCGGTGCAGGAACAACCACTCACCCTCCACGAGCTGTCGCGCCACGGCATGCTTCGCGATGATCACGTCGATCGCCTCGGCGGGCGCCTCGATGAACACCGACAGCCGCAGCGGCTCGTGCATCCAGCGCGCACCGTCGTGCACCGACTGCAGCGCGAGGCCGGTACGCAGGTCGCCGCCTGCACCTTCCATCACGCCGATGCGTCCGCCAACGACGTTGTGCAAGACCTTGTTGCCGCTGCCATACCGCAGCGGGTCCACGACGCTGGCGTAGTACTGGAGGTTGATCCAGTGCGTCACGACCATCGGCGCGGTGATGATCAACTCGAGCACACCAAACGTCGTGTCGTCCTGCCAGCGATAGTCGTGCAGAAAGCTGCGACCCTGCAGGTCCAGCCCGCGCGTCCGCTCGCGCTGCGCGACGATGAACGCGGCGTTGCCCGCGAGACCCCACTCCGGTCGCACCTCGGCCCAGTCGCGGGCGCGATGCCGCACGGCGCGGTCGAGGGCATCATCAGCCACGGTGCTCAGACCAAGTGATGCCGCTCGCTCGCGACGTGCCCTGGTGCCGGCGGCGGTGAATTGCACATGCAACGCGTCGATGTGCGCGGTGTGCGATGCCGGTGCGCGATCGAGATCGTACAGCGAGACGTCGTCCGTCGTCGTGTCGTGCAGACCACCGACGACATGCGTGCCTGCGAGATCGATGCCG
>JAYWIJ010000044.1:0-4770 GCA_043788935.1 Gemmatimonadaceae bacterium | reverse complement strand
GTCGTCGTCGTAGCCGATGCTGGCGCAGCCGCCGGGCTGGGAGCGGTCGCCGTAGATGTTCATCAGCGACGAGCCGAACTTGAGGGCGCCGAGTGTCTTGTCGGGCGGTGCCACGAACGAGGTGCCGGCGTAGTTGGCCTCGTAGCCGTACGCGCGATCCACTTCGGTGGGATGGGCCACCGACTCGTGCAGGGTCAGGCCGAGGTTGGACGGGTGCAGGATCAGGTCATAACGGCCCGGCTCCACCGACTTCGCCTTCAGTTTCTCGGCCGCTTCACCGGCCCACCGTGCGGCGTTGCCCGGGAGGTCGTTCTCCAGCACTGATTCCCAGCCGCGGCCGGTGGGCTGCACGACGGCGTCGCGGATCGCGAAGTCGCTGCGGTCGGCGCTGACGGCGGTGATGCTCATCGGGGTGTAGCTGCGCACGCAGGTCTGCGCGATGACCGAGCCGTCGGTGTTGGCGTAGTTCCGTTCTTCCTTCAGGAACTGGAGCTGCGTGCTGACGAAGCGCACGCCGGCCACGCTCAAGGCCGCCGCATTCGCCGCGAGGGCGAGCGTGGTCTTCTCCTCGATCGAGATGGTGAACGGATCGATGGTGAATCCGCTCGACCAGGTGGCGTCGGGGTGGCTGGGGTTGGGGGCCAGTTCCACGGCCTGATCGCGGGCGATGCGATTGGCCTTGGCGGTGGCGACGGCCTCGTTGGCCGCCCGCTGGATGCCCTCGTTGGTGAGGCGCGGTGTGGCGGCGAAGCCCCAGCAGCCATCGACCAGGGCGCGGATTCCGCAGCCCATCGTGTCGCTGTCCACCACGTCCAGGATCTGGCGCTCGCGGGTGGAGATGGCGTTGCGCTGCACCCGCTGGATGCGCGCATCGGCGTAGCTGGCGCCGGCACGTCTGCAGCTGTCGATGGCGAGAAGCAGCAGGTCGCGGGTGGGCGCGTCCATGCGGTCCTGCACATGCGGCAGCAGGCGGGTGTGCGCGGCAGCATCCCGCGGGCGCCCGAGGGCAAGCGCGCCGGCGGCGAGCGCGGTGGTGGCGACGAAATCGCGGCGTGTGGTCATGCGAATGGCGGTGAGGGCGACGACGAAGCTGGTCTGCACAGTGTACGCGCAGCACCGACGGTTCGCGGGCCAGTCACGCCCCGCAGCTCACGCCGCCGACGCCTCCCGCCGGCTGACCGTGGGCAGGCCCTGCGTGGTGCGTGCGAGTCGGATCAGCTGATCGGCCAGCAGGCGCGCCTCGGTCTCGTTCACGCCATGGTCGGCGGCATGGTTCGCAATCCGCTGGATGACGTCGTGCTCGCGGGTGGCGTCCACCGGGGGCAGCACCGCCGTGCGCTTGGCCACACCGACGGCGCGGGCCAGACGCTGCCGCTCACCGATCAACGAGACCAGCATCTCATCGATGCGATCAATGGAGACTCGCAGCGATTCGACGCGCTCGGCGGCGCGCTGCTGTTCGGGCGTGCGGTCGTCCGGGGCGGCGTGATGGTTCTGCATGGCGGGGCTCCTGTGCCGTGTGGCGTTGGTGAGGAGTTCCGCAGCGCCGGCCCTCGCAGACAAGCGAAAGGCCCGCATCGCTGCGGGCCTCGGAGGAAAGTCGGTGCGGTGTTACGCGCGCGCTTTACGACCGTGGTCCGCTGGGCGGCCAAAGTAATAAACGCTGGTAAAGCGGGCGCGGACCGAATGACTCATGGCATGGAGAGTGTCGATCGCCTGTCGTCCTGTCAAGTCCTCGACGCCGCAGCGGGAGTCACGTGCTGATCGACACGGTGGCTCCGCTCGCGTCGGGAGTGACCGTGACGCGAAAGAGGCTGGTCGTCTGCTGCTCGCCGCCGGTCCAGGTGCCATCGAAGGCGAATTCGGCGCCGTGATTGGGGCACTTGAGCGTGAAGTCGGTGCGCACGTTCACGGTCGTGCCGGCGTGCGTGCACTCCAGCGAATAGCCGACAAGTCCCGACGCGGTGCGGGCGAGGGCAATCGGCGGCTGACTGCTGACCCGTGCGGCCCCGCCCACATTGGCGAGGGCGGGAAAGCTGGAGAGTGTGACGACCAGCGGCGTGGCGAGCTGCGGCGGCCGGGGCGTCGGCGTCGTGGTGCCGGGTCCCGTGCTCTCACCACCTCCGCCACAACCGGCCAGCACCGCAGCAACCGCCGCGAGCGTGGCCTGCGACACGAATTCGCGTCGCGTGACCAGCGCGCATCCACCGCATGTTCGATTCACCGCTGTCATCGTCGTCGTCTCCGGGATGAGTGCACTCGTCTGCACATTAATGACGCCTCCGTTCGGCGCGCTATTCCCGGCTCATCGTGCAAACCCTCCGGCGCGCTCGTGGCACGACGTTCAGAGCCGTCGCCTGAAGAAGTCGATCGCGCCGTCGAGCGCCCGCATCCACGACTCGTGCCGCAGCAGTGTGTGCACCTCGTCGGGAAAGACGATCTGCTCCACCGGCACGTTCTGCTCACGCAGCGCGCGGATCAGCGTCAGCGTCTCGATGAAGCGCACGTTGCGGTCGTCGTCGCCGTGCACCACCAGCACCGGCGCACGCCAGTTCGTCACCTGCGCCTGCGGCGACGCGGTGAAGGCGAGGCGTGTCGCGGCAGGATCGGCATACACGTCGTAATCGGGGACGAAGGTGCGGATGCCGACGTTCCAGTCGTGCACGCCGTGAATGTCCACGCCCGCCTTGAACAGTTTCGGGTTCCGCGTCAGGCCCATCGCGGTGAGGTAGCCGCCGTACGAGCCGCCCCACAGGCCGATACGCGTGGCATCCACATCACTGCGGGCGGCGAGCCACTTCGTGGCGGCCACCACGTCGGCGTATTCGGAGCCACCGGTGGCGCCCTGTCGCAACGCCTCGCGAAACTCCATGCCGTAGCCCGTGCCGCTGCGATAGTTCAGCTGCACGACGACGTAGCCGCGCAGCGCCATCGCCTGATTCATGGCGTACGTATGGTGATAATACGATACGAAGTGCCAGCCCAGCAGCATCTGTCGGCGCGACCCGCCATGCATGAAGATCACGGCCGGACGCTTCTCGCCCGGTTTCATGCCAGGTGGCATGAAGACCTGCGCATAACTCTCGACGCCGTCGAATGCGCGCAGTGTGATGGCGGTCGGCGTCACCAGCGACGATGCGGGATAGTCGGCGGGGATGGTTTCCGGCGCGAGATACTCCCATGCACCGCTGCCACCGGTCGTCATGCGTGCAGCGCGCCCGGGCATCACCGCGTCGCTGACGAGTGCGTACACCGTTCCGCGGCTCGACTCGACGGGGTTCCATGCGATGTGCGGCCCCGACACGCTCGGCTGCGGCGGTGTGCGGCCATCCGCCGCGACGGTCATCACGTGACGCCGATTGATGTCACCGATGTTCGTGTTGTAGACGAGGCGCCTGTCGTCGCGGCCCATCGACACGAACTCCACCTCGCCATTGCCGGGCGTGAGTTCCACCGGGGTGCCGCCTGTCGACGCGATGCTGTACAGGTGCTCCCACCCAGTCTTCTCCCACGCGAACACGATGCGATCATCCGCGGTCCAGAACAGCTGACTTTCCGCCGTGATGGGCCAGTAGGCGCTGCCACGACCGGCGGTGGCGCGGAAGACTTCGCGCACGGCACCGGTACTGACGTTAGCCACCTGGATGCTCCACGGCTGTGCGCTCCGCGTGGCGCGGAACCCGAGCCGCTGCCCAGAATACGGCTGCCGGAGAAACGCGAGTTGCCGGCCATCGGGTGACCACACCGGCGACTGATCACCATCGGTGCTCGGCGCGATCCAGCGCAGCGTTCTGGTGGCGGGAGCGTACACACCGACGAAGCTGTGAGTGCCGCGGCCCGACACGAACGCGAGCTGTATCCCATCGGGCGACCAGCGCAGATCGCCGGCACTGCCGCGCGCCTTGAACAGCTGCGTGACGCGTGTGGAGTCGGTGCCGATGGTCGCCAGGTACACGGCGCCGCGGCGCAGGAACACGAAGTCGCTGCCACTCGTCATCGGCAGCGGTGACGACCCTTCCGTCACGCGAACCGCCGGCGCGCCGTCGAGTCGCACGCGCCAGATGGCCTGCTCGGCGCCCGCCGGATCACTGGTGGGATTCGGCGTTTCTCCGGCGCGATTGGGTCCGCCGCCGCGCACGAAGTACAGTGTCCGTCCGCTTGCCGTGAACGCCAGCGACGTGATGTCCTGCCCATCGTCCTGCGTGAACGCCGTCACCATCCGGGCCCGCGCATTGGTCGAGTCCACGACCCAGATGTTGCGCACCCCGCGCGCGTTGAGCACGAAGGCCACGGCATCGGACGCCTTTGCCGACACCATCGTCGCCGCGAACGGTGCGCCATCGATCTCGCGGAGGGTCGGCTGCGCGCGCAGCAGCATCGGGGCGACCATCGCAGCGACCAGCAGGCTCTGTCTCAATGTCGGCATCGTGGGTTCTCGCGGAGAGCGCGGAGGGGCGGAGGCGCGCGGAGGGAAAAAAATGGGAACTGCTCTCACAACTTGAGGGCAGTTCCCAGATAATGCATTTCTCCGCGTGCTTCCGCTCCCCCGCGTCCTCCGCGAGAAGCAGTTTGCGACGCCGCTACTCCGCCTTGGTCCGCGGCTTGACCGGCTTCACGAACTGATCGAGCCAGTTCACCATCTCGGCCAGCGTGTGTCCGACGCTTTCGCGGCCCAGATAGCCGTGCGCCTCGCCCGGCAGCTGCACGTAGCGCACGACGGCGCCGTTGCCCTTGAGCGCGGCGTACATGCGCTCGGACTGGATCGGGAAG
>JAYWIJ010000043.1:0-4773 GCA_043788935.1 Gemmatimonadaceae bacterium | reverse complement strand
AAGGAGATCCTCAGCTATCGTGGTCGTGGTGAGATGAACCAGCAGTTCATCTCCGAGCAGGATGCCATGGTGCCAAGCATGCCACTGGTAGTGCTGGTGGACGACGGGTCGGCGTCGGCGTCGGAAATCGTGGCCGGTGCGCTGCAGGACCATGACCGTGCGCTGATCGTCGGCACGACGAGCTTCGGCAAGGGACTGGTGCAGTCGCTCTATCGTCTCGATGGCGGCTATGCGCTGAAGATGACGACGGCGAAGTGGTTCACACCGAGCGGCCGTTCCATTCAGCGCCCGCGCAAGTTCGTCAACGGTCGCTTCGTGGAGGAGGAAGCGCCGGACTCGATGGAAACCGACAGCGCGCGCAAGGCACGCCCCGCGTTCAAGAGTGATGCGGGTCGCGTGATCTACGGCGGCGGCGGTATCACACCCGACATCACGGTGCGCCCGGACACGCTCAGCACCATCGAGCAGAAGGCGGCACGGCAGCTCTCCCCGAAGGTGCAGGAAGCCTATTCCACCATGTCGCAATACGCCGAGGAACTGCGTCCGCAGGTGAAGTCGCCCGACTTCGTCGTGCCGGCGGCGTGGCGTCAGGAATACTTCCGCCGTCTGGTCGCGGCCAAGGTACCGGTGGACTCGGCGACGTTCTTCGCCGGCGCGAGCTACTTCGACCGCTTCATCGGCGACCGGGTCGCCCGTGCCGTCTACGGTGACTCGACGCTGGCCAAGCGACACTTCGGTGAGGATCCGCAGATCCAGAAGGCCATCGAGGTGCTCAAGAAGGGTCGCACGCAGCGCGATCTTTTCTCGATGGCTGGAACGCCGATGCCTGCGACGCCGACGACGCCGGCTCGCGCCACGGCACGCCGTCCGTAATCACACGGACGGCACCCTCGGGTGCCTGGTGGGATAACTTGTCGGGGGCCGGACAGTCTGTCCGGCCCCCGCATCGTTTCCGTCACGCGCCTGCTGTCATGATGAACGTCCGCTCGATCCTGGTTTTCGCCCTGGTTGGCACCATTGGCGCCGTCCCGGCCTGCTCACCGCGCACCGGCACCGCACCTGCTCCGGCACCCGGCGTCAACATCACGCGCCCCAACGACGCCACCGAACCGCATCTCACGAACATCCGTCAGATCACCGACGGCGGCGAAAATGCGGAGGCGTATTTCAGCCGTGACGGCAAGTGGATCACCTTCCAGTCGTCGCGGAACGGTCGCACCTGCGATCAGCAGTACGTCATGCGTCCCGACGGCACCGGCCTGGCGCGCGTGTCGAACGGCAACGGCAAGACGACCTGCGGCTGGTTCCTGCCGGGCAGCGACCGACTCTTCTTCGGGTCGAGCCACCTGCACGACAGTCTCTGCCCGCCCAAGCCCGACCCATCCAAGGGCTACGTCTGGCCGCTCGACAAATTCGACATCTTCACCGTGAAGCGTGATGGCAGCGACATGCGCCGCCTCACCAGCTACGACGTCTACACCGCCGAAGCGGTGCTGTCACCCGATGGCCGGACGATCGTGTTCACGTCGCTGAAGGACGGTGATCTCGAGATCTACACGATGAACGTGGACGGCTCCAACGTGAAGCGCCTGACCACCACTGCGGGGTACGATGGTGGTCCGTGGTGGTCGCCTGACGGCACGAAGATCGTCTATCGCGCGCATCACCCGAAGGACACCACGGAGCTGCGGCAGTATCGCGAGCTGCTCACGCAGGGCTTCATCCGGCCCAGCAAGGTGGAGCTGTTCGTCATGAACGCCGACGGCAGCGACAACCGCCAGATCACGAGCCTGGGCGGCGCCAACTTCGGTCCGTCGTGGACCCCCGACGGCAAGCGGATCATCTTCTCGTCGAACCACACCAACCCACGCAGCGGCAATTTCGATCTCTACCTCGTGGATCTCGATGGAAAGAACCTGGAGCGGGTGACCACCAGCCCCGTGTTCGACGGTTTCCCGATGTTCAGCCCCGACGGCAAGCAGCTGATCTGGGCGTCGAACCGCTTCGACCAGAAGTCCACCGAGACCAATCTCTTCATCGCCGACTGGAAGAACTGACCTGCCGGATGTGCTGCGACCGCGAACTGTTTTCGCGGAGAGCGGCGGAGGGGCGGAGATACGCGGAGGAGGGCCTAAGAGGAACTGCACCCGCGAGGCGCGAGCAGTTTCCCTGACAGCTGTCCTCCGCGTTCCTCCGCCCCTCCGCGTTCTCCGCGAGAACAGTTCCGTACGCCGTGGTGCTGCCGCGTGCCCGATGCCGTCGCTACCATCCAGCGACGGCATTCTCATTTCTCCCCATCAGGAACGCACCATGGAGTGGATCCTCCCGCTCATCGTGATCATGATCGTGCTCTTCATCGGCACGAGTTCCTTCAAGATCATCGGCCAGGCCGAGGTGATGGTGATCGAGCGGCTCGGCCGCTTCAATCGCATCGCCCGCTCGGGCTTCAACATCCTGATTCCGTTCATCGAGCGGCCGCGCACGATCGACGTGCGCTACTTCGGGCAGGATGTCTCGGGCGTGAAGAAGGTGACCAGCGGCAGCACTTCGCGGATCGACCTGCGCGAGCAGGTACTGAACTTCCCGAGCCAGCCGGTGATCACCAAGGACAACGTCACGATCGACATCGACGCCGTCATGTACTATCGCGTGGCCGATCCACAGAAGGCGACGTACTCGGTGCAGAACCTGCCGTTCGCGCTCGAGACGCTGACGCGGACGGCGCTCCGCAACATCGTCGGCGAGATGGAACTCGACACCACGCTCACCAGTCGCGACGGCATCAACACCCGCATGCGCGAAACGATCGAGGAAGCGTCGATCGGATGGGGTGTGGACGTGACGCGCGTGGAGTTGCAGAGCATCGAGCCGCCGCGTGACATCCAGCAGTCGATGGAGCTGCAGATGCGCGCCGAGCGCGAGCGTCGATCATCGGTGATCAACGCCGAGGCGACCAAGCGGGCGCAGATTCTCGAGGCCGAAGGATCACGCGAATCACAGATCCAGAAGGCGGAAGGCGAAAAGGAAGCGTCGATCCTGCGGGCGGCTGGTCTGGCCGAAGCACGTCTCGCCATGGCGTCCGCTGAAGCCGAGGCGATCCGTCGCATCGCCGAAGCACTCCCTGACGGGCAGGTTGCCATGTACCTGCTCGGGCAGAAGTATCTCGAGATGCTGCCGGCGCTTGCTGCAGGCAAGGGCAGCACCGTGTTCCTGCCCGCTGAAGCGGCCGGTGTGATGGGCGCACTGGGCGGCATTCGCGAGATGCTCGCAAAGACCAGCGGTGGTACGAATGCCGAACCAGCGGCCCGACCAGCTTCTCCTCGCCTCGCGCCAGCACCGGGCGGCCTCTTCCCGGACGTCGGCGCCTGACATGCCGATCGTGACGAAGGAACGCGCCGAACTGATCGCGCGCGCGCAGGCCTGTCCGCGGTGTCACGAGTACACCTACAAGCGGATCAAGCTGCGCGCAGCCGACGCGGCTGATCAGGTCACCGGCGCCGCCTGGCTCGCCGACATGGTCTGCGGCGTCTGCTCGGCGCACCTGCAGCTCGCACTCGAGAGCGACGGGGACGTGCTGTTCTTCAGCTGAGTCCAGGCCGCTGGATCGATGCGGTTCGAAACAGCCGGCTCGCACGGAGGCACGGGGGGCGGGAGGGGGCCGTGTGGCGACGCGCTCCGAGCGCAGTCCCCCACAAAATATTGTTTCTGTGTCGAGCACAGACCGCGGTCTGACTCGCGAAGATACGCCTCTGTGACTTCGTGCGAGCCCGCTGTTGGTCGCGCGAGCCCTGCGAATTCCGTGCGAACCCGCTGTCGTCTGGGTAGCCAGCGCCTGTCGCCGTACGAGGCTACGACAGGCGTTGCGCGACGAACCGCATCACGGCGCCGGCGGATCGCAGCGCGACAACGCGGGCGGGCGGCTGTCGCAGGCGATCTTTTCGTTCATGCCGTTGGAAATGGGACCGCATGCGGTGGAGTGCGCGGTGCGGGTCGCCTCCTTGACGTCCGGACCGCTCGCCTTGGAGCACTGACGCTGGCCGTTGAACTCCACGCACACCTCGCAGGTGGCGAGCTGCGCGTTCATCGTCTTGTTCCAGAAAATGACGGCCAGGCCTGCGATGAGCAGGACGGTGATGATCGTGTTCCGGTAGCGCTTCATCTGCTGTCAGTGCGGGTGCGTATGCTGCGACGGTGCCGCAGGCGTCGTTGTGATGATACGCGGTTGCACGTGACTCGACAGGGTGCTCGGCAGCAGGTCATCTTGCGCTGGTCGGGTCACGCCCGTGACCGCGGCGTCGTGCAGGCACCCGTTCATTCGATCTTCGAGCTCTCTCCGCACATGCCCCCACTTTCACTGCCGCAGCTCGGTGCCGGCGCCTCCGTGTCCGCTGAACTGCTCGTGCTCGACCGTGTGGAGCGGACCACCGGCGCCGGCGATCCGTTCTGGGTCCTGACCCTCGGCAATTCCAGCGGATCGCTGTCCTCGTCGCCGGTGTGGAAGGACAACGCGGCGTGGCTCGAAGGCGTCGAGAAGGGACGCGTGGTGCAGGTGATCGGATTGATCGAGGTGTACGCCAAGACCGGTGCGCGTCAGCTGAAGCTGACTGGCCCTGTGCGCCTGCTGCCGGTGGGCACCGAGCGCATCGACGAGTTCCTGCCGCGTGTCGAATATTCGACGGAGAAGATGTGGGATGCGCTGGACAAACTTCGCGCCGGCATCACCACGCCGCGGTTGGCTGAGGCCGTGAATCTGTTCTTCGCCGACGACGAATT